>JAFYFU010000005.1 GCA_017543595.1 Ruminococcus sp. | reverse complement strand
TGACATTTCAAAACCACCATACAACGGCAATACTCATTATTATTGCTGTGATTGTTGGAGATATGCTGCAAAGGAGGAATCGAAATGAAATGTGCATCATGTGTGAATCTCTCGATTTGCAGTGATATAAAAGAGAAATTTCCCAATGAGTGCGAGTATTATCGCCTGCGCTACGACAGAAACAAAAAGCCCGAAAAGGTCAGAAAAAAGCCGAAAAAACCAACTGAAAAGAAACTTTCAATAAACGAAATCGTTGCTGAATGTAAGAAAATCGGTATAAGCTACGGGCAGTTTCAGGCTTTGCGAAGGGAGCAGGTAAAATGAAATATTACCTTAATATGCCCGAAATTGAAAAGAGATTAAGAGGAGCAGGAATTAAAAATATTTCGCAGTTATGCCGTGAATGTAATTTGAGTGACCGTGCTTTCTTTTCAAATCAGAGCCGAAATAAAAATAAGCCTGTTGTCGGTCTGCACAGGCTTTATGTAATTTCAAAGAGACTTAATTGCATAATGGAAGATATTCTGCTTGTTGATGATGATTAAAAAAATCGGCTTGCCATTTCAGACAAACCGATAATAAGTTAAATAAATATGATTCTCATAAGTGATATTGCAAATAATATCACAAGGAAAGATTTAACAATAACTTTCAGCAAAAGTTTTTTGTTATCCATTGACATTCACTCCTTTCATGTGGTATAATCTATATGAACATTTCCCTCAGGGGCTTTCGCCCCTTTGGTACTTTGTTTTTTTCTTTTAGAAGAGCAAGCCAATGATTTGCCGGATTGTTGCTATGCTCATTGCGACAAGTGCGAGTTTGGAGAGAATACTCAGCACTATGTCAAGGTTGCTGTTGATTTCTTCTAAGATTTCAGCAGCAGTCTTTTTTCTTTTCATTTAATCACCTCCGTTCTTTTTAGTATGTATATATTATATCACAAATATACTGAAATGTCAAGCAAAAATCATATATTTATACTATAATTTAGTATTTTTGTATGGTTGCACAAAGAATACATCATACTTTTGTATATTTTTGTAGTGAAAATTATCTTGATTTTAATACAAACGTATGATATAATAATTGCAGGAGGTGATAAAATGGAAACCAAAGATATTCTGAAATCACTGAGAAAATCAAAAGGTTTTGCCAATGCAAAGGATTTCTGTGAAATATCGGGAATAAGCTATAACACATATCAGAACTATGAAACAGGAAAACGTCTGCCGACTGCTGATTTTTTAATTAAAATAGCTGACTTCTACGGAGTGACAACTGATTATCTTCTCGGGCACGAAACTCAGCCCGATGAACTTCAGAAACTTGTAAATCAGATGAACGAACAGCAGAAACAAAAGCTTATCGCAATTGCTGAAATTTTACTGAAATAATGAAAGTTATTACCAAAAGTTAATACACTTTTACGAAAATCTATGATACAATAAGGACAGGTAAAAACTCCTGTCTTTATTTTTTTTATGATATATACAGCGATACAGTTGAAGCAGCTCATCAGGACGGGCGACTTAAAAGACTTCTACAATTCAAGGGAGTGGCGCAGGCTCTCACGTTCGGTCATCAAAGAGTATCACGGCGAATGTTACAGGTGCAGGCAGAACAAGCGGTATACAAAGGCGGTTCTGGTGCATCATGTCAAGCCGCTGAGAGACTTCCCCGAACTCGCATACAGCAGGACTTACAACGGCAGCATACAGCTTATGCCCTTATGTCACGACTGCCACGAACGGGAACATAAAAGGGGAATATATGCCGAAAGTCAGGGCTTTACAACTCCCGAACGGTGGTGATACCCCCTGTCCGAAAAAACGGTTTTTTCTGGCAGGTCGTACACCGAGCGCAATTTTCGACAAAAGAGAGTTTCTCGCACATGAGGTTTCCAATAAAAAACAATAAGGCTCAAAAGCGCAAATTTGACGATTTTAAATAGAGGTGAGAACATGGACGTTAAAAAAGTTATCGAAAAGGCTGAGGCTCTGAGAGAGTCCTTTGTCAATCAGCTTGCAAGGCATGACGCAGATATTGACCTTTTTGTTTATCTGATTGACGACTATATCGCTCTTTTTGAAATCTCCGAAAACCTCAAAGCCGATATCGCAGAACAAGGAGAAATCCTGAAAGAAAAAAATTCCGCCGGCTGTGAAGTCAGGAAAATTAACCCTGCAATAAAGGAACTGCGTGACACCAACAAGTCAATGTTAGCTATCCTGAAACAGCTTGATTTATCTATAAGTAATATTATCATGGAGGACGATGATGAACTTTAAATTTAATTCGGAATGCGGAATTATGGATAGAGGTGGAATTTTATGAATTTTATAAGGCGCAAAGATACGCTTATTAATCTTGACAAAGTTATTTTTATCCATTTGATTCAGTGCGAGGTCGATGCTGATATTGAATTTGTGTATGAAATTGATAATTACGGCAACCCCACAAAAACAGCATTTATTCATTACGATAATTTGCAGGCGGCAAAGGAAGCATTTGAAAATTTACATGACTTCATTAAGTTTAGTGATTTAAAATTTTAGGTTCGGTAAGGTGATGAAAATGAAAAATAAAAGTAAACTGCCGTGAAATCACGGATTATATAAATCTTGTGCGTTCGGGGAAATATGCCTGCTGTAAGGAACAGTTTCAGCTTTGCGATTTCATTGAGAATGTTTTCCGCACTGAAAAACTCTTTATCAATCAGAATCAGCTTGAAAAATATCTTTCGTATCAGAAATATTTTTCGTTTGAACTGTTTGAATGGGAAAAATTCTGCTTTGCGCTCCATAACAGCGTATACCGTGAGAACGGGACTTTAAGATTTCCGATTTTATTTATATATGTTGGTCGTGGAGCAGGCAAAAACGGCTATCTTGCATTTGAGGACTTTTGTTTATTAACTCCGACAAACGGTGTAAGGAACTACGATATTGATATCTTTGCAACTGCCGAAAAACAGGCTAAAACCTCATGGCAGGACGTTTATGACATTCTCGAAGCCAATAAAACAAAAATGAAAAGCCATTTCCACTGGACAAAGGAAGAAATAAAAAACCTCGATACAAATTCGGAGTTTCACTTCTGCACTTCCAATCCGAAAACCAAAGACGGAGGCAGACAGGGAAAAGTCGATTTTGACGAATATCACGCTTACGAAAATTATAAGCTTATCACTGTCGCCACAACAGGTACAGGTAAAGTTAAATTCCCTCGCAGAACAATCGTTACTACTGACGGAGATGTTCGGGGCGGACCTCTTGACGATATGCTCGAAAAATCTCTGAATATCCTTTCGGGAGAAGTCCCAGATAACGGAACGCTGCCGTTTGTATGCCGCCTTGATGATGAAGATGAAGTTCACAATAAGAAGAACTGGACAAAACCGAATCCGTCACTTCCGTATCTGCCCGATTTACAGCAGGAAATGGATATTGAATATGCTGATTACTTGCAGAATCCCGTTGCAAATCAGGCTTTTATGGTTAAGCGCATGAACCGTCCCCCGAAAGAGGTTATCGGTGCTGTCGCTAAATGGGAGGAAATTAAGGCAACGAATGTCCCGATTGATGAAAATGCTATAAGCGGGGTCTACTGCGTGGGCGGTATCGACTATATGAAAACTACCGACTTCCTCGGAGCAGGCTTATTGTGGAGGGTGAACGGTCTGGATTACTGGATTTCCCATACTTGGATTTGTGCGAAATGTCCCGATTTGAAACGCATTAAGCCCGATTTGAGGTTATGGGAATCGCTCGGTATCTGTACTTTTGTTGACGCTGCCGAAATACCTCCCGAACTGCCTTGCATATGGCTTGAAAACGAGGCACGAAAGCGCAATTCACAAATCCTGAAAATTGGAATAGACAGCTATCGCTATCAGCTTTTGAGAAAAGCCCTATTGAGCATAAATTTCTCGGCAGATAAGGGCTATGACAATGTAAAATTGATACGTCCGTCTGATGAGATGTTACGCATACCCACAATTACAAGCGGCTTTGCAAATCATAAATTCATTTGGGGCGATTCTCCGATGATGAGGTGGTGCTGCAACAACTCAAAAATTGAAACTTCTTCACACGGCAACATGACTTATGATAAGATTGAGCCGAAATCCCGTAAAACCGATACTTTCAAGGCTTTTGTCGCTGCTGAATGTGTATCCGATATTCTTGATGCGTACAGCGCACCAATAAATAATATTTCAGACTTGGGGGTGTTTATTTATTAAAATTGTTGACTGGTTCAGAAATATTTTTGCAAAAAAATCAGGTACGATAAATATCGAAACTTACCGAAATACTGAAACTTCAATCGCCCTCGAAGCCTTTGCACTTATCACAACGATTGAATTAATCGCAGGACTTCTCGCAAAATGTGAGTTCAAAACTTTTCAGAATAACAAAGAAATCAGAGGGCTTGAATGGCATAACCTCAACTTCCGCCCGAATTTAAACCAAAATTCAACGCAGTTCTGGCAAGAAGTTTTTTGTAAACTCCTCTATCAGAAAGAAGTTTTGATTATCCCGATAAACGGTCAGAAAATTATCGCTGATGACTTCCAAAAAGACGAAAAAGCTGTGACCGAAACCATTTTCACCAACGTTTCAAGGGGCGATTATGTTTTCCGTGATGTTTTCAAAATCTCACAGGTCTACTACTTGAAATACTCGAATTTTGAAACATCTGCGATTATCGACAATATTTTCAATATGTACTCTCAGCTCATTGAATCCGCAAACGGCAAGTATAAAAAATCAGGCGGCGAAAAAGGTATCCTTGAAATTTCGGCACTCGCTCAAAATGACATGAAATTTGAAACGACATTCAAAAGCCTTATGAATGACTATTTCAAGTCGTATTTTGACAGTGCAAATGCCGTCCTTCCATTGTTTGACGGGTATAAATATACTCCGTCAACATCAGATGCCGCTAAAAAGTACAGCAACGAAATAAGCGATATAAAGGTATTAATGGACGAGGCTCTGGCACGTTCCGCACAGGCTTTCAAGATTCCGCCTGCACTTATCAAGGGTGATGTTGCAGGGCTGAAAGATGCCTATGACATCATGCTCACGAACTGCATTGACCCTCTGGCGGATATGATTTCCGAGGAGCTGACAGGCAAGCAGTTCACCGCAGACCAAATTTGCAAAGGCTCTCGCATTGTCGCTGATACTTCATGTATCAAACATATTGATATTTTCGATATTTCGGCAAACGTGGACAAGCTGATTTCCTGCGGATTTGCAAATATTGATGAAGTCCGTGACAAGGCAGGTATGCCCGTTATCAATGAAAAATGGTCGCAGGAACACTATATCACAAAAAATTATGAAAGGATAGATAGTTCTGAAAAGTATTAATATTTTTGAAGTCCGTGCGGATTCGGATAGTGCCGAAACTCTTGATTTATATATTTATTCAACTGTTGAGGGTGACGGTGAAGATTTTTTCGGTAATGTCAAAAAATCACAGACCTCCGCACAGCATTTCCGTGAAGAACTCGAAAAGCATAAAAATGCAAAATTCATAAATTTGTACATCAATTCCACGGGCGGCAGCGTGTTTGAAGGCTCTGCAATTTATTCGCAGTTAAAGCGTCATAACGCAAAAGTTACAGTCTATATTGACGGGTTCGCCTGTTCGATTGCAAGCGTTATCGCTATGGCAGGGGATAAAGTTATAATGTCCGAAAATGCCGTGATGATGATTCATAATGCGTGGGCTGTTGCCGCAGGAAACTCCGCACAGCTCCGCAAAATCGCTGATGATTTGGACGTTATCAATAAGGCTAATAAAGCCGCTTATCTCGTCAAATCGGACGGCAAAATCACCAATGAAGAACTGACGGAAATGCTCGACAATGAAACTTATCTTTCCGCTGAGGACTGCGTGAAATATGGCTTTTGTGATGAGATAAGTTCAAAGGTTGAGAGTTCCGTTGAAAATCATGTCGAAATGCTTGCTTACAAAAACAGCATTGAAAAAATATATGCTATGGCTGAAAAACCACAAAAACAGGACAAATCCGAGATATTCAAAAAATTATTTAAAATTTGACGACTTTAAACAGGAGGAATTAAAATGCCTACAATTACAAATCTTGATGAACTCAAAGCAAAGAAACTTCTGCTCATAAACGCTATGGCAGAAGCTTTCCAGAACGGCGATGAAAAGAGTATCGAAAAAGCTACAAGCGACTATCAGAACTTCATAAGCGATTCAATTATGGAACAGGTCAAAGGTACTATCGAAAATGTTGACCGTGCTATCCTCGCAGGTCGTGGCAGACGACAGCTTACAAGCAAAGAGACAAAGTTCTATAACGAACTTATCGCTAATGCCCGAAATGAGGGCGTTATCACGAATATAACTTCCGCACTCCCCGAAACCGTCATTGACGCTACTATGGACGATATGCGAAAAGACCACCCTCTGCTTGACTTCATTGACTTCACAAATACTTCTGCCGCTATCAAGTGGGTACTCAATAATCAGGCATCACAGGCGGCTACATGGGACGAACTCAACACGGAAATCACAAACAAGCTTACAGGTGCGGTTGAAGTTATTGACCTGACTTTTTGCAAACTTACAAGCTATATGTATGTCACAAAGGATATGCTCGAACTTGGTCCGCAGTGGGTTGATACATACTGTCGTACAACTCTCTCGGATGCCCTCAGCATTGGTCTTGAAAACGGTCTTGTTGACGGTGACGGTGTGAAAAAGCCTGTCGGCATGACCCGAAATTTCGCAGGAAGTTTCAACCCGTCAACAGGTTATGCCCGTAAAACTGCAACTTCTGTCACTTCTTTCACTCCTGCAAGCTACGGCGCACTTCTCGCAAATCTCGCAAAAGATAAAAATAATAATCCTCGTCCCGTGAACCGTGTTATTCTGATTTGCAATCCTGCGGACTATTTTACAAAAATCGTTCCTGCAACAACTCTTCTCACGACAGGTGGTCAGTACGTTTCAAATATACTTCCTTTCCCGACTGATATTGTGCAGTCCGTAGCCGTTCCGTCAGGTCATGCAGTCCTCGGTATCGCTAAAAATTATTTCATGGGTCTTGGTACATCAAGAGGCGGAAAACTTGAATATTCAGACGAATACAAATTCCTCGAAGATTTGAGGACTTACACAATAAGACTTTACGGCAACGGCAGACCGAAAGATATTAATTCCTTCCTTTATCTTGACATTTCAAATCTCGCTCCGCTTGCTATCTCGTATAATTCAAATGTCAGCGGTTCGGTGACAACAACATCAGGCTGATAAAGTATGCTTGACGAACTGAAAAATTACCTTGATGTAACTTGGACAGATACCGCAACAGATACCAAAATCAGCGGTATTCTGTCCCGTGCGGAAAATATGATAAATAAATATGCAGGTACGGAAATCGACTTTGAAACGGATTTGACCGCAAAACAGCTTTTATTTGACCTCTGCCGTTATATTTATTGTAATTCATTGGAGGACTTCAAAATCAATTTCAGGGGCGATTTAATCGCCCTCAGAGCGAGATATAAAGCTGATGATACAACAGCAGGCGGTGATGAGCCTTGAACAAATTAGATAAATCCACGAAAGACAAGTTTCTGACCTTTAACAGCGGTATTGTAAGCTTTTACAGGCTTGTAAATGTCGCTCAGGCAGGAAACAAACCTGTTTATCAGCGTGAAAAAATTGTAACTCTCAGATTTGAATATGAAACTCTCGGCATGAATCGCTTTTATACGGCTTTGCAGGCGGATATAAAACTTGACGAACTTATCATCACGCCCCTGATTCGTTCTGTATCCACGCAGGATATTGCAGTTATTAATGATGTTCCTTACAGAATTGAACAGGTTCAGCACGTTTCCGACACGAAACCGCCTGCAAGCCGTTTTAGTTTGTCAAGAATACAAGAAAACGGAGGGGTATATGACAGTACAGCAGTTCCGTGATATTCTCCTGACAGTTCATCAAAATGTATATCATGCCGAAAGTTCAAAGCAGTCTGAATATGTCGTTTGGAAGGAAGTCGGCATGAAATGTTTTCACGCTGATAATCAGGTCATTCAGAAAGGCGTTTACATAAAAATTGATTTTTTCACAAAGACAGAATTTTCAGAAATTCCCGATAATATCATAAATATTCTTAGCTGTAATGATGAAATCGCTGTCTGTGACGTAAATCTCGATTATGAACCCGATACGGAATATTTTCATACTTCAATTTTGTGTGAGGTGATTTAATGGGCTTTAAAATTGACGGACTTCTTAAATTATCAGATGATTTATATAATCTTGCAAAAAGTGTTGACGGTGAACTTGTACAGGATATGCTTGATGCAGGTGCGGAAGTGACTATTAACGAATGGAAAAAGGCTATCACAGATGCAGGACACATTGAAACAGGCTCAATGCATGACAGCGTTGCCGCAAAACTTCCAAAAAATAAAAATCCCCTCGCCCGTGAAATTTATCCGCAGGGTACGGATAAAAACGGCGTAAGAAATGCTCATAAAGCCTATATCCTGAATTACGGTACAAGTAAAACGGAAAAAATCGCAGGTGATGACTTCATCTCGAAAATTTATGAAGATATGGATTCAAAGGTCTATGAAGCAGAAATGAAAGTCTATGACGAAGAATTAAAGAAAAGAGGTTTTTAAACTATGGCAAAAATCGGTCTTAAATGCCCTGTTGCCGCTCCCATTACAGCGGAAAATTCGGGCGCAGCTCCCACATACGGCACAGGTTTTATAATCGGTCGTGCAGTTGCCGCAAATAAAACTATCAACTCAAACGATAATCCCCTCTATGCTGATGATGCTATCGCAGAAATGGATACAAGCTTTTCAAACGGCACGCTCGAAGTGACTGTTTCGGATTTTGGTACAGACAGCTCCGACAGCCTCACGATTCAGGCAAATTTGCTCGGTCATACGGTTGTAACTGAGGGTACAGCACCGGATACAATTCAGGTATTGCGTAAAAAATCGGGCGATGTTGCGCCTTATCTCGGTTTCGGATACTACAAAACAAAGAAATTAAACGGCGTTCTGATGTATGAAGCGACACTGCTTTACAAAGTACAGTTTCAGCTCCCGTCCGAAAATTCCAATACAAAAGGCGAGAATATCGAATGGCAGACCCCTACAATGACTTGCAGAATTATGACTCTGCCCGACTGGGACAATACTTACGAGGAAACTGCCATTTTTGACACCGAATCAGCGTGCAGAACATGGCTTTTCGGCAAGTTGAATATCACAGAGAATACAGGAGGTTGATTTCCGTGAAAAAATATACTGTTGAAATCAGCGGAAATGAGTTTGAAATCTGCTACAATACAAGAGCTATGACCGAACTCGAAAAAATCTGCGACAATCTTTCAAATATCGGTGAATGGCTTAACGATTCCAAAACCGACAGCGAAAAATTCAAAAAACTCTGCAACGTCATCACGATTCTGATTAATGGTGCAGTTTTCCGACATAATGCAGAAATTGTCCTCGGTCTTGCAAATGGCGAGAAAAAGCCCTTTGTTGAATATGATGACCTTATGTGCATTATCACTCCTGCGGAGGCACTTAAAGCAGCCGAAAACGTTTTTAAGTGTATCGGTGAAAGTGTAAGCTTTAAAGCCCCTGACGGTGAAGAACCCGACCCCGATTTACTCGACACTGAAAGCGAAAAAAAAGACTGAAAGAGCGTAATCTTTTATCTGAAATAAAGTCCTGCGGTTTCGCTGTTGGTATGAATTACAAGGAAATTCTCCTGCATACCTACGGCGAAATTATGGATATGTGGCTTTTGCAGAATTACAGAAAATCAAAAAAATAACCGCCCTTGTCGGACGGTCTTAAAATTATTTGAGATTAAGTTTTGAGATAAGTGCCTCCTGTAAAGTTTGTGAGAAATTTATGCCTGCATATTCAGCCTTGGCATTTATCCATGATGGAATTGAAAGTGTTTTCTTAACAAATTTTTTATGCTGTTTTTCACGAAATGGCGGCATATAGACTTCAATGAGCATTACAGACTGATTTTCATTTACTTCAATCTGATTAAACGGTGTAGGTTCAGGAATTTCTTCATTGTCCTCTTCCATGCCATAAAGATGAAGAAGAAGTGCCTCCTTTGCATTTTTAAAAGCCTGTTCAATTGTTTCACCGCAAGGCAGACAGCCTTCTAAATCAGGAAATTCAATCGCTATTCCGTTTTCACACATTTCAAAAATTGCAGGGAAAATATACGTATCTTTCATAAAAATTACTCCTTTCAACCCTTTCGGGCGGGGTCATAAAATTTTGACCCCTGATTGTCTTTCAATGCTTTTTACAGTTGGATATGGTACATCTTTTACGGGGTGAGTTACTGTAACTCTGCCTTTTTTAGTAGGGTGTTTGAATTGGTGGTGGTCACCTACACAGTTCACTTCATACCAACCGTCTTGTTTCAGCTTTTGCAGGATTTCTCTTGAAGAAACACTTCTCAATTTTCTCACCTCTTGTATATATTATAACACGTAATTTGTTACGTGTCAAGTGTTTTTTAAAAATTTTTCAGAAAATTTATATTTTTTAGGACGGTGAAAGAATGTCGGAACGAGTATTAAAAACACGTTTATCCCTTGACGGTGAAAAGCAGTTCAAACAAGGTTTAAAGTCTGTAAACAGCGAATTGTCCGTCCTGAAATCGGAATATAAAACCCTTATGACAGCTTTTGATGCAGGTGACAAAAGCATTGAAACTATCACAAAACTGCATGAAAATCTCGCTGCTCAGGTTGCCGCAAATCAAAGTAAAGTTGACGGGCTGAAAGACGCTGTAAATACTTCAAATGCCGCTTACGAAAGCGCAAAACAGAAACTTGAAAACGCAAAACAGGCTTACGAAAATATTGCCGCCGCTCAGGGGAAAAATTCCGAGGAAGCCAAAAAAGCAAAGGAAGAAATGGAAAAGGCGGCTAATGCCGTAAAATCCGCAGGGAATCAGTATGACGATTACAGGAAACAGCTTGCATATGCTGAATCCGCACTTGTATCAAGCAATCAGGCTCTTGAACGCTTTGAACGCACTCAAAACGAAGAAATAAGTGCTTTACAAAAACTTGGTGATGCTTTTAAGTCCCTCGGTGAGAAAATCGATGACTTGACGAAAAAAGCCGCAGAATTAAGCTTTAAAGCCGCTGAAACATCTGCAAAGGCTTTCGTTGAAGTCACTGAAACAGGCTTTAAAGCAGGTCTGAAAGCCGTTGAAACGTATGCGGCAACATTCGCAAAAGCCGCAAAAACTGTCGGAACTTTTGCCTTTTCGGTAGGCTCGGACTTTGAATCGCAGATGTCTACCGTTGCATCAATTTCAGGCGCAGCAGGAGAAGAATTTGACAGGTTATCCGCAAAAGCCTCGGAAATGGGCGCAACTACTTCATTTTCCGCAACAGAATCCGCAAAAGCCCTTGAATATATGGCTATGGCAGGCTGGAAAACTCAGGACATGGAAAACGGCTTGCAGGGAATTGTTTATCTTGCTCAGGCAAGCGGTGAGGAACTGGCGACAGTTTCAGATATTGTCACGGATTCAATGACCGCTTTCGGAATGTCCGCTGACCAGTCGGAATATTTCGCAAACGTCCTCGCAAAAACAGCCTCCAATGCAAATACCAATGTCGGAATGATGGGCGAAACATTTCAGTATGTCGCTCCTCTCGCAGGTGCGCTCGGATATTCGATTGAAGATATGTCCGCAGCTATCGGACTTATGGCAAATGCAGGCATAAAAGGCTCAATGTCGGGAACGGCTCTCCGAAACATCATCACAAACCTTGCAACTCCGACAGATGATGTCGCAGAAGCTATGGCAACTCTCGGAATCGCCCTCACAAATGAGGACGGAACGATGAAGTCTTTCAGGGAAACTCTTGACAGTATGCGTGCAGGTTTCGCAAATCTTTCTGAGGTCGAAAAGGCGCAGTATGCAAGCACTATCGCAGGACAGCGAGGTATGTCGGGACTGCTTGCAATTGTCAATTCTTCCGATGAGGATTTCATGAAGCTTACAGAAGCTATCCATGACTGTGACGGTGCGGCAGAAGAAATGTCAAAAATCCGCCTTGACAATTTAGCAGGCGATATTACGCTTTTCAAATCGGCTCTCGAAGGCGCAGGAAAGAAAATCTATGACGAATTTTCCGTTAATCTGAGAGGTATAGTGCAGGACGGAAATAAAATTATTGACACTTTCAACGAAAACGGAATCTTTTCAGCTCTGGATAAGTCAAAGGAGATTTTCAATAAAAATCTTACCGAAATCGAAAAGAATTTTTCAAGAATCGCTCCGCAGATTTTCGGAACGTTCAATAAAATTATCGTGACAGGTGCGGAAATGCTTGTTTCTGCTATGCCCCTGATTACCGAAAAAATTATCCCCGCACTTATCACGGGAACAAAAAAACTTGTCCTTGACTTTGTGGATATGCTGCCGGATTTCGTTCCTCAGCTTGCAGACGGCGCAGTAACTTTATTCAACGGAATTTTTGACGGTCTGAATGAAGTCACTGAAAGATTAATCAAATATCTGCCCGATATCACGAAAAATCTGGTTGACAAGTTTGTAAAAAATGCGCCTGAAATGCTCGATAAATCGCTTGAATTTTTTGCGAATATCGGTGAAGCCCTTGCAATTGCAATTGGTCAGCTTATTCCGAAAATTCCGCAGATTATTTCAGGATTTATAAAAACTCTCATTTCAAAGGAAAATATTCAGCGTTTCAAAAATGTCGGAAAAGAATTTCTGAAAAATCTTACAGACGGCTTTTCAGGCGATAATTCGGTATTCAAGACGGTTTCTGAAAGTCTTGTCAACGGATTTTCAAGCATTTTTAAAGCATTTGAAAACATTGATTTCAGCAGATTATCAGAATCTTTCGGCGGTATTCTCGAAAGTCTTTCCCCGATAATCGAAAAAGTCGGTGGTCTTTTTGAATGGCTCTCGGAAAATATTATCGCTCCGTTTATTGAATGGGCAGGAAATGACATTCTCCCGAAACTTTTTGACGGATTAGCCGCAGCAGTTGACCTTTTAAGCAGTGCATTGGACTTTCTGAAAACTCCTGCTCTTGCGGTCTGGGAGGGATTTTTACAGCCTGTTCTTGGCTGGACGGGTGATGTTTTTGCAGGTGCAATAGGTCTTGTTTCGGACGCTCTGACGGGTCTTTCAGATACTTTCGGCGGCATTGACTGGGACGGTTACTGGCTTGATATTGATAACTTCTGGGAAAATGTAAGTGTCGGTGTTGATGATATAAGTCAAAGTCTGCTTGATTCGGAAGATGATATAAACGATTTCTTCAATACTTCAGAATTTGGCGAATCATGGAATAATTTCTGGCAGGGAGTAGGCGAAACTGTTGCCGATATCGTTGCCGCTGTAAAAAATAAAATCAATGAAACAAAAGAAAAATTTGATAATTTTAAAGCCTTTGTATCTGATTGTTTCAAAATCGTCAAAGATGATTTCAACAGCCTTAAAAATATGTTTACAACAGGATTTGAAGTGATAAAAACTGCAATAAATACCGCCGTTAATTACTTTTCGGAGAAGGTCAACAGTTGGCTTGACGAATTTGACAGTATCAGAAACGGATTTCAGGAAATTATTGATAACGTCTGGAACTGGGGCGCAGATATCATTGATAACTTTATATGCGGCATAAAATCAAAATGGGACGAATGGTGCGATACTTGGGAAGATTTCGGTGAACTGATTTATGATTTACTTCATCACTCCACACCCGAAAAAGGTCTGCTCAAAGATGATGATGAATGGTTTCCCGACATGATGGACAACTTCATAAACGGCATAATTTCAAAACAGGGCGATTTACAGCGCACAATTGACGATACCGCAAAAATTGTCAACAGTCTGAGTGAGGACATAACCGCCCCTGATTTGACAATGAAAATAAAAACGGCTTTTGAAAAAATTCAGCCGCCGGAAATAAACAGTTCGCTTATGCGTTCCGCCGCTGTTCTCGACACCGCAAAAAACAGCTATAATACAAGCAATTATGACAACAGGGAAATTTATGCTCCCGTGACTGTACACATCAGTGCAAGCATTAACAATGATGCTGATATCCGCAAAATTGCTGAGGGCATCGCAAGAGAAACTCAACGGAATCTTGCAGGAATAGGAGTTTATGAATGAGTTATTTTATTTACAATAATGTTGATTCAAGAAATTTCGGACTGCTGAAAAATGCACCTTTTGTCAATAAGTCGCAGAAAGCCGTGACACCTGTTGCAGTTCCCGATTCTCCCGTAAAATTCTATCCCGACAGACAGAACCGTGACGAAATCCGGATAACTGTCACTCTCGGCTTGAAATCCCGTGAAAATGTCCGTCAGATTTATGCATGGCTTGACGATACAAGCGGTTCACTGTCGTTTTCCAATGAGCCTGACAAATGCTATTTTGTGCAGGATATTACTACTGCATCAGAATATCTTTCAAGGCGTTTCGGTGAAATTGAAATAACCTTTGTTTGTCAGCCGTTCGCATATGCCGTAAATCCGCTGATAATGACAGTTTCGCAGGAGGGCGCAGTCGTCCGGAATCAAGGTACGATTTTTTCATATCCCGAAATAAAATTCACTCCGACAGCCGACAGCGTGACATTCACGGTCAACGGTCAGGACTTTATAATCAGCGGTCTTTCTCAGGTCGGCGAAACTTCTCTCATAGGTCATGAAATTACCATAGACAGCGAAATACATATCACTTATTTTATCGGTTCGGACGGGCTTAAATGGGCAATTAATGACCATACTTTCAACGATTATCCCCGTCTTGGTGTCGGTTTGAATCTTGTTTCACACAAC
>JAFYFU010000041.1 GCA_017543595.1 Ruminococcus sp. | reverse complement strand
CAGAAGAACCAATATCAGACGAAACAACAACCACAACAGAAGAACCCATATAAGACGAAACAACAACTACAACAGAAGAACCCATATCAGACGAAACAACAACCACAACAGACGAACCCATATCAGACGAAACAACAACTACAACAGAAGAACCCATATCAGACGAAACAACAACAACTGACGGTGGTGGTATTGTTGAACCCGGCGGAGTTTACGCAGTTGCAACAGCAGCAGTAGCTGACGGATTCTATTTCAGCCACGATTCAAGACCTTTCGACAAGGGTCACGTTGAAGGTGCTATAAGCATTGTTGATGTTGATGAGGACGGAACAGAGAGTGACCCCGTACCTATGGATATGAGCAAGGTAACATTCAAGGAAGTAAACAGCGGTGCAGACAATCCCGCAGGTGCTTTCAAGGGACCCAATTCACTCACGACTTACACAATTGATGACTTCTGCTATGAAGTACAGGTATTCTACAACGGCGAACTTCTCAAATACAAGGACGGCACACCCGTTACATTCAGAGCATTTATCGGCGTAAAGGGCGATGCAAACTTCGATATGGCAGTTGACGCAACAGACGCTTCAAGCGTACTCAGCTTCTATGCTAAGGCTTCAACAATCAATTCACAACTGTCCGATGAAGAACGTGCAGCTGCCAAGTCAGCAATCCGTCTTGCACCCAAGACCTGCACAATCGTTGATGACGAGCCTATGCTCGATGAACTCGCAGCATTCCTCGTTGACGTAGACCGTGACGTATACAGCGATGACAACTGGAAACTGAGAAAAGCTGATTCTGACAGAGTCATCGACTCACCTGATGCAAGTAACATTCTCAGCTTCTACTCGAAGTACAGTACAATACCTGATGCAGAAAAGGCTACGGCTGACCGTCAGGAACTCTGGAACCGTGCAATCTCGGGAAGAGAAGAGCAGATGAAAGCTTTCCTCGGCTGATAAGTACGGAAATCATACGAATATAAACAAAAGTATTGTCCAGTCTGCTGTCAGGCGGCAGCAGACTGCATTATAAATTAAATTATCTGAAAGGAAATTGACTACAATGAAGAATGATTCTTTAAAAAAGGTTTTTTCAGCTATTGCTGTAACTGCTGTGGCTGTTTCGGCAACTTCTGTTACTGCATTCGCAGATGCAAGAAATGGTCTTACTGATGCTGAGATTGAGGCATCGGCAGTTAAGCCCAAGATTACAGCAAGCCAGATAACAATGACGCTTGACCAGGCAAAGGCAAGCATTGAAAGCGGCGAAGGCGTAACATGGTCAATCATAATAAATGGTGCAGACGGCGAATACTGCTCAACAGGTATGCACGTTTACTACGATGACAGACTTGAAATCGCTCAGGATAAGCGTGGAAACGACCTTATCAAGAAGGGCGAAGCAGGTGAGGAACTCTCACAGGCTAAGGAACTCGATAACGAAAATGCTGCTGACTATGCTCCTCACGCAGGAAGCGTTTCAAATTCTTCAAAGACAGCAGGCATGAAGGGCTTCTTCGTAACAACAGCAGGTCAGGAAAATAACGGTTATGACGGACAGCTCTGGGACATCACAGTAAATCTCCCCGCTGACGTAGAAGCAGGCGACCTCTTCCCCATTGATATCGTTTACAAGTCAGTAGGCGGTGTTGAGGACGTATTCCTCGATATCGACAGAGCAAACCTCGCTATGCAGGCTTACGCTTTCACAAAGGGTATCTACAATGAGGATAACCTCAATCCCGATGAGCCTCTCGAAGGCACTCCCTATGACGGATATATCCTTATCGAACCCGGCGAGGAAGAAACAACAACTACAACAACAACAGAGACTACAACAACTACAACAACAACTGAAACTACAACTACAACAACTACAACAGCTACAACAACAACATCTACTACAACTACAACAGGTACATCTACAACAACATCTACAACAGGCACAGCTACAACAACATCTACTGCAACAGGTACAGACACAACAACATCTACTGAGACAGGCACAGGTACATCTACATCAACAAATACATCTACAACAGCTAAGTCAACTACAACAGGCAAGAACAGTTCAAGCAGCTCAAGCAAGACAAGCACAAGCAGCTCCAACAAGACAAGCACAAGCAGCTCAGGCAGCTCACCTAAGACAGGTGTTGCAGGCGTAGGCGTTGCAGCAACAGGTCTTGCAATTGCAATCGGTACTGCATTTATCCTCAGAAAGAAAGAAGACTAATTAATCTTCATATATAAAAAACTCTCCGAAAGGAGAGTTTTTTATTTTTACCAGCCGTCAATTCCCGAACGCTTTAAAGCCCCGAAAATTCTGTCCTTGAAACCGTGGTCTTTGCGTTCGTTTTCAATGAGAAATTCTTTTGTTTTCTGTCTGTTCGTGTGACCGTCCGCAGGGCAGGCGGATTTTACAACAGTTATATTATTTTTCCTGACGGCACGGCGGATATCTTTTTCGGGGGCGAGGACAAGCGGTCTGATGATATGCATATTTCTGTCCTCCATGTAGGAGGACGGCGAAAAACAGCCGATTCGCCCCGCATTGAAAAGATTCATGATAAAAGTTTCGATGACATCATCTTTGTTGTGACCGAGGGCGATTTTATTGCAGCCGAGTTCCTCAGCGGAATTTTGAAGCGCACCCCTTCTCATTCGTGAACACAGACTGCACGGGTTAGATTCTTTTCTGACATCAAAAACAATTTCCCCTATCTGAGTGGGAATTATATGATATTCAGCCCCGATACTTTTGCAGAAATCCGAAACCGCAGAAAAATCTCCTGTTTTCCCCGAAAAATTGGGGTCAATCGTTATCCCTACAACGTCATAGTTTGTCCCGATAAATTTTTTAAGCAAAACAAGCCCGTAAAGAAGAACAAGGCTGTCTTTTCCGCCCGAAACGCCGACAGCGATTTTGTCGCCGTTTTTGATTAAATCGTATTCTTTAACGGCTTTTCGCATATATCCGAGTATTCTTTGCATATAAACCTCCAATATTTTTACCAATATTATAACATAAATAAAGGAAATTTGCAATTATATCTTGCAAAATCCAAAAAAATATACTATAATAATAAGTGGTATTTTTTTCGACGATTTTAAATAAGGAGTTTTGTATGGAAATAAAAATTGATTTCAGTTTTTTTATAAATATGATATACAGAAAGGGACATTCAGATGACACCCCAGCTTCATAATTTATTGATAGTTCTCGGCGGAATTGCTGTTGTCCTGATACTTATAATACTCTTTTTCAGCGGAAACAGCAGATTCAGACGTTATATAAACGGATTTCTTGAAAATAAGGAACAGGAAAACAAATATTTCAGAGCGCAGAAACGCAGGGACGGCAACACCGAACAGCACGTTGATGTAAGCCCCGATGACAGGGAAAATGTCAGACGTTTCAGAAATATGCAGGTTCAGTCCTATGAAACCGAACAGAGAAAACTCTCCTCGGAAGCAGTTGTCGAAATGGCTACCCTTATACAGAAAAGTGATGACCGTCTGCGGATAATTGAAAGCACAGGTCAGACAAGACTTGTCGATGAATACTATGAACTTGTATTCCTGACAAGAAAAGGCAAAAAAGTCAAAATTGAATGTTCAAGAGAAGCATACGAAAAAATTCCTTTCAATCAGCAGGGTTCTCTTACATATAAAAGAAACAAGCTTGTAAAATTCAAATACTACGAGGACATTGTTTATAATAATTAATCGGGCGGTCAATCCGCCTGATTTTAAATATAATGAAATTTTAACAAAAGGAGCATAGTTATGGTAAGCTTTGAAAACGACTGGGACGAACTTCTTAAAGACGAATTTAAGAAAGAGTATTATCTGAAACTCAGGCAGACATTAATAAACGAATACAAGACACAGCGAATTTTCCCCGGAATGTATGATATTTTCAATGCCCTGAAATACACTTCATACAACGATGTAAAATGCGTAATCCTCGGACAAGACCCCTATCACGGCGAAGGTCAGGCACACGGACTGAGTTTTTCCGTCAAAAAGGGAGTTGCACCTCCGCCGTCACTTGTTAATATATTTAAGGAAATATATAATGACACAGGTATAAACAACATGGGAAAACACGGCGAACTTACAAAATGGGCGCAGAACGGAATACTTCTTTTAAATTCCGTGCTTACGGTGAGGGCAGGACAGCCCAAAAGCCACAGAAATATCGGCTGGGAAGAATTTACGACAGAAATAATAAAACTTCTCAATCTCCACGAAAAGCCGATAGTTTTCATGCTCTGGGGCGGTGACGCAAAAGCAAAGGCAAAATTTATAACAAACAAACAGCATTGTGTTCTCAAAGCCGCACACCCAAGCCCGCTCTCCGCATACAACGGATTTTTCGGCTGTAAGCATTTCTCACAGGCAAACGAATTTCTCAGGAACAACGGACTTGACGAAATAGACTGGTCAATTGACTAAGGGAGTTTTTATGAAAATAAAAGAATTATTTAATCAAAAGACAGTTTTTTCGTTTGAAGTTTTTCCTCCGAAGAAAACATACTCAATAGATACGATTTATCAGACAATTGACGAACTCCGTGACCTCCGCCCCGATTTTATAAGCGTGACATTCAGCGCAGGCGGAAGCAACAACAATTCATTTGCCCTTGACCTTGCCTCAAAAGTCAAGGAATCAGGCATAACCCCAATGATACATCTGCCCTGTATAAATTACACAAAAGAAGAAATATCACAGACTCTTTCGGATATCCAAAGCAGGGGAATTGAAAATATTCTCGCCCTCAGAGGAGATATAAACCCCGATATTCCGCCGAAAAAAGATTTCCTCCATGCAAGCGACCTCATAGAATACATAAAAAGCAAGGGGGAATTTGACATAGCAGGGGCTTGTTACCCCGAATGTCACCCCGATTCCGAAAGCCTTGAAAAAGATATTGAAAACCTGAAAATAAAAGTTGACGCAGGCGCAGACCACCTCATTTCACAGCTTTTCTTTGAAAATTCATATTTTTACGAGTTCAGGGAAAAAGCATTAAAATCAGGAATAAATGTTCCGATAGAGGCAGGAATCATGCCCGTTGTAAATAAAAGACAGATTGAAAGAATGGTAACAACCTGCGGTGCAAGTTTACCGCAGAAATTCGTTAAAATAATGCAGAGATACGAACATAACCCCGACGCACTCAGAGATGCGGGTATCGCCTATGCAATAGACCAGATAGTTGACCTTCTTGCAGGCGGTGCGGACGGAATACATCTCTATACGATGAATAATTCCTATGTCGCAAGGAAAATAAGCGAGGCTGTAAAAGGTATAATCAATGTATGATAAAGCTGGATATTCTTTCAAAATCAGAAGCCGCAAGGTATATGGGAATAAAAGGTCAGCCCGACAGCAAAATCATTTCCATACTTGACAGATATGAACCGATAGTCAGGGAAAAATTAAGACCGAATTATGTTTACCGTGAATCGGATATTGAATTTCTTGAAAACGGTGTAAAACTTTCAGTAATGCAGAACATTCTTGAAGGAAATGACATAAAGAAACATCTTAAAGGCTGTAACAAAGCCGTGATATTTGCCGCAACCGTTTCAGCGGAAGCAGATAAATTAATACGTCAGACCTCCGTAAAAGATATGGCTGAATCCCTTGCCGTGGATTGTCTTTGCAGTACGGCAGTTGAACAGCTTTGCGACAAAATTGAGGAAGAAATATTTAACAAAATAAACGCACCGTACAGAACATGGCGTTTCAGTGCAGGCTACGGAGATTTGCCTATATCATCGCAGAAAGATTTTATAATTTCTCTAAATGCACAAAGAAGAATAGGTCTTACCGTAACGGATAATTTTCTGCTGATACCCTCAAAATCCGTGACGGCTGTTATAGGAATATCGGAAAACCCACCGCAGAATGAAATAAAAAAAGGCTGTGCAGGCTGTAATCTCAGGGGAAACTGTGCATATACGCATAACGGAGGCTGTCACTGATTTTCCGCAAAAGTTTTTATTTTTAAAAATTTCCCGTTTGAAAGCAGAATTGATATTATGTAAAATATTCCGCCAGATATTGTTGAAACAGCTATCGTAAGCAGGGGAGAAGCGTTGTTTCTTGATGATATATCCTCCGCAAGCCATGCCGCCCCTCCGCACATAAGCCCCGAGTATAAAACAGATATAAAAGGTGCGGTTTCAAGGTGTATGTCTGCGTGTCTGAAATATATAAATATTGATATTGTAAATATCACGGCATAGCAGAGTGATGTTGACCAAGCCGCCCCGTTTATGCCCGTAAGGGGTATTAATGCAAGATTTCCGACAAGTTTGACGGCAGTTCCGACAAGCATTATTTTCATGGGGACTGCCGCTTTTCCTATTGCCTGCAACATACTGAAAACAGGAAAAGACAGGCAGAGAAAAACCATTCCAAGCATTAATATTTTCAAAGGCATAACGCAGACAAAAGCCTCATCAGCCTGACGGGAAAAAAGAAAATTAAGTATATGTTCCGATAATACGGTTATCCCGAATGCAGACGGCACAGCTATGAACAAAGCCGTAAAGAGTGCCTGAGAAGTTCCCGAATTTAAAGCTTTTTTGTCTTTATTTTCCCATGCATGGGTTATCACGGGGAGAATACCTTTTCCGAGCATATTTGTCACAGAGGGGACAAGGTTGAAAACAGTTAGGGCTATTCCTGCGAAAGAACCATAAACAAACTGCGGAAACTCCTGTTCTGATATTCCGACAGGGATATTATTGTGCGAATATTTCGATATACAGCCTATAACCGTCCACATATCTATCAGTGCGGTCAGATTTGTAACAACGGCACTTATGCCCGTAGGGAGGGCATTTTTTACAAGGGCGGAACTTATCTCACTGAATGTTAAAACTTTTTCCTCCTGATTTTCGGGAATCTTTGTCCTGAAAAAAGACAATACCATAAAAAATACAACTGCACCAAGGGAGGAAAGCGTAACGCCGAGTATTCCTGCCGCCGCAGACAATGCACGGATATCTTTTATATCGGGGAAAACAGAAAGGAAATAACCGCTGTTTCCTGAAACATATCCGCACAGCCAAAGCCCTGCCGTGACTTTGACTATTCCCTCGACAGCCTGCGATAAAGCCGTAGGGTACATATTGCTCATACCCTCGTAATATCCACGCTCAACCGCCGTGATACAGCCGAAAAGTACCGCAGGCGAAATCATCGCAGCCGCAAGGTATCCGTCAGTGTTTCCTGCGGAATATTTAATGAAAGGCTTTGCAAGAAAAAATATAACAAAACTCCCTGCAAGTCCCGCAAGGGAAAAAATTATATGTGCGGTTCTGCGTATTTTTTTAATATTTTTATACATACCGAAAGCAGAACTCTGTGCAGTCATTCTTGCAACAGCCGAAGAAAGCCCCGTTGTCGTGAGTGCATACAAAGGCATGAAAAGGCTGTACGCACTGCTGAAATAACTCATTCCAACACCGCCGAGGATATTTGTGAGAGGTATTTTGAAAAATGCACCAAGTGCCTTTGCTATTATTGCCGAGAGCATTAAAATTATAGAACCTTTCAGGAAATTCTGTTTTTTCATATATTCCTCCGTGTTTTATTGTGCAGATATGAGAAAAATTTGATTTTTTCCTGTTTTTAATAAAAATATATGTTGCACAAATCAAAAATATGTGTTATAATAGATGATAGGCTTTATTGCAAATCAAATGAAAGGCTGGTTTTTTAAAATGGAATATAAATTTTCCGATAAGGTTAGCAAGCTCAAAGCTTCTGCTATAAGGGAAATACTTAAATTTACGGCAGACCCTGAAGTTATTTCATTTGCCGCAGGAAATCCTGCCCCCGAAGCTTTCCCCAAAGAGAGAATAGCTGAAATTTCCTCGGAACTCCTCAGAGATGACCCCATTCTTGCCTTACAGTACAGCGTTACAGAGGGATATACCCCCCTCCGTGATTTCCTGAAAGAATGGCTTGCCTCAAAGGGCTGTTTTCATAAGGAATTTGATGAACTTATCGTAACATCAGGCGGACAGCAGGCTAATGAACTTTCATGCAAGGTTTTACTCAATGAAGGTGATACACTTCTTTGTGAATCGCCAAGCTTTATAGGCTCTCTCAATGCTTTCAGGTCTTACAATGTAAATCTTGTGGGCGTTGATATGGACGATGACGGAATAAATATCGAAAAGCTTGAAAATGCGCTGAAAACTCAGCCAAATGTCAAGATACTCTATCTTATTCCGAATTTCCAGAACCCCACGGGCAGAACCATGTCTCTTGAAAAGAGAAAGGCTGTTTATGCCCTTGCCTGCAAATATGATTTCATAATTCTCGAAGATGACCCCTATGGCGAACTTAGATTCGCAGGCGAAAACGTCCCCACAATCAAAAGCCTTGACACTGAGGGCAGAGTTATTTATTCAAGCACATTCTCGAAACTCATTTCAAGCGGTTTCCGTACAGGCTTTGTATCTGCTCCCGCACCGATTATACAGAAAATAGTTGTATGCAAGCAGGTTTCCGATGTTCATTCAAATATATGGGCGCAGGTAGTTTCGTACAGATTCATGACAACCGTTGACCGTGAGGCACATTTCAACAAACTGCGTGACATCTACCGTGAAAAATGTGACCTCATGTGCAGTTATATAGACAACGGCTTCTCAAAGAAAATAAGCTATATAAAACCGCAGGGCGGTCTGTTTATATGGTGTACACTTCCTGAAAACTGCGATATGAACGCTTTCTGCAAAAAAGCCGTTCAGGATTATAAAATTGCGGTAGTTCCGGGAAATTCGTTCAGCATTGACGAAAATGAAGTAAGTCATTCATTCAGACTTAATTATTCGACACCCACAAACGAACAGATAGAAAAGGGCATGGAAATTCTTGCAAAGATGACAAGAGAAATGCTCGACTGATTAAAAATTTAAATTTGAAAGGAAAAAATTACTATGGCTATTACAGACAGATATCCCGTTACCCAGAAATACCTCATGACAAGAGGACAGGCTATAAACTTCCCTTCACAGTTTTTCAAGGGAAATTTCAAGAAAACAGACGTTTACGGAGTTGTTATAGATATTCCCATGCCCAATAACGTACTCACAACAATGGTATGTTTCATCAACGGTGCGGCAAACCTCTATTTCAACAACGGAAATGAGTACACAGGAGCTTCACAGAAATACAGAAATCTCGTTCAGGCTACTCATAACATGGTTGCAAACGCAAATATTCTCGTTCCCAAGTGTGAGAAAGTAAAATCCTATGATATCCCCAGAGGAAGAATCCACAATATATTCCTCCTCACAAGAAGCGGAATCTATAAGACAGAACTTCACCCCGGTGTTATTCCCGAAACAGAACCCGAAAAGAGAACTTTCTATGTACTCTATCAGCGTGTTCTCAACGAACTCAGAAACTGCCAGCTCAAAGATGATGCAGAGAGAAGAAAGGCATCTAAGTAAGGAGCAGGCAAATGGAAGATAAAAAACTTATTTTCAGCGCAATACAGCCGACAGGTACTTTCACGCTCGGAAACTATATCGGAGCTGTAAGAAACTGGTCGCCCCTTCAGGACGATTATAACTGTATTTACTGTATTGCCGATATGCACGCAATAACCGTCAAGCAAGAGCCTGCAAAGCTCAGACAAAATTCTCTTGCCGCATATGCACTTCTTATGGCTTGCGGAATAGACCCCGAAAAATCAATATTATTCATTCAGAGCCATGTGAATACCCATGCTATGCTTAACTGGGTGCTTTGCTGTAATACTCAGTTCGGAGAGCTTTCAAGAATGACACAATTCAAGGACAAAAGCCAGAAACACCCTGATGATATAAATGCGGGTCTGTTTACTTATCCGTCACTTATGGCTGCGGATATCCTCGCATACAATGCGGATTTCGTTCCCGTAGGCGTTGACCAGAAACAGCACCTTGAACTTGCAAGAAATATCGCACAGAGATTCAATCAGCGTTACGGCGATTTCTTCAAACTTCCCGAACCATATATAATGGATATCGGTGCAAAGATAATGTCTCTCCAAGACCCCACAAAGAAAATGTCGAAATCCGATGAAAACCCCAATGCCTGCATACTTATTCTTGATGACAAGGACACAATTATCAGGAAATTCAAGAGAGCTGTCACTGACAGCGAGGCGGAAGTTGCTTTCCGTGAGGGAAAAGACGGCATAAATAACCTTATGTCAATTTACAGCGCAGTTACAGGCAAGGACTATTCCGCAATAGAATCGGAATTTGCAGGAAAAGGCTACGGAGATTTCAAGCTTGCGGTAGGCGAAGCAGTCGCAGACAGCCTTGCACCCATAAGAACTGAATTTGACAAGCTTATCTCAGACAAGGCTTATCTGAAACAGTGCTATACAAGAGGCGCAGAACAGGCTTACAAGTATTCGGGCAGAATAGTTTCAAAGGTTTACCACAAGGTAGGCTTTGTTGATGCGAAATAATAAAAAGGAAGTGTTTTCCTGTGGTTGAATATCAGCAGAAAGACAATTACAAAATAGCAGACCTTATAGAAATCGTAAAGCTTTTGAGGGGTGAGGGCGGCTGCCCGTGGGATATCGAACAGACCCATAAATCCATAAAAAGCGATATGATAGAGGAAGCCTGCGAGGTTATCGAAGCTATTGATACGGAAGATACGGAACTTCTCTGCGAAGAACTCGGAGATGTGCTTTTGCAGGTTGTTTTCCATGCAGGCATTGAAACAGATGCTGGAAATTTCAATTTTGATGATGTCTGTGACGGCGTATGTAAAAAATTAATCATAAGACACCCCCATGTTTTCGGTGATGTTACCGCAGATTCAACGGAACAGGTTTTAAAGAACTGGGATACAATCAAAAAGGAAACAAAAGGTCAGTCCTATACAGATACGCTCAACAGCGTGGCAAAATCGCTCCCTGCACTTATGAGGGCGCAGAAAGTCGGCAAAAGAGCTATGCGTGCGGGTATGGATTTCAGAACCGCTCAGGACGCAATCAACTGCATAAGTATCGAAAAGGCTGAACTTGATGAGGCTGTCGTAAAGGGCAACAGAGAAAATATTGAGGAAGAAATAGGCGATTTGCTCTTTTCCTGCGTCAATGCCGCAAGACATCTCGGAATTGATGCGGAACTTGCCCTTAAAAACTCAACGGAAAAATTTATAAAGCGTTTCGCTCTTACGGAAGAACTGACAAAAAAAGAAAATATCGACATGAAAGAACTGCCGATAGAAGAACTTGATGTTTATTGGGATAAAGCCAAGAAAATTATAAACGGAGGAAATGAAAATGACTAAAACAGAACTTATCAACGCAATTGCGGCAAAGGCTGACTGCACAAAGAAAGACGCTGCGGCTGCACTTGAAGCAACACTCGCTTCAATACAGGAAGCTCTCGTAAAGGGCGAAAAGGTATCTATTACAGGATTCGGAACTTTTGAGGTTCGCCAGAGAAACGAGAAAACCTGCATCAACCCCAGAACAAAGGCAAAAACAGTATGTCCTCCCTGCAAAGCACCTGCTTTCAAGGCAGGCAGGTCACTCAAAGAGGCTGTAAACAAGTAATCACAAAAGGGGCAGGCTTTTTGTCTGTCCCTTTATTTTAAATTCGGAATTAAAAAGGAGAATTTTATGAGACTTGACAAATATCTTAAAGTAACAAGACTTATCAAAAGAAGAACTGTTGCAAATGATGCCTGCGATGCAGAGAAAATATCCGTCAACGGGAAAATTGCAAGGGCTTCATATGATGTAAAAGTCGGGGATATCATCGAAATAAACATGGGTGCAAGACCTATAAAAGTAAAGGTTCTCAATGTGACGGAATACGCAACAAAAGAAAATGCAGCGGATAATTATATAGTTATAGAATAAAAAAAGGGGCTGATAACAGTCCCTTTTGATTTTTTATTTTGTGTTGTGGATATCCCAGCGGAAATTTGCAAGTTTCATGGCTTTTGTGTTGTCAAGCATATTGTTGTTTTCGAGTTTGTCAAGGTCGAGATATCTGTAATAAGTTTTTTCCTCTTTGCTTGACCCGCCGAAAAGCCCTTTTAACTTTGAAAATGTTTTTGACGGGGATTTCTGGACAACAGTGCCGAGAGTGTGATTGTCACGCATGAAAGCGATTATGTCAGCAGCTTTTGTGAGTTCCTTGTCACTTACGTTATATACGCCCTCAAATTTCATATCATCTGCGTTCTGTATAAAGCAGAGAATAAAATCAACGAGATTGTGAACACAGCAAAGCTGGAAACCGTACTGACCCTTTCCGTATACAAAAAGACTTCTGTCTTTGGGGTCGGTGATTTTTGCGACAAGGTTTTCGGTATAGCTCAGTGTATAAACGGGAGCATATCTTATTATGCAAGCCATAACGGTTTTATGGTGTTGTTTTTCGGTGATGAGAGCTTTTTCGGAAGAATATTTCATAATTGCGTAGTTGGTGATTGGTTTAAGGTCATCATCTTCATGGACGGGTTCTCTTGTTTTGTGAAATTCATACACCTGGTCGGTGCTGAGAAGAATAATTTTTTCAACATGGGTATGGAGGTTGTTTTCCTGCATGGCATAGCGGTAGATAAACTTGTCGCAGGCGGCGGAGTCACGCATTTCTCTTTCGGTTATGGTAGGACCCAAGTCATTGTCAACCGTGCAGGCGGCATGAATCAGGACATCTATTTTCCTTTGGTCGAAAATATCACCGAGTTTATTTTTTTCGGTAGGACCGCATTCAATGAAAGTATAATGCAGTTTTCCCATATTGTAATCGCTTTCTTTTTCATCGACAGCGATAACTTCACAGCCTTTTTTGAGAAGACCCGAACATATATGTTTTCCGATAAGTCCGCAAGCCCCTGTTACAAGAACTGTTGTCATTTTCATACCCTCCTTTCTGATAAGCCGTATATCTCTTCATTTATTATTATAACACGTTTGGAAAAAATTTGCAACAATTATTTTAAAATTGCCAAAAATGTAAGCCTTGACAAACTCTTTTTCGTCATAAGGAATAAAAATCTTTATTCAACAGTGTTCATTATTGGATTTGCATTTACTTCGTCAATATAAGTCTGGACAGTTGCGGATATAGCGTCAAAAGTTTCGTTCCACGGAGTACCTCTTGCTGTGTTCCTGAGATTCTGGTCAAGGAGTTCTGCACAGTCTGTTGAAACTCCTCCCGACAGGTCAATAATAGTGTTTTCATTTGCAAGTGCCTGCATACTGTGCTGCATTTCGAGCATTTCGTCCGTCCAGCCGTAATCCTCGCAGAATTGTTTGTCTGCAACGGCTTTTGTATCCTCATCGAGAATGGTGAATCTCTTGCAGTCAAGGTATTTTGCAACGCCCTGCGGATTCTGACCGCCCTTTACAAAGCAGTAGGATTCAACGCCGACAGGGATATAATATTCATCGGCTTTCGGGTCTTTGGGCATGGGTACAAAGAAAACGTCATCGCCGTATTTCTTTTTCCATGTGGATTCTTCGCAGTAAAGCTCATAAAGTCCAACGGGATAGAAAAGAAGTTTTCCTTCGCCGATATATTCGGGGTGTGCAGTCCAGCCGTAATCGCCTACACCGATAGCAATACAGTTTGTATTATAGAGGTCATAAATCCAGTTCTGAACTCTTTCCATAGCGGGGTCGCCTATATTGCTGACGAGTTTTCCGTTCTCAATTGATACGGGGGGGACACCTGTTGTATTCATAAGGGCAAATTCAAACCACCAGCCGTCAATGCCGTAGTGTTGTTTTTCGGTATCGACAAAGCTTGTAAGCATATCCTGAAAAGCGTCCCAGTCCCATTTGCCTGCTGCGTAGAGTTCAGCGGGGTCATCAAGACCTGCTTCTTCGACAGTTTTCCTGTTGTATACGCAGGCAACCTTGTCACCGACAGGCTGAACAACCGTGCAGTAGTGCTTGCCGTTCCATAAAAGGCTGTCATTGATTTCCTGAACGTCCTCCCAGAGCGGAGATGAAAAATCTATATAGTCATCAACGGGAGTGAACATACCTTTTACAGCACCTTTCGGGAAAGCGTCACCGTCACCTGCATAGAAGAAATCAACGCCCTCACCGCTGTTGATGGTTTCTGCAAGTTTTTCGTAACGGCTTGCCCAGTCGCACTGAATCCATTCAATTTTTCCGCCGTATTTTTCCTCAAAGACAACGAGTTCGGGCGGTTTGTTTTTTCCTGATGCATCGGGGTTTATATCCCAGTTAGCCATCCATTTGATAGTTTTGTTTTCGAGTTCGACATCTTCGAGCAAATCTGAATTTGATGCTGCCTGATTCAGTTCGCTTCTCACTTCTGATTTTACATCAACATCTGCGTAGGGATTTGAACTTGAAGAAGATGTTGAAGAAGAACCGCACGAAACAATTGACAAAGATAAAGCCGTCAATATAAGGGCAGAAATAAAATTTCTTGTCTTTCTCATTCGTAATACTCCTTTGTTATTATTTTATTAATACTTTCGTAATAAAGCCCTCTTTTTTTAATTATAGCATTTTTTATATTATGATGTCAATGAACAAATTACATATAAATCACGGTGCATAATTGTCAATATGACTAAAACATCTTCCATAACTTGTATATTATTAATAAATGAAATAAAAAAAGAAGGTCATAAGACCTTCTTTGAATTTATCAGCCGATGAAATCAGCGGGTGCGTCTATTACGTTTTCGGCGGTAACAGGGACTTTCACGACATTTGACTTGTTGGTGTCGTCCGTACCTGTCGGATAGAAATATACAGTCATTTCGTTTTCTTCCTTCGGGAAGCAGAAACCGCCGATATAACCTGTAAATTCGCCGTGTGCAGGAATTTCAAAGGGGTTTGAGGTATATCCCTTGAAATTGCTTGCGGCATATATCTGAGTTCTGACATCATAGCCTACTTCTGTGCCGTCACTTGTGACAAGGTAGAAATTATTCAGCGCATTGAGTTCATATGCTGTATCGGAAGTGTTTTTAATTGTGACATTGAGATACAGATATCTTTCACCGTCATCGGATTTTTTGCCCGAATCAATTACGGAATTGAGTATAAAGCCCGTATCGTTTTTGTCAGCCTCCTCAGCGACAGCGACATTGATTTCTTCTACCGGCTGTTCCTGTTTATGAACCGCAGACGAGGAAGAAGAAATCATTTCAGGTTCGGACGAGGCACAGCCTGCAAAGGGGCAGACAGAAAGCAAAACAGCACATAAGAGTGCGGAATATTTTAATTTTTTCATTATATTAACCTCCGTGGTCGTACAAATATGTATATAGTATATCATAATACGCACCTGTTTGTCAAGAGAGTGAAAAATAAATATTCTTTCAAAAAATGTAAGAGCCTGCATTTCCCCGAATGTTCGGAGAAATGCAGACAAAGGCTTTCAGGCGGATTTTTTTGCTTTTGTTCTGTTAAGGATAGCAACGCCGTATTCTTTTTCGATGTAGGAAATCTGAGAGGGGAGTCTTTTTATTACGTTTTCGATAGCTCTGTCTCTGTGGGTGCTGCGGTGACTGAAAGCCTGTCTTACGGGTATGCCTTTTTTGTAAAAGTCGTATGTACTGTGGCGGAATTTCTGCTGGAAAAGAAAGTAGCTTTGAGTGCTGTCCTCTGCGAAAAAGTTGATAATGCCCTTTGTTGAGGAATTTTTGCAAATAATTACCATTTCTCTCATAATAACATTCTCCTTTACACGATGTACATTTGTTTTTATCCGTTTGACAATATATATTATACCACATAGTCAGGAAAAAATCAAATAAAAAAATCTGTGAAAAGTTTATTTTATTTTATTATAATATCATGTAATATAATATTACATAATAAGACAATTTTTTTGATTTTATATATCCCATAAAAATACTTGACAATTATTTAATAATATTATATAATATTATTAATATATCTGCGATACCCTCTCAATTTCGCAGATGTGAAAGGAGTTTTTTATTATGAAGAATTTAAGAAAAATGTCTGCGTGTCTTGCTGTTGTCATGCTTTTTGCGTCAACAGCCGTTTCCTGCGGAAACAGCGGCAACAGTTCGGAAAATTCACCGTCATCTTCCTCCGAGGCGAACGAACATTACAAAGAATCCGATGAATACGGTCTTGACGTTGACGAAAGCCAAAAGGAAGAAATAAAAGGCGAAAATTCCGCAGATATAAGCGGTACTACAATAACATGGCTTGCGGATTATGACCTTAACCCCACAAACAATAATGACCGTTCCGTTGCGCTTTCTCTTTTTGAGGACGTTTACGGCGGAAAAATCAATTTTGTGCAGACAAGTTCCGATGAGAAATTCTCAAAGCTTGCAACAATGATACTTTCAGGCGATGAAGTTGATATGTTCCCGTATGAATGGGACGCTGTGCCGAACGGAGTTGTAAAAGACCAGTATGAACCCCTTGACCCGTATTTTGATATCATGGGCATGAATGATGGTCTGTGGGACGATATGCAGGACGTTATTGATATGTTTGAATATGATGGTCAGCATTATGTAGTACCCTATACAATTTCAGACCCCTTAATTATAACATACAGCAGGAAACTTATGGAGGCTGAGGGACTTGACGACCCGTATGAACTCTATGAGGACGGAAAATGGGACTGGGACGCTTTTATGAGTATGATGGAATCATTTGTTGCGGGTGCGCCTGACGGCACAACAAGATACGGCATAAACGGCTGGTTCGGACAGGCAATAGTGCAGTCCACGGGTCACACAATTGTAAATTACGAAAACGGAAAATTCATAAACAATATAGATGACCCCGAAATTGAAAAGGCTGAACTTCTCATGCAGGATATAGCCTCAAAACACTTGTATTATCCCGACTGGGTAGGAAATTTCCCCGATGATGAATCAACACTTTTCTTTGCTATGGGTGACTGGGCATTGGGTGCATCAAATGCCAAAAATCCCGATGCGGATTTAATGGTAGTGCCTTTCCCGAAATCCCCCGATGCGGACGAAAATTATCTCTGCTGTAATTTCGGTGCGAAAATGCTTATTAAAAATTCAAAGCACGGCGAGGCTGTTGCAACATATTTGAAATGTGAAAGAATGGCTGCAACAGATGACGAATACAAGGAACTTGCAAAGCAAAAAGCACTTGTTGTCGAGAAAACCGCCGCAGGAATCGTTAAAAGTTTTGTGACGGAAGAACAGTATGACGCTGTGCGTTCGTATCTTGACCCGAAAAATACTGTTCCCATGTTTGATTTCGGCTACGGCATGGGCGAAAGAATGTACGGTGACGGAGAATATACCTACGAAACAAGAGGCGTTATGAACAACCTTACAACGGCACTCCTTGAAGGAAATGAAGCTGTCGATTCATGGGCATCTCTCCGTGACGCATGGACGGGAGTTATTACAGAAGAAATTGAAAAATTTAACAAGTGATTTTATAAGCCTGTCTGCGACTGCGGACGGGCTTATTTGTGGATTAAGGCAATAAATAAGGCTCTTTGTCGATTTATATATGTCAGATTTGTTAAAAACTTACAAAAAGATTCTGTACTATATGTTAAATGAGTAAAATTTCAGAAAAGTACGTGACATTTAATAAAGTCTGTGGTATAATGTTTAAAAGGACGTTTTCTGCCGTGAATTTTTACAGAAAAAGAAGGGAAAAAGCATGGATAACAATAATAAGCAGAGACCAAGAAAGAGAGTTACAAAAGAAGTCCTCAGACGCAGACAGTTTACTGCACTTGCTGTTATATTTTTTATACTTCTCATGATTGTTCTTCTTGTTGCAAAGGGTTGTTCAAAAAATGAAAGCTCGGAAGATGACGCACCGCCGATAAACAGTACAGCCATAACTTCGGAAACTCTCCCTGCCGAAAGCGAAGCTGTCCCCACCGAACCCGTTGAGGAAGTTACACAGGAACCCACTACGGAAGCACCCGCTACCGAACCTCCTACGACTGTCCCCGAAAATCCCAACACCATAACCAAAATTGAAGTTGACAGACACGAAATTTATATCGCTGTCGGTCAGACTGATATGCCCACGGTTATAATGACCCCTGAAACATCAACCGAAAAAGGCGAAATATGGAGTTCTTCCGATACAAGTATCGCTACTGTCGATGCATACGGAAGTATTACAGGCGTTGCCCCGGGAACTTGCTTTGTCACTGTTCAGGCTCAGAATAACCCCTCCGTTGATGCTGTTATAAGAGTTAATGTAACACTTGACGGCGGAGCAGGCTACGGAAACGGTTATGACGATTACGGCTACGGTGATGACTACGGCTACGGCGATGATTACGGCTATGCGTATACATCAAAGAAAAGGGCATCACAAAACGCAACCCCTCTGAATATGAAGGAAGATTCAGCAGATTCGGCTAAGCCGCAGGATAATGCGGCTGATGCCCCCCTGCCTCCCGTGTATTCCGATGAGGGGCTTACTTATATAAAAGGACTTCTTGTAGTGAATAAAAATATAGGTCTGCCCGAAGATTTCTGCCCCGGACTTGAAAATATTTGCGCCGAACAGTTTTATAAACTTTCACAGGCTGCCGCAGAATCAGGACTTGAAATATATATGGGTTCGGGATTCCGTTCATATGATGAGCAGGTCGTTGTCTATAACGATTATGTAATAAGGGACGGCAAACAGGCTGCTGATACTTTTTCCGCACGCCCCGGTCATTCCGAACATCAGACAGGTCTTACAATAGACTGCAATTCAATCAATGACGATTTCGGCTATACGGACGAAGCTTTCTGGCTTGCAAAGCACGCCCACGAATACGGCTTTATAATCCGCTATGAAAAGGACAAGGAAGATATTACGGGATATCAGTATGAACCGTGGCATATAAGATATGTAGGCAGCGAAGCAGCAACATATATGTACGAAAATCATCTCTGTCTTGAAGAATATCTCGGTCTGGCGTGAAAAATTTGAGGATTTTAAAAAAAATACTTGATTTTTCCGAAAGCTTGTGATATAATATATATGATACTAAGCTTAAGACCGGAAATTTCCGGTCTTTCGTTTGTAATAAGCATTTTCACAGGAGGTAATGCGATGAAGCTTAAAAAATTCGGCGCAACCGAACAGAAAGTCTATGAACTCGTTAAGCCCATAACCGATGAACTCGGCTATTTTCTCTGGGATATTTCCTATGTCAAAGAAGGAGCGGTCTGGTATCTCAGGGTGTTCATAGACCGTGACGAGGGAATATCAATTGATGACTGCGAAAAAGTCACTGAACCCGTAAACGCTGTGCTTGATGAGGCTGACCCCATTAAACAAAGCTATATGCTTGAAGTGGGTTCTGCGGGTCTTGAAAGAGAACTCCTCAAAGAAGAACATTTTGAGGTCTGTATCGGCGACAGGGTAAGAATAAGATTCATAAGAACCGTTGACGGCGAAAAGGAAATTTCAGCCGTCCTCAAAGGCTGTGACAAGAACAGCATAACCGTTGAAACCGAAAACGGAGAAGAAAAAATCTGCCGGCTTGATGATATCGCTTTTGTAAAGCTGTGGTTTGATTTTGAATAAGATATAAGCCTGCAAAATAATATGCAGAACTGATATGTATGCCGTGTATGCGGAATAAACCTGATATAATCGGAGGAATGAAAATGGAAAAATTTTTTGATGCACTGAAATCTCTCGGAGAGGAAAACAGTGTGGAAACAGAAGTTCTCATCGAAAAAGTAAAGTCGGCTATGCTTAAAGCCGCTAAAAAAGCCTATCCCCACAGCGAGGAGAGAATAAGGGTTGAAATTGACCCCGTTACAAAAAAATTTGCAATGTATATCGCTCAGGAGATAATTGACGACTATCCCATAGACGACAACGAGATAAATATTGAAGTCGCAAAGACAATAGACCCCAATGCTGTTGTCGGCGGTACTATCATGAAGGAAATAGATATCTCAAAACTCGGAAGAATGGCTGCACTCTCCGCTAAACAGTCAATAAAGGGCGACCTCAGAGAAATTAACCGTGAACAGATGCTCAATAAATTTGAAAGCAAGGAACGTGACTGCATTATTGCAACCGTTTCACAGATTGAACAGGGCAGAGGAACTGTTACGGTTGAATATGACGGAACAGAACTCTATCTTTTCAAGAATGAACAGATTCCCAACGAAGTCCTTGAAGAAGGCAAAAAAGTCAAGGTTTATATAACAGGCATAGTCAACAAGACCAAAAAGCCCGTTGTTAAAATCTCCCGTACGCACAGGGATTTTGTAAAGAGACTCTTTGAAAGCGAAGTCCCCGAAATTGCTGACGGAACTGTTGAAGTAAAAGCAATATCAAGAGAAGCAGGCGCAAGAACAAAAATTGCCGTGTGGTCAAAAGACCCCAATGTTGATGCAATAGGTGCTTGTATCGGCGCAAAGCGTTCGAGAATCACCGCTGTCGTAAACGAACTCAACGGAGAAAAAATAGATATTATCCCGTGGAACGAAATTCCCGAAGAATTTATCGCAAAAGCCCTTGCCCCTGCGGAAGTCCTCAAAACAGTCATAACATCTGCCGAGGAAAAAACCTGTACGGTAGTAGTCCCCAACAATCAGCTTTCCCTTGCAATAGGAAACAAGGGTCAGAATGCAAAGCTTGCCGCAAAGCTTACGGGATTCAAGATAGACATAAAACCGCAGTTTGATACAATAACAGGCGAACCCGCTCCCGAAATAAACGGCGAAAAACCCGAAAATTCAGAAACCAAAGAAACAACAGCCGAGGAAATTCAGGAAAATACAGAGGAAACAACAGCCGAAGTTTCTGAGGAAGTACAGGAAAATACCAAAAAGACAACAGAAGAATCCCCCGAAAATACCGAGGAATAATCTATGAAACAGAAAAAAATTCCAATGAGAATGTGTCTCGGCTGTAATGAGATGAAGCCGAAAAAAGAACTTCTGCGTGTCGTGAAATCTCCCGAAGGCGATTTAAGCCTTGACTTTTCGGGAAAGAAAAACGGCAGAGGTGCATATATATGCAGGAATACCGAATGTTTCCTCAAAGCAAGAAAAGCAAGACGCTTTGAAAAAACTTTTTCTTGCAAAATTGAGGAAGATATCTATGAGGTGATGACCGATGAACTCAGGAAAGAAACAGAAAACGGCTGACCTGCTTTCAATATGCATAAAGGCAGGAAAAACCGTGAAAGGCTTTGACAGCGTTTCGGAAAGCGTCAGGAAAAAAATTGCCTGCGCCGTGCTTACCGCCTGCGATGCGTCCGAAAAAACTGTCAAGGAAGTAAATTTCATATGCGGAAAATATGGAGTGCCTGTTTTTTCAACGGAGCTTTCAAAGGCTGAAATCGGTCGCTACTGCGGAAAAGATACGGCAGTCATGGCAGTCTGTGACATCGGATTTGCAAAGGGATTTGAAAAGATACTGAAATAACACGCTGAGGCGTGATAACATATCATACGCACAAACGTAAATTCCGAATGGAGGTATTACAGCCTATGGCAAAAAAAATAAAACTTATTGATGCTGCAAGAGATATGAATGTTTCATCGCAGGAATTAATTGAATTTTTCGCAAAAAAAGGAGATAATAAAAAAGCGGGAAGCACTCTTACAGAGGACGAAATGGATATCCTGCTTGAACATTACACAAAAATCAATGAAGTAAAGTCATTCGATGAGTATTTCGCATCAAAGAATGACCCCAGACCTGAAAAGCATGAGGAAAAGAAACATATGCCAATACAGGAGAAGAAGGAAAAATTTGTGAAGAAAACAGATAAAAAACATATTGAAAAGAAATTTGATAAAAAACCTTTCGTACAGGATAAAAGACAGGAACAGCCTGCAAAGAATTATTCCAAGCCTGTACAGCCCGCAACAGAGGTAAAACCCGTTCAGCCCAAAACGGAAGTTAAACCCGTTCAGCTCGCAACGGAAACTAAACCCGTTCAGCCCGTAACGGAAGTTAAACCCGTTCAGCCCAAAACGGAAACAAAACCCGTTCAGACGGAAACAGAGGATAAAAAATCCGATGATATTCAGGCAAAAAACAAGAATAAGAAAAAAGAACAGGCTAAGGCTCAGGACAGAGGCGAACGCACAAAGTTCAACGCATCTTTCAGCTCAGAAACAGCCCAGACTTCCACACAGAGAAGAACTGTCGATACAAGGGGAAGCTATATAGACCTTGACAAATACAATGAAAGATATGAACAGATTGCCCCCGCAAACAAGCACAAGGACAATTATTCCTCAAAGAAACAGAAAATAAACCAGAAATCCGCACAGAGAAACCGTCAGCAGTTCAGCAGAAAAGAATCCGAAGCCGAGAAAATAAAAAGGCTTGAACTTGAAAGAGCAAGAAAACAACAGCTTAAAGTTATGATTCCCGATAATATAACTGTCGGAGAACTTGCCGCAAGACTTAAAGCAACCGCCACGGACGTTATAAAAAAGCTTATGGGTCTCGGTGTAATGGCATCTATCAATCAGGAGATTGATTTCGATACAGCATCACTCGTTGCGGAGGAACTCGGCGCAAAGGTTGAAAAGGAAGTTATCGTCACAATTGAAGAACGCCTTATAGACGACAGTGACGATGATGACACAAACCTTGAATCACGCTGTCCCGTTGTAGTTGTAATGGGTCACGTTGACCACGGTAAAACATCTATCCTCGACAGAATAAGAAATGCACACGTTGCCGCAGGCGAAGCAGGCGGTATTACTCAGCACATAGGTGCTTATCAGGTAAATGTAAACGGTCAGGACATAACTTTCCTTGATACTCCCGGACACGAGGCATTTACATCAATGAGAGCAAGAGGCGCAAATATAACGGATATTGCAATTCTTGTTGTTGCGGCAGATGACGGTATCATGCCGCAGACCGTTGAATCTATAAACCATGCGAAATCCGCAGGTGTTCAGATAATAGTTGCCATAAACAAAATGGATAAAGAGGGCGCAAACCCCGACAGAATAAAGGAAGAACTCACTAAATATGACCTTGTTTGTGAAGACTGGGGCGGAGATGTTATCTGTGTACCCGTATCCGCAAAGACAGGCGAGGGAATTAAAGACCTCCTTGAAAATGTTCTGCTTGTTGCGGAAGTTCAGGAATTAAAGGCTAATCCCGACAGACTTGCAAAGGGAACTGTTATCGAAGCAAGACTTGACAAGGGCAGAGGTCCTATTGCAACACTCCTTGTCCAGAACGGCACTCTCAGACAGGGCGATGTTCTCATAGCAGGTACGGCAGTCGGCAGAGTAAGAGTTATGACCAATGACAAGGGCAGAACCGTAAAAACAGCAGGTCCTTCCGTCCCCGTTGAAATCACAGGTCTTGCGGAAGTACCCAGTGCAGGCGATACGTTCAACGCTGTTGAGGACGAAAGACTTGCAAGGGAACTCGTTGAAAAGAGAAAACATGAGGCTAAACAGGAACAGTTCAATTCCTACCGCAAGGTTACTCTCGATAATCTTTTCAGCCAGATTGCAGAGGGCGAAATAAAAGAACTCCCGATTATCGTAAAAGCCGATGTTCAGGGTTCTGTTGAAGCTGTAAAGCAGTCGCTTGAAAAGCTTTCAAACAACGAAGTAAGAGTAAGAGTTATCCACGGCGCAGTAGGTGCGGTCAAGGAAAGCGATGTAATGCTTGCAAGTGCATCAAATGCAATTATAGTCGGATTCAATGTAAGACCCGACCCCGTTGCCGCTGAAAATGCTGTCCGTGACGGTGTTGACATAAGACTTTACAGAATAATCTATGACGCAATAGAAGAAATATCAACCGCTATGAAAGGTATGCTTGCACCGAAATACCGTGATGTTGAACTCGGCAGGGCGGAAGTGCGTCAGGTTTACAAGATTTCAAATGTCGGAATGGTTGCGGGAAGCTACGTCCTCAACGGAAAAATTACAAGGGGCTGTCAGATTCGTGTTGTCCGTGACGGTATAATTATCGCAGATGACAAAATCGCAGGTCTTAAACGTTTCAAGGACGATGCAAAGGAAGTCATGGAAGGCTATGAGTGCGGTATAAGCCTTGAAAAGTTCAGCGATGTAAAAGAGGGCGATATCTTTGAAGCCTATACAGTTGAGGAATACCGTGAAGACTGATTTAATTTGTGATGTCAGGGAGGAGATTTGATATGGACGACAACAGCAGAATGAGTAACGCTGATATGATAAGATATTGTGACGAGGCACTTGCGTGGGAAGATTTCGGACCTGTGGATATATTCTTTTTTGAGTCCGTAAAAATGATTCTTCAAGGCAAAAGCAATCCCTTTGAAGCACCCGAAGAAGTGCAGGACGACCTTATGGGAATTGAAAGACCCGTGCAGGATACCGAACTTGAACCCGAATACTGCAAATATGCAGACCTCTATTATGATGAGAACAGCGATGAGGAAGTCCCCGATTTTACTGCGGTAAAGGTAGAGGATACCTTTCCGCAGGCTGTCTTTGACGGCGGATTTTTCGGAGGGGAACAGGAATATTCCTCCGAAGATACGGAAGAATCCAAAGAACATGAGGAAAATTCGGGCGGATTTGTTCTTAATCTCTAAGCTAAACAAGAGCGAAAATTGACGATTTTAAATAAGAGGAAATTTTTGCCCTTGTGCTGAAAGTGAACGGAACAAAGTGAAGTGAACGAAAGCACAAGCCTTAAAAGGCAAAAATTGACGATTTTAAATAGGAGTAATTATGCCGAATTTTAAAAACAGCCGTATGGCAGAAGATATAAAAAGAGAACTCACAGCTATCCTGAGAGAACTCAAAGACCCAAGAATTGATAAAATGCTCACAATCGTAAGGGCTGACCTTTCAGGCGATATGTCAAACTGCAAGGTTTATGTTTCAAGTCTTGGCGGTATGGAAAAAACAAAGGAAAGCGTTCAGGGGCTTAAAAGTGCATCGGGATTTATCCGCAGAGAACTTTTCAACAGGCTTAAAATGCGTAAATCCCCCGAACTGACTTTCATAGCCGATAATTCTATCGAAAGAGGCGCAGAAATAAGCAAAAAGCTTAATGATTTGCTTTGATGCGGAAACAAAAGACAGAGCGGAGGAATTATGTATATAGATTTTGAAGAAGCATCTAAGATATTAAGAACTGCGGAAGATGCAGTTATAATAACTCATCAAAGCCCTGACGGTGACTGCGTGGGAGCAGGTTTCGGGCTTAAAGATATTCTCTCGGAACTCGGCATAAGAAGCAGAGTTGTGTGCAGCGACAGTTTCCCAAAAAGATACGATTTTATAACAAGTATCGGCGCAGGTGAGGAATTTGAACCAAAGACAATTATATCGGTCGATGTCGCTGATACCCAGCTTATGGGGAAATATGAGAAAATCTACGGCGACAGGGTTGATTTCTGCATAGACCACCATGTTTCAAATAAGGATTATGCGAAAAAAACCCTCCTCAATGCCGATGCCGCAGCAGCCTGCGAAGTAATTTATGACCTTGCAAAATATATGGGCGTTAATATCACCCGTCACTGTGCGATGAGTCTTTATACGGGAATGGCAACGGATACGGGCTGTTTCAAGTATGAATGTACGACCGCAAGGGTTCACGAAATCGCTGCGGAGATGAAACGCACCTACGACATAAATTTTGCTAAAATAAACCGCTATATGTTTGATGTGAAATCAAAGGGAAAAATGCGCCTTGAAGCAAAGGCTGTCGATTTGTTTGACGAGCGTCTTGACGGAAAACTTGTAATACTTGCCGTAACTCAGGCTATGATGAAGGAACTCAACGTTGAAATTGAGGAACTTGAAGGTCTTGCACCGCTTACCATACAGCTTGAAACTGCGGAAGTCGGTATACTTATCCGTGAAAAGGCTGACGGAGAATTAAAATGTTCCTTCCGTTCGGCAGACAAGGTTAATGTTTCCGAAATTGCCCAGAATATGGGCGGAGGCGGTCATGTAAAAGCCGCAGGCTGTAAAATGCGTGGAGATATTGAATATGTCAAGGACTGTCTCACGGAAGCAGTAAGAAAGGCTATGGAAAAATGAACGGCATAATTTGTGTCAATAAACCGCAGGACTTTACTTCTTTTGATGTAGTCGCAAAACTCAGGGGAATTTTAAGAATAAGAAAACTCGGACACGGCGGTACTCTCGACCCTATGGCAACGGGGGTACTTCCTGTTTTTGTGGGGACGGCTGCGAAAGCCTGCGATATGATGCCCGACAACTCAAAAAGCTACCGTGCAGGCTTTAAATTCGGACTTGTCTCGGATACTCAGGATATCACGGGAGAGATACTTAAAACTTTCGATATTCCCGTAAAATATGACGATATAAAATCCGTTCTGAATGATTTTACAGGGAAAATATTACAGACACCTCCCATGTATTCGGCTGTGCAGGTGAACGGTCAGAGACTTTATGACCTCGCAAGAAAAGGCATTGAAGTTGAAAGACCCGCAAGGGAAATTTTTGTCGAGAAAATCCAAATCACCGAATACAATGAGGAAACACGCACAGGCACTCTTGAAATATTCTGCGGAAAAGGTACTTATGTGCGAACACTTATAAATGATATCGGGGAAAAACTCAACTGCGGAGGAATTATGACTTCACTTATGAGGACTTCTTCGGGGGGATTCACTCTTGATGACTGCTACGATTTTGACAGCATAAAAAAAGCAGTCGATGAGAATTATATTGAAGATTTAATTATCCCGACAGAGAGAATATTTTCTTCACTTGATAAAATTTATCTGAATGAAGTGCAGACAAGAATGTATAAGAACGGTGTAAGGCTTGACCTTGCAAGAATCAAAAATATCAAAGAAAATATAACGGAATATTCCGTTTACGGTTCTGACGGCGTTTTTATAGGAGTTGCAAAGGCTGATTATGAAAACAATGTTCTTTGCGTCCGCAAAAATTTTGCATGAGGTGAGTGTATGACCGAAATAACACTCAATGACAGGATTAAGGAAAAAACTGCCGCTGCACTCGGACTTTTTGACGGAGTTCATGAGGGTCACGAACTTATTTTGAGAAATGCGGGAATGTATTCCATGCGGAATTATGCGCCGTCTGTATTTACTTTCAGGACGGAATCAATAAAAATCAAGCACGGGAAACCCTTTGAGTATATATATACAAACCGCCAGAAACTCGAAAAAATTTCAAAAAATATCAGATATGTGCTTTCCCCTGATTTTGATGAAGTCAGAAATATGACGGGTGAGGAGTTTGTTGAAAAAATCCTTGTGAATATAATGAATGTCGGTGCTGTTGTCTGCGGAGATAATTTCAGATTCGGGAAAAATGCTTCCTGCGGTATTTCGGAATTAAAATCATTCGGCGAGAAATACGGATTTGAAGTAAAAATATCAAAGCTTGGAGAAAATCATTTTTCCTCCGAAAAATACAGGGAATTGCTCAGAAACGGCGAAGTTGAAAAATTATATCCCCATAATGCGTACAGCCTTTTCGGGGAAGTCGTCCGTGGAAATCAGATAGGCAGGACTATAAATTTTCCGACAGTAAACCAGCTTTATGCGGAAAATCAGCTTGTTCCGAAATTCGGAGTTTACAGGACAAGAACATTTATAGATGAAAAATGTTTTCCGTCAGTAACCAATATAGGCGTAAAGCCGACTGTAAAAGGCGAAAGAAATCCCCTTGCCGAAACGCATATTCTTCATTTCGGCGGAAATCTGTACGGTAAAACGATAACCGTTGAATTTCTTGAATTTATCCGCCCCGAAATAAAATTTTCGTCCCTTGATGAACTCAAAAACCAGATAGAAAAAGATATATCAAGAGTAAAAAATAATTAATCAAAGAAAATTCGCACTGTTTTCACCGTGCTGTCACATAAAGGCGATAATATTATATTGCTGTTATTTTATGGATTAATAATTTCTTAAAGGAGTGAACCGAATGATTGAGGTTAAACACCTTACAAAACGATACGGCGACAAGCAAGCCGTAAACGATATCAGCTTCAAAGTCGAAAAAGGTGAGATTCTCGGCTTTCTCGGACCTAACGGAGCAGGAAAATCAACCACAATGAATATGCTTACGGGCTATATTTCATCAACATCGGGACAAATTCTAATCAACGGAACGGATATTCTTGAAGAACCGATAAAAGCTAAGGCATCTATCGGATATCTGCCCGAAATTCCGCCCCTTTATGTGGATATGACCGTTGACGGATATCTGGGCTTTGTATATGATTTGAAAAAATGCAAGCTCCCGAGAAAAGCACATCTCAATGATGTCTGCGCCCTGTGTCAGCTTTCAAACGTGAGAAACAGACTTATCCGAAATCTTTCAAAGGGCTATAAGCAGAGAGTGGGACTTGCTCAGGCACTTATAAACAATCCGCCTGTGCTTATACTTGACGAGCCGACTGTCGGACTTGACCCGAATCAGATTATTGAAATAAGAACCCTGATTAAAAAACTCGGAAAAAGCCATACAGTTATACTTTCATCGCATATACTCCCCGAAATTCAGGCTGTCTGCGACAGGATAATAATTATCAACAAGGGAGTTGTTGCCGCTGACGGTACAGCGGACGAAATTGCAAAAAATATAACAAACGAACATAAAATGACCCTTAGAATAGAAGGCGATACCCATACCGCAGCCGACAAGGACAAAATCGTTTCCGCTATCAGAAAAATTGACGGTGTTAAATATGTCCGTGCAGATATGGAACGTGAAAAGGGTATCTATGATTATGATGTGGAGGCAGAGGAAAAAGTTGATATCCGCCGTGCCTTGAATCAGATGTGCCGTGAAAACAACTGGAATATTTTAATGCTGCAACTTTCAGACCTCACTCTTGAAGATATATTCCTCAGAATTACTTCAAGCGATATTCAGGTACCCCGCAGTGATGAGAGTTCAGCCCCCGTGATTGATTTGAATGTCAACGAAAAGGGCGAACTTGTCGCAACCGAAAAACAGAACGGAGGTCAGGAATAATGGGAGCTATATACAGGCGTGAAATGGGTGCGTTTTTTACTTCGGGCGTTGCATATGTATTTCTTACGGTGTTCTTTCTTCTTTCGGGAATATTTTTCTACAACGGAGTAATTCTCAGCGGAACAACCGAAACTTCAAATATGTTCGGCTCAATGTTTATAATCGTTCTTTTCCTGATACCCATTCTCACAATGAAACTTATGAGCGAGGAAAAGAAAAACCGTACAGACCAGGGATTATTGACCGCACCTGTCGGGCTTTGGTCAATAGTTTTGGGCAAATATTTTTCGGCACTTACACTTTTTATCATAGCTGAAAGCATAGTATTTGTCTATTCAATAATTTTAGGCTATCTCGGAAATATCGTATGGACAACGCTTCTTGGAAATTATTTTGCAATGCTTTTCCTCGGTGCGGGATTCATAGCAATAGGAATTTTCGTATCATCACTTACGGAAAATCAGATGGCATCAGCCGTTGCAAGTATGCTTGTGCTTTTCATGCTTTATCTTCTTGATACATTTGCAGCGAACATATCCAATGAAACATTGAAAAAAATCGTTTTAAGCTTTTCTTTCTATTCAAAATACATTGAATTTACCAGAGGAGTATTCAGTCTGCCGAGTGTTGTATTTTTCATAAGTACCGCATTTCTTTTTAATTTCTTTACGGTCAGGGTACTTGACAAAAGACGCTGGGGTTAATGGGAGGAAATTTTCAGATGAGCAAAAAAGAAACAAACGAATCAGGTGTAAAAACTTCAAAGACACCAAAGAATTTCAAGAAACTGAAATTCGGTTCAATGTCCTTGATTGTAATGGTACTTGTTATAGCAATAGTTGTGGTTATAAACCTCATGTGCGGTATTCTTTCAGACCGCTATCCCCTTAAACTTGACCTCACACCCGACAAGAGATATGAACTTTCGGAAGATTCAATAAACGCAGTCAAAAATCTTGACAAAGACATTGAAATAACCGTTACCTGCACAAAGGATACATTTGCATCAATGGGTAATTATTTCAAGCAGATGTATGCAAACTATTACGGTGTTAATGTTGATATGCCCTATGAGATGATACCCGAAATTCTTGACAAGTATTCAATGTATGCCGAAAACAGCAAGGGAAAAATTACCGTAAAATATGTTGACATAAACAAAGACCCCGATATAGTTACACGTTACAGCAAATACTATAACGGCGAAATCTCAGAGGGAAATATTGTCGTATTTTCGGGCGAAAGAATAAAAGTTATCGGAAATGATGAAGTTGTTTCCATGATAAGCCCTTCGCAGACAAGCACACAGAACAACATAACTATGGCATTTGTCGGAGAAAGTACACTCACTTCCGCAATTATGTCCGTAACAGATGCAAACCCCGTAAGCGTGGGATTCATAACAAGCATGAACAAAAATGCCATATATGAATCAAGTTATGCGGGAGTTGTTAAATCTTTTGAGGAACTTCTATCTAAGAACGGCTATGACTGCACTGAAATAGATACATCTGACGATATGTCACCAGATGACTATGATATGATTGTACTGCCTGTTCCGAATGTGGATTTCTCCTCGGATATAATAGACAAAATGGGAGATTTCCTCTACAATGACGGAAATTACGGAAAGAACATGATATACATTCCTCATCTCAATTCCGCAAATCTCACAAATATTGACGAATTTCTCGCAGACTGGAAAATACAGGTTGAAAGTTCAATAATACTTGACGAAAATATGATACAAGCCCCGATTCAGAGTCTCGGTGTTGTTGATGCGGCTGTAATGCTTAATATTGCGGACAATGATTCTGTCGGAACTCTTGCAAATACATCTCTCCCGATAGCCGCACCCTATAACAGAAACATTACCGTACTTTCAAAGAACAGCGAAAGCGTTGCAACTGTTGTTCTCAAATCCACGGATACAGCATACCTTCAAGAAATGACCAAGGACGGGGACAAGAGCGAAAAAGGCGAATACAATGCCGCTGTTATCTCCAAAAAAGAAACATCTTCGGGCATGGCTACTCTCAGAAGCAATATGCTTGTTCTCGGAAGTTCTTTCATGGTTGACAACGGTCTTATTTCAAACACAAGCACTTACAATAATTCAGCCGTTATTCTCGGCATGGTAAACACAATGACAGGCAAGGAGGGCGGTGTCACAATATCTGAAAAAGCTCTTCAACAGGCAACTATTGCTCCCACAACGGGTGAGATAAATGTAATAAAAATCGTTGTTATCTATGTCATACCGTTCATTGTTGCAGCGGCAGGCATTATCGTACTGTTAAGGAGAAGAAATAAATGAAAAAGGCAGCAAAGGGCATTATCGGTCTCAGTGCGGTGCTTGCCGTACTCGGAGGCGGTCTTGCGGCATTGAAGCTTACAGAACCAAAAGAAAATGAAGAAAATTCCTCGGAAGTGTCGGAAGTTTCCGAAGCGGGGGAGGAAGTAGTTCTCATAAGGGACAATAATATAACAGGTACAGACCCCGAAACAGGTTCAGACCTTGAAGGTGTCATTAAAAAAGTTGATGTTAAAAATAAGACAGATGAACTGCACGTTATACAAAAGACCGCTGAAACAGAGGATTCAGGCGCAACTTATACCCTCGAAGGATATGATGACGTAAAGCTTAATACTTCTGTTATAGGTACTCTTGCAAACAACGCCAACGGTATGCTTTCTGCCTCAACTATCGGCGAAAATTCCGGTGACCTTTCAAAATTCGGTCTTGACAACCCCGAAATAACTGTTGATATCACCTATGAAACAGGTTCGGAAGTTACACTCATGATAGGCAACGAAACTCCCAAAGGCGGGGAAAAATATGTCATGACAAGCAATTCCGATACTGTCTATACAGTAAAGGATTCAACTCTCGCAAATTACAGCAAAACTTTATTTGACTTTGTTGATTCAACAATTGTTGAAAACCCCGACCAGAGCGATTATCCCATTGTTGAAAGCCTTAAAATCGAAAGAGAGGATATTGACTATGATATTCTTCTCAAATATGACGAAAAAAGCGATGATGAGGGCTACAACGGGGGAACTTCCGCAACTCATGTCATGGTTGAACCGACAGATGCATATATATCCGTTGAGCGTTCAACAGATATAACAAACGGTATTTTCGGTCTTTATTCAAAAGGTATTTACAGTATTCACTCAACAGAGGCTGATGTAGCGGAGGCAGGTCTTAAAGAACCTTTCTGCACTGTTACAATGGACTGCGACAAGGACGAAAATGACTGTGTTCTGTATCTCAGCGAACCTTTTATTGATGAGGAAAATACAAAGTGCTGTTATGCGATGCTTAAAGGCGGAAATGTAATATATACGGTTTCCGCAGACAGCGCAAAATGGCTCACCGTTCAGCCGATAGACATAGCATCAAGAATATTCATAGCATCTTATGTATGGAATATCACTGACCTCAAAGTTGAATGTGACGGTGAAAAATCCGAATTTTCCGTAAAGAGAAAAGACCCCGATGAAGAAAAAGATACTCTTTCGGCGGAGGACTTTGTTACAACTCTTAACAATGCGGAGTTCGATACCGAAAGATACAGGCAGTTTTACAGTTTCCTTATAAGCGCATCTGCCGAGGATTTTGCACTTGATGTTCCGATACCCGATGATGAACCGCTTGCAAGCCTTGAATATACGGATTCCTACACGGGCGAAACCACAAAGATTGATTTTTATGACTGTTCAAACCTCACAGCACAGGCAGTTATAAACGGAAAGAGCAAATTTATTGTTGCAAAATCCTATGTGAATACCCTTATAGGAAATGTTAAGAAACTCAATACAGACGAAGACTTTACAACAACATGGAAATAATAAGGAAGATTTTGTCCTTGACATGAAAATGAACGAAGCGACAGCGGAGTGAATGAAATGTCAAGCCCCAAAAGACAAAATCTGACGATTTTAAATAACAAGGAATATTTTGTCCTTGACATGAAAATGAACGAAGCGACAGCGGAGTGAATGAAATGTCAAGCCCCAAAAGACAAAATCTGACGATTTTTAATAAGGAGGAAGAAATGAGCGAAAAATTTTATAATTATAAAGGCTATCCGCTTGTAAGAAGCGGAAACCAGATATATTACGGCTATATGTCAGACCCCTATGTCATATGGATTACAATTGCAGATACAAAAGAGGTCAATGGAGAAAAAATGACTTCAAAAGTCAGGATAGTACAGATGGATACCAATGAAACCAATCCCCTCAAAGCTTTTGTTAAAAATGCGGAGAGAGAATGTGGTCTTTATGAAGCCCTTGACTTTGCAAAGGTATGGCTTGACAAAGCCCTCCGAAAATAAAAGAAAAACCGCACTTATGTGCGGTTTTTTTATTTCTGATATATGTCAACTATTACAAATTCCGAAAAAGTTCCCGTTTTAAAGGGTATTGCCCAGCCCGAAATTCCCGAAGTGACTATGAAATCCGTATTGTTTATTTTTTTGTGTCCGTATGCGAAATCATTTGCCCCAATCCATACGCCAATCTGACCCGCAGGGAATATATGTCCGCCGTGGGTATGTCCCGAAAGAACAAGGTCAGCACCTGCGGATACTTCCTCATCATAGGAATTTGGCTGGTGGTCAAGGACTGCCATGTATTTTGAATAGTCAAGATTTTCGGTAATTTCCTGCATGGAAATACGTGTTTCGGATTTATCCTGTCTGCCGATAACATAAAAGCTGTCATTTACAAGTATGCTTTCGTCCTGAAGTATAACAACGTTGTTTTTTTCGAGTTCGCTGATAAGTTCGTCCGTCTTGAAATTCCTGAAACTTTCGTAATAGCCTTTGTCGTGATTTCCGAAAATGAAATATACGCCGTATTTTGTATTCGCAGAACCAAGTGCTTCACAGGCACGAATCATATCATCTCTGTCCGATTCATCGTCAACAAAATCTCCCGCAATTACGAGAATATCGGGATTTGTTTGATTTATGCGTTCAATCTGTTCAGCGAATTTTTCTCCGTCAAGAGTTATGCCGAGGTGAGAATCTGCAATTTCAGCGATTCTTAATTTTTCTTGACCGAGATTTTTTGAAGTTTCAAGCTGATACTGCGTGACAAATACATGATGTGCGAGATACCAGCCCGTACCGAGATAAACTGCCGTTATCAAAATTGCGGCAAGTCCTTCATAATTTTTTCTTATGCCTGTATTTTCGGATTTTTTGGACTTTATTTTCCTGATAAATGATGCAATTATGTCACAGCCAATCCAGAATACGGAAAGATGAAGAAATACCACAACAACAGTCCATATATTTATCATCATGAAAACCGCTGCCGTCACAATCACGGGAATAACCGAAACTATCCACGAAAGAGGCTTGTTTTTTGTTTCAAGCTTTTTTATGAAACTGAAACGGTGTATTCGGGAAATAAGATAAATAACAGCACCGACAGCCAGCAGTATAAGTACCGCAAACAGAATCAGCCACATCATGTTATTTTATAACTGATTTTATTGCGGAGAGTAATTCGTCATATGTCTCAAAAGCAGGGAGTTCGGGATTGTCGTTTTTAATCTGTTCGGTACTCTTGAAAAGGAAACCTGCCTTGCTTGCCTTAATCATTCCGAGGTCGTTATAGCTGTCACCGCTCGCAATTGTTTCAAAGCCGATAGACTGCAAAGCCTTTACAGTTGTAAGCTTTGACTGTTCGCATCTCATTTTGAAGCCTGTGATTTCGCCGTTTTCGGCAACTTCAAGGCTGTTGCAGAATATAGTCGGATATCCGAGTTTTTTCATGAGAGGAGCTGCAAACTGTGTGAAAGTATCGCTTATGATTATAACCTGACAGAGAGAACGCAGTTCATCGAGAAATTCCTTTGCACCGTCCATAGGGTCAATTTTTGCGATAGTCTCCTGAATTTCTTTAAGACCGAGACCGTGTTCTTTGAGTATGCCCAAACGCCAGTTCATAAGTTTGTCGTAGTCGGGTTCGTCACGGGTAGTCTTTTTGAGTTCGGGAATACCGCTTGCTTCCGCAAAAGCAATCCATATTTCGGGAACGAGAACGCCCTCAAGGTCAAGACAAGTAATATACATAAATATTCCTCCATTTGAAATCGTCAATTTTCGCCTTTTATAATCTTGTCATTTCGTTCACTTTATTTAAAATCGTCAAACTGTGTCTTCTATGGCTTGCCTATTCACTCACTCCGCTTTGCTCCGTTCATTCATACGGCAAGGACACAGTTTTCCTCATGCTCCGTTCACTCTCATGACAAGGGCGAAAATTTCCTCTGTTAATTTTACATATATCATTATACACTATTTTTCATGACTTGTAAAGTGCTAATCAAAAAATATTAATTTAATTATAATTTAAGCTGAATTTTATTTTTATGTAAAAAATCACATTCTGAATTTGTGCATATAACCAAAAAGATAATTATAAGAATGAAATATTTCTTAAATTCTTGCATTATCCTGAAAAAAAGGCTATAATTACAGTAGAAAGGTTATAGTTCCCGTATAGGCACAGGAAAAATAACCGATATAGTATATCTTGGGAGGATATTAAACATGAACAGAAATTTTAAGAAAATGGTTTCGGCAATGGCTGCCGCTGTAATTTCGGTGGTTTCAATGCCCGCTGTTATGCCTGCTGTTGCGGCTGACACAACATCTTTTCCTTACACGATAGAGGGTGAAGATATGGAAGGTGCAACACTCTGGACATCTATTTATCAGACGGAAGTTCCGAATTATTCGGGAGAGGGCTTTGCCTATCTTACTGCCGATTCACTTACATTTACGGTAAATGTTCCCGCAGATGCCATGTATTCACTGGTTGTAAGGGGCGCACAGATACTCAATAAGGAGGGACGTATGCAGACTGTTGTTGTAAACGGCAGCGAATACTCTCTCACAGTTCCCTATGCTGAAAACTGGACAGATTTCAGTTTCGGAATGATAAGACTTAAAAAGGGCGAAAACGAAATAAAATTCATCAGCAAGTACGGCTATATGGCTGTTGACAGCGTAACTGTTTCGGAGGCTGATTTCCCTGATTTGAGTATAGCCGATGACACGCTCACAGACCCCGATGCAACTCCCGAAGCAAAAGCACTCATGAAATACATGAAGAGCGTTTACGGAAAGAATATTCTTTCAGGTCAGCAGGAAATATACGGCGGAGGTCACAGCGTTGAAACTACTATCAGATATGATGCAGGTCAGGACAAATGCCTTGATTCTGACGGCAACGAATACGAAATAGACCGTGATTCAAAAGATACCGACAAGGACGGAAATACTTTCTACTGGCACTGCACAGGTTCGGACGGACAGGTTTACACATACAATTCACAGAACAGAAATTACGGCTATAATGACTATGATTTCGAGATGAAATACATAAAGGAAACAACAGGCGAACTCCCTGCAATAAGGGGCTTTGATTTCGGAAGTTACTGCCCGTGCTATGCGTGGGACGATGGCGTTGCACAGAGAATTATTGACTGGGGCAAGAATAAAAACGGTATCGTTACGGCATCATGGCATATAAATGTTCCCAAGACAATGGCTGACTATACTCTCGGCGAACCCCTTGACTTTGCCAAGACAACATATACTCCCGAAACAGATTTCGTAACCGCAAACTGCTACAAAGAAGGTACTGCCGAATATGACTATTTCCAGCTTTGTATTGAAAACCTCGCCGCAGAATTAAAGAAAATTCAGGACGCGGGCGTTCCCGTGATATTCAGACCTCTCCACGAGGCAGAGGGCAACCCCAGCAAAACCGATGACCCCATTGACGGTTCAGGCGCATGGTTCTGGTGGTCAAAAGAGGGTGCAGACGTTTATAAAAAACTCTGGGATTTCCTCCGTGATGAACTTCAAAACAAATACGGTATTCACAACCTGATATGGGAACAGAATCTCTATACATGGAGCGATGCATCTGCACAGTGGTATTCGGGTGACGACAAGGTTGATATTGTCGGCTATGACAAGTATAACACACAGTATCACCGCCATGACGGAAAATCTCAGGGCGAACCCAATGAGGACGCAGAAGCAGGTATTTTCTACAATCTCTATGATACGATAAAGGGCAAGAAAATAATTGCTATGGCTGAAAATGATTCAATTCCGAGCCTTTTAAATATGGAAATTGAACACGCTTACTGGTCATATTTCTGTCCGTGGTACGATTCCGAACAGGCACATTTTGTAATGGGTGAGGAGTATCAGAATGTTGATACATTTACTGAACTTTACAAGAGCGATTTCTGTATAACTCTTGACGAACTCCCCGCAGACCTCTACGGTGATTCGGGAACTGTTGATATTGTGACAACTACTACCACGGGAAAAATTTCCGAAGGCACTACTACCACAACTACTACCACAGGCGACAGCAATGTTAAAAAGGGCGATGCAAATGAGGACGGAAATGTAAGTATTTCTGACTGCGTTGCAATACTTCAATACCTTGCAAACGGCGAAAAATATGCACTTACCGAGCAGGGTATGAAAAATGCGGACGTTGACGGCGAACCCGGTGTTACGGGTAAAGATGCCGCAGAAATCCAGAAATTTGATGCAGGCTTGATAAAAGAATTTAAATAATTATTTTAAAATATTTTGAAAAGGACGCTGAAATATGCGTCCTTTTTTTCACATGATGTTCATTTGACAAAGCAGAGTTAAAATGCTATAATATTATTGTCGTATTTTAGAGATTTTAAATATTCAAAATATTTAAAACAGGAGTGATTTTGAATTTGAATAATAATGATATAACTGAAAATATTAAAAAAAGAATCGGCGGAAACAGGCTTGCATATGTCAGAAGTTTCGGCTGTCAGCTTAATGTTTCCGACAGCGAAAAAATAAAGGGTCTGCTTAAAAAAATGGGCTTTGGCTTTACGGAGAATGAAAACAATGCGGATATTATTGTTCTGAATACCTGCGCTGTCCGTGAAAATGCTGAGGACAGAGTTTTCGGAATAGTGGGCAGTATGAAAAAGTTAAAAGAAAAAAATCCATCTTTGATTATCGCAATTGCAGGCTGTATGACAGCACAGGAACATATTGCCGAAAAAATTAAAAAATCATACCCGCAGGTTGATATTGTGGTGGGAACTTCCGCAATAAACAGTTTGCCGAAACTTATGCTTGACTGCCTTGACGGACAGAAATTTTCTGCGGATATAAAAGAATATGACGATTTTTCGGAGGCTGTCGAACAGGTCAGGGAAAGCAGTTTCAAAGCATCTGTTCCGATAATGTTCGGGTGCAATAATTTCTGTACGTACTGCATTGTGCCGTATGTCAGAGGCAGGGAACGCAGCCGAAAACCCGAAGATATAATTTCGGAAGTCAGACAGCTTGTGAGTGAAGGCTATAAGGAAATCATGCTCCTCGGACAGAATGTAAATTCCTACGGAAATGACCTCAGCAGCGATATAAATTTCCCGAAATTACTTAGAATGATTAATGATATTCAAGGCGATTTCTGGATAAGATTTATGTCCTCTCACCCGAAAGATGCATCGGAAGAATTAATAGATACGATTTTTGAATGTGAAAAAGTCGCAAAACATCTGCATCTCCCCGTACAAAGCGGAAGCAATGAAATTCTTAAAAAAATGAACAGAAATTATACCGCCGAAAAATATCTTTCAATTGTGGAATATATAAGAAAAAAAGACCCCGAATTTTCACTTACGACTGATATTATCGTGGGATTTCCGAACGAATCCGAAAGCGATTTCAGGGCTACTCTTGATATAATGAATAAAGTTAAGTATGATAACATATACTCATTCATATATTCAAGGCGTTCAGGTACAAAAGCCGCAGAAATTCAGGATTCCACAGACGAAAAAACAAAGGGCGGACGCATGAGGGAACTTCTCAATTTGCAGAGGAATATCTCCACGGAACATTACAAAAGATTTATCGGGAAAACCCTGCGTGTGCTTGCTGACGGAAAAGCCAAAAAATCAGACGGATATCTCACAGGGAAAAGCAGTGAATTTATCATAGTTGAATTTGAGGGCGATGAATCCCTTATCGGTCAGTTTGTTGATGTTAAAATAACAGAGGCTATGAACTGGGCGGTAAAAGGAGTGATTAATTAATTCGGAATTTAAATAAAGTTTGAGCAGAATCAAAAAGAGAGACTTTCTCCATTCTAAATAATGAATCAGGATTATGCTTAATTAAGATATAAAATTAAGGTTTATGTTTAAGAAAGAAAGGATTTTTATGAAAAAATTAACTGTATCATTATTTTGTCTTATGTTTGTTCTCGCAGGCTGCGGAACAACCGACAACAGGGACAATATGTCATCTGCACCTGTCCCCGATATGAAATCGGAACAATCAACAGAAATTTCAACAGAAACAGAAATGACGGAATCACCCGTTACAGATGTTACAGAACCGGAAGTCACAACTACCGTAACAACGGAAATTCAGGGGACTACAACTGTTTATGTGGCTGCCCCGCAAGAAACAACTACCCAGACAACAACTGAAACTACTGAACCGCCTACACAGGAAATTATAACTTCTCCCGTGAGAGAACCCGATACGGTAAAGCCCGACAGAGAATCTGTTATTGAGGGCTATAAAAGAGTTCTCCGCACAAGAATAGAAAAAGTAATGAATGAGGGCGCTGTAACTCCTCTTGTAAGCTATGCACTTTATGACATGGACTATGACGGAACACCCGAACTTCTTGTTAAGTACGGTTCATGCGAGGCTGATTTCAGGATAGCAATATTCAAGTATCAGTCTGACGGAATGATAACACTTGCCGATGATATGGGCGGAAGTCATACAAGTTTCGGCTATGACTATGTTGCAAATCAGGTTGTTTTAATCAACGGTCACATGGGCGGCGGAAATATGACATGGTATGACATTGACGAAAACGGACAGCTCAGATGTCTCATAGATACGGGCGGTTTCGCATACAATGACGGTGACGATTTTGATGCGATTATGGAAAGATATCATGTTATGTGGCTTGATTTCAGCGAATTTTATGGAAGTGACACAACATGGGTATCAACTTATACAGACGGAGAACTTAACATGGAAGAATACGGCGGATATGATTTCAGTTATCTTGAAAATTATGTTTTTTAAATTAAATCAGAGGAAAATTTGCGCCTTGCCGTATGAGCGAACGCAGTTTACGGAGTGAGTGAATAGGCAAGCCTTAAAAGCGCAAATTTGACGATTTTAAATGGAGGTTTTTATTATGGATATTATGGAAATGACAAGGGAACTCGGAAAAGCTTTGCAGAATGATGACAGATTTATTGCCTATAATCTCGCAAAACAGGCTAATGACAATGACAAGGAATTGCAGGACTTGATAAACAGTTTTACAAATATGCAGAATAAGCTCAGCGAAGAACTCAGAAAAGAGGACAAGGACGGAGAAGCTTTAAAGGAACTTGACAGAAATATCAAGGCAACTTATAACAAGATTATGAGCAACAAGAATATGATAGTTTTTTCGGCGGCGCAGAAATCCCTTGAAAGTCTGGTGCAGAATATAAATCAGATAATAACAATGTGTGCCAACGGAGAAGACCCCGAAACCTGTCAGCCGTCAACGGGCTGTTCCGGAAGCTGTGCAACTTGCGGAGGCTGTTCATAATATGAATATAGACAGAGAAAAAATTTCTCCGATGATGAAACAGTACCTTGAAATGAAAGACAAATATCAGGATTGTGTGCTGTTTTTCCGTCTGGGGGATTTTTACGAGATGTTTTTTGATGACGCTCTGAGAGTTTCAAAAGCCCTTGAATTAACTCTTACGGGCAGGGACTGCGGACTTGAAGAACGTGCGCCCATGTGCGGAATACCATATCACGCATCGGATATGTATATCAAAAAATTAATTGATATGGGATTTAAAGTTGCTGTCTGCGAACAGCTTACAGACCCCGCAGAAACAAAGGGAATTGTTGTCCGTGATGTTATAAGGGTTGTCACTGCCGGTACTATCACTGACAGCAGTATGCTTGATGACGGAAGCAATAATTATATTTGCAGTATATATTTTAACGAAAAAGAAAAATCCTGCGCTGTTGCCTCTGCGGATATTTCAACGGGCGAGGCTTACCTCAGCACCTTTGAAGGCAAGGATTTTGAATCGGGAATCATAAACGAACTTTCAAGGTGCAGACCTGCGGAAATTATCATAAGTGAGGATTTTTTCTCACTGAAAAATGTTTCGGATTTTGTGAAAGTACGCCTTCAATGTACTGTTACTCTGCGTGACGGGGAATGTTTTCTTTCGGAGGAGAGAAAAGCATATATAAAAGAAGTTTTCAATGTTGATGATATTAAAAAACTCGGAATATCCGAAAACGGCTGTGATATTTCGGCAGTATGCGGACTTTTTGACTATATAAGAGATACTCAGAAAACGAATGTTTCAAGGTTTACTTCGATTGAACTTCTCAGCGGAGATTATTTCATGGGTCTTGACCTCAACGCAAGGCGAAATCTTGAATTAACGGAAACTATAAGGAATAAAGAACGCAAAGGTTCTCTTTTCTGGGTGCTTGACAGCACTAAAACTTCAATGGGAAAAAGACTTCTCAAAAATCAGATTGAACAGCCTCTCAAAAGCCCTGCACGAATAATCGAAAGGCTTGACGCTGTTGAGGAACTTTACAGAAAAAGCGTAATACTCGGCAATTTAAGGGATTTCCTTGAAAGAGTTTACGATATTGAAAGGCTTATGACAAAGGTCATGTATAAAACTGCAAATCCCCGTGACCTTAAAGCACTTTCATCAACCGCACAGCAGATTCCCATGATTAAACAGGAACTTGAAAAGCTTGAAAATTCAAAACTGCTTAAAAAATATAACAGCGATATTTCCACGCTTGACGAAATCGTAAATCTTATAGAAAATGCAATAAATGATGAACCGCCCGTTTCGGTAAAGGACGGCGGTGTTATAAAAAACGGGTTCAATGAACAGCTTGACGGTTTAAGGCATACCATGACCCACGGCAAAGAAATAATTGACGGCATTGAACAGCGTGAAAAGGAAAGCACAGGAATTAAAAATCTTAAAATCGGTTTCAACAGGGTATTCGGATATTATCTTGAAGTAACACGTTCCTATTATGACCTTGTACCCGAAAACAGGTGGATAAGAAAGCAAACCCTTGCAAATTCCGAAAGATTTATAACGGAAGAATTGAAAAATGCCGAAAATTCCATACTCGGAGCAAAAGACAGGGCTTTGTCCCTTGAAGCCGATATATTTGCGGAAGTAAGGGATTTCCTTGCGGGAAAGCTTGCACAGGTTCAGAAAACAGCCTCGGCAATAGCCTCGGTAGATGTACTCTGTTCGCTTGCGGAAGTCTCCCTCAGAAACAACTATGTAAAGCCCGATATAACCATTGACGGCGCAATAGAAATAAAATCAGGCAGACACCCCGTTGTTGAACTCATGCTGAAAGATGATGTATTTGTTCCGAATGATATTTATATTGACAAAAAATCAGACCGTATGTCAATAATCACAGGTCCGAATATGTCAGGAAAATCAACCTATATGAGACAGACTGCGCTTATAGTTTTAATGGCACAAATGGGCTGTTTTGTTCCTGCGGATTCTGCGAGAATATCCGTTGTGGACAAGATTTTCACAAGGGTTGGTGCATCTGATGATTTGACGGCAGGACAGTCAACATTCATGGTTGAAATGAGTGAAGTTTCGGATATATTGAAAAATGCAACTCCCGACAGCCTTGTAATACTCGATGAAGTCGGCAGAGGTACTTCAACTTATGACGGCGTAAGTATCGCAAAAGCCGTTGCGGAACATATCTGCACATCAAGAAAACTCGGCTGTAAAACTCTTTTTGCAACGCATTACCACGAACTGATTACCCTTGAAAACGAACTTGACGGAGTTAAGAATTACAGCATATCAGTCGTGAAAAGCGGCAGCGGAATACGTTTCCTCAGAAAAATAATAAGGGGCGGTATTGACCAGAGTTACGGAATAGATGTCGCAAAACTTGCGGGACTTCCGAATAAAGTCGTTGAACGTGCAAGGGAATTGCTTTCCGAAATGGAAAAAGAAAGAGAAAACGGATTTTCAGCAGTTTCTCCCGAAAATGACAATGAACAGATAAGTTTCGGAAGTCTTAACCGTGAATCAGCCCTGAATATGCTTGAAAAAACAAATATCAGCGAACTCACCGATTCGGAATGTCGTGAACTTCTTGAAAAAATGAGCAGCTTGGTAAAAGACGCATGAAAGGAGAAAAAATGATAAAGGTTCTTGACAAGGAAGTTTCCGAACTTATTGCCGCAGGCGAAGTAATTGAAAGACCTGCTTCCGTTATAAAGGAGCTTGTCGAAAATTCCATAGATGCAGGCGCAAAGCATATAACCGTTGAAATAAAAAACGGCGGTGCTACATATATGAGAGTAAGCGATGACGGCTGCGGAATAGCTTTCAATGAAGTGCCGACAGCTTTTCTCCGCCATGCCACAAGCAAAATAAATTCAAAAGATGACCTTGAAAAAATATATACTCTCGGATTCAGGGGGGAAGCCCTTGCATCTGTTGCGGCAGTTTCAAAAGTTGAAGTCCTCACAAAACAGAAAAATGACGAATACGGAACTGTTTACCGCATATCGGGAAGTTTTGAGAATATGCACGACAAAAGCGGCTGTCCCAACGGAACAACCATAATAATCCGTGATATTTTTTACAATGTCCCCGCAAGGGCTAAATTCATGAAAAAAGATGTCACGGAGGCTAATGCCGTAAGCCAGACAGTCCAGAAAATGACGCTTTCACACCCTGAAATTTCTTTCAAGATGATTCGTGACAACAGAACGGAATTTAATTCATCGGGTGACGGGGAATTATATTCGGCAGTCTATGCGGTTTTCGGAAAAGATTTTGCAAATGATTTGATACCCGTCAATCATGAATATAATAATATCCGTGTGCATGGATATACCGTAAAACCGCTGTATTCAAGAAGCAACAGAACATTTCAGAATTTTTTCGTGAACGGCAGATATGTACATTCAAAATTATGTTCCTCGGCAGTTGAAAGTGCGTATGAAAATCTGATAATGACAGGAAAATTTCCTGCCTGCATACTTATGATTGAAATGTCCGCCGCAAATATGGACGTAAATATTCACCCTGCCAAAGCGGAAGTAAGATTCACGGACGAAAAAGATGTTTCGGACGCAGTATTTTTTGCAATAAAAAATTCACTTGTCGGAAACGGTCTTATATACGAATTTGACATCAAGCCGAAACAGGATTATAAAAAGCCTGCCGAACCCGAACAGGATTTTAAACAGCAGGAAATGATATTCACACCTGTTGAAAATATCAAAGAAAAAGAAAAGGAAATTCTTGAATCCGAAAAAATTGTTAAAAATTATCCCGATAAAATAAAACCTTTAAATTCGGAAAATCATGATTCAAGAAAAGATTTTTCCTTTGTGAAAACATCGTCTGCACCGCCAGCGGACAACGGCATAAAACAGGAAGCATTTGCAGAACCCGAACAGAATTTCAGATATATAAATCAGGAATCCCTGAAAAAATTACCCGAAAACAATAATACATCTCCCGCAGAGGAAGAAAAATCCGCAGAATTTCCCGATATAAAAATAATAGGCGAGGCTTTCGGACTTTATGTAATTTGTCAGAGCGGTGACAAAATGATTATCATTGACAAGCACGCAGCCCACGAAAGAATTTTGTTTGAACGCCTTAAAAGCAGAAACTGCCGTCAGTACAGTCAGAAATTACTCACGCCGATAAAAATTTTACTCACTTCCGAGGAAACCGATGCGCTTGAAAATAATATTCAGCTTATCGAAGATATGGGCTTTGAGTTTGATTTTTCGGAGAAACCCTGCGTTAATGCAACAGCCGTCCCGACATTTGCGATTGAGCTTGACATTGAGGAGATAATACAGGAAATTGCGGAAAATTTTGTGCTTTGCAAACATGACCCGAAATCACATACACTTGACGACATACTCCATACAGTAGCCTGCAAAGCCGCAATAAAGGCAAACGACAAGAATACTCCGCTTGAAATGCAGGCACTTGCGGAGCAGGTCTGCAACGATGAAAAAATACGCCATTGTCCGCACGGCAGACCCGTAATGTTTACAATGACAAAATATAACATAGACCACCAGTTCAGAAGAACATGATATTTAACAGGGGGATTACATGAAAAGAAAAATATTTGCCGTGATTTCAGCGGTATTTCTTCTTACGGGCTGCGGAGCAAGTCAGACTGCAAAAGAGCCTGAATTTAAACTGCCTACGAAATATGAGCCTTACGAAATTGTAAAGGTTGAGCCTTCATTTGAAGAAGGCAAAAATTCCGAATGGTATAAGGATTTCTGCAATCAGCTCCTTGCATACAGCAAAGAACCGATAGTAGAGGAAAAAGTCAGCAGAGATGATTTTAAATCTGCATTTCGTCAGATAAATACTGACTATCCTGATATTTTTTGGTTTAAAGCTATGAATTTCGATTCAGGTTCAAAACATACAGCATTTGAACTTAGTTACATGGAGGGCTGTGATGAGAACAATATTAAATCTATGCATGAGGAACTCGAAAAAGCCGCAGATGAACTTATAAGGCTTATTCCCACAGATAAAAGCGATTACGAAAAAATACTTTTCGTTCATGACTATATCGCACAGAATACAGTCTATGACGCATCAATCGACTACGAAACGGGAAGCGGATTGTGCTATACCGCCTATGGCTGTCTTGTACAGAAAAAAGCAGTTTGTCAGGGCTATGCGGAAGCCTTTACCTACATAATGAACCGCATAGGCATAGAATCGGGAGTCTGTCAGGGTGATACCTACGCAGGCGGTCACGCTTGGAATTATGTAAAGCTTGACGGGGAATATTACTGGCTTGACATAACTTGGGACGATACCGACAACGAACCTTTCCCCGTATCGCATAATTATTTCCTGTTCGATGATGAAATTATGAGCCGTACAAGAAAAGCCGAATGGGAACAGAATTTTGTACCCGAATGTACCGCAGACAAATACAACTGGTTCAGCGTGAACAATGCGCTTTTTGACAGCTATGATTTTGAACTGATAAATAAGCTTGTTGAGGAAAACAGCGGTAAAAATGCCGTTGAAATGATGTTCACGGATTTCTATTCCTATACCGCCGCCTTGCAGGGACTTATAATTGATAAGGGTTTGGGAAAGATTCCGGGAGTAAAAGCGACATCATCATATTATCATGACGACAGAAATTATTCTTTCACAATAATATTTTAAGAAAGCGTGAGCATATGGAAAACAAACCTTTTGTGCTTGCAATAGTGGGGGCTACCGCATCGGGAAAAACATGGCTCGGTGTGGAAATGGCTAAGAATTTTAACGGGGAAGTTATTTCTGCGGATTCCATGCAGATATACAAAGGGCTTGATATAGCCTCCGCAAAGCCCACCAAAGAGGAAATGCAGGGCATACCGCATCATCTGATTGATTTTCTTGACAGGGATATATCTTTCAGTGTTTCGGACTATGTAAAGCTTGCCAATGAAAAAATACAGGAAATTCTCTCCCGTGGAAAACTTCCGATAATAGTCGGCGGTACGGGTCTTTATATAGATTCCCTGCTTGAAAATATCAAATTTTCCGAAGTTAAATCAGATGAGAAATACCGTGAGGAATTATATGAAATTGCCCGTACTCAGGGAAATGAAGTCCTGTATTCAAAACTCCTCGAAACTGACCCGAAAGCCGCAGAAACTATCCATATGAACAATACCGTCAGAGTAGTCCGTGCATTGGAAGTTTTCCATGTTACAGGCAGGCTTTTCAGCGAACTCAAAGCCGAGAGCAGGACAGAGGAAAGCCCCTATAATTCGCTTATCTTAGGGCTTAACTGTTCCGACAGAAATGTTCTCTACGAGAGAATAAACTGCCGTGTTGACGAAATGCTCAGAAACGGTCTTGTTGAGGAAGCAAAAAACATATGGGAAAAAGGCGGACTCAGAACCGCAGGAAATGCCATAGGCTATAAGGAACTTATTCCGTTTTTTGAGGGAAATGACACCCTTGAAAACTGCGTTGACAAAATAAAACAGGAAACTCGCAGATATGCCAAAAGACAACTCACATGGTTTAGAAGAAATGACCGTATACAGTGGATTATTTTTGATGATTTTGGTCAAAAACATCAAATTTATCAAAAAGCTGAAAAAACTATGGTAAAATACAGAAATTTGTGGTATAATAACAGTGTATATTTGTAATATGCGGTCTTTGCGCCTGCAAGTATACTCATTACATAAAGATTGGAGAATGTGTATGAACAAAACCATAAATTTACAGGACGTTTTTCTGAATCAGTGCAGAAAGGAAAAAATTGCCGTTACCATTATCCTTACAAACGGATTCCAGTTCAAAGGCATGGTAAGAGGTTTCGACAGCTATGTCGCAATTTTTGACTGTGACGGAAAACAGCAGCTTGTTTATAAACACGCAATTTCCACCATTATACCCGCAAGAGCAGTTTCTATTCTCGATGCGACCGAAAAAGGCGAATAAGACGGTGATGTAAATGCGTTCGGGAAAACCTGAAAGCTCCCTTGCAGTAAAAATTCTGCGTAATTTCGTTCTGGTTCTTGCAGTCCTTGTGCTGGGCGGAATAGCATTCAATTTTTTCAGCCGTAAGGAAAGTCCCACTGAAACAGCACTCATGGACGAAGCCGTCCTTTCAACAAAACTGAAAGGCGTTTTCATAAGAAACGAAGAACCCGTGAGTTACAGCGGAAACGGCGTTTTAAGCTATAACGTCAACGACAGCGGTAAAGTCGGAATGGGTACTGTTATTGCGGAAGTCTATCCCGATGATACGCAGATAGGCACAAACAGCGAAATTGAAAGACTTAACCGTAAACTCAGCATACTGAAAAAAATCCAGAACCCCGGTACTCTCGAATCCGCACAGCCGGGTTCTCTTTCCGAAAGCATAAAGGAAAATTACAGAAGCCTTGTCTATGCAAGGGATATGAAGGACTACGGCTCACTTGAAGATATTTCTGAAAATCTCCTGATTCAGATGAGTACATACCAGATAATTACCAACGAAGTCGAAAATTTCAACGGGCAGGTTTCAAATATAAACATACAGCTTGATGAACTCAAAAAAAATTCGGTAAAGCCCGCCGAAACCATAAAGGCTGAAAAAACAGGGTATTTTGTAAGCTACTGTGACGGGTACGAAAATGTGTTTTCATCAGATAAAATTTCGTCAATTACCATTGATATGCTCAACGGTGTGAAGGACGAAAAAAGCAGCGACAAAACCGTTGTCGGAAAACTTATTGACGGCTATCGCTGGTATCTCGCAGGTGTAATAGACAATTCCCGCCACAGCTACAATGTCGGCGAAGACGTACAGCTCAGGTTTGAATCCTCCGCAGATACTTTCGATGCAAAAATAACCGAAATATGGGACGAGGGAGATGCCTCACAAAGCATAATTATTGCGGAGTGCAGTCAGTTCAATTATGACCTCGTTCAGCACCGTGCCGAAAATGCCGAAATTATCAAGGGCGTTTACAGCGGTCTTAAAATTCCCAGAGAAGCAATAAGATTTGCCAATCTTCAGGAAGTCGAGGAGGACGAGGACGGAAACGAAGTCGTTTCGGTTACAAATTACAAGGGCGTTTATATACAGAAGGGCGAACAGATAGTTTTCAAAAAAATAGATGTTATCTATGAGGGCGGAAGTTATGTTCTTTCAGCCGTTCATGATGATGACCCCCTTTATCTCGCCCTTTATGACGATATTATGATTGAAGGTGTTGATTCCAATGGCGAATGAGTTCGGATATATTGACGAAAATCTTAAAGTCATACGGGAAAAAGTCGGCGAAGCCTCGGAAAAAAGCGGACATAAAGTCGCAATTATGGCTGTCACAAAAACAGTCCCAGCTCAGGCTGTCAACCATGCAGTAAAACTCGGTGTCAGACTTCTCGGAGAAAACAGGGTTCAGGAGTTTCTCACAAAGCAGAGCAGTTACGATAACTCCGCAAAAGTTCACATGATAGGTCATTTGCAGACAAACAAAGTTAAATATATAATAAACTCAGTGGATATGATTCAGTCTGTTGACAGCCTTAAACTCGGACAGGAAATAAACCGCCTCGCACTCGCAAACGGAAAAGTTATGGATATCCTCTGCGAAGTGAATATAGGCGGAGAAGAATCAAAAAGCGGAGTTGCCCCCGAAAAACTCAGGGAACTCGTTGTTCAGCTTTCACAGCTCAAATCCATAAGAATAAGAGGAATCATGACCGTACCGCCTCCCGTTGACAGCGATATTTTCCTCGGACGCACCGAGGAACTTTACAACAAAATCAAGTATGCCCACATAAGCGGTGTGGATATGGACATACTGTCAATGGGTATGTCGAATGACTACGAAAAGGCTATAATGTACGGTTCAAACCTTGTCAGAATCGGTACTGCGCTTTTCGGAGCAAGAAATTATCAAAAATAAAAGACAGTATCGGGAGTATTCCGCATAAGCTCCCGTAAATCGCCTTAATATGATATGCGGGGAATGGAGTTATTATCATGAAGATTTTTGAAAATATCAAGGATTTCTTTTTTACCGCCGATGAGGACGAGCCTGAAACAAACGAGCCTGCTGCTGTCGAACAGCCTGTTCAGGAAAGACCCGTTCATAATAATCCCGCCCCTGTTGAGCGTGAAGAAACCGTAGTCAACAATGATACACCGCCAAGAAGGAGTAATAAAGTAGTGAATATACAGACAACAGCACAGCTTCAGGTAGTTCTTGTAAAGCCCTCGGCTTTCACTGATGCAAAGCAGATAGCAGACCATCTTATCGCAAAGAAAACAGTTGTTCTCAACCTTGAAACAGCTTCCCCCGAAAACAAGAGAAGAATTATAGATTTTCTCGTGGGAGTTGCCTACGCAAACGGCGGAAGCCTTAAACCCGTTGCCAACCTCACATATATAATTACACCCTACAATGTTGGATTTATCGGTGAGGACCTTGTCGGAGAACTCGAAAACAACGGAGTATTTATCTGATGGACGGCAACGGCGACAAGCTGTTTTATGCAAAACTTGAAGATATGGCAGACCGCTGCGAAAAAAACAGTATGATTGTCTTTTCAAGATTTCTCGATGAAAGACAGTGCATACTCGCACAGCAGTGGTGCAGCCGCAATACGGGAAGCCTTAAATTTATGCTTTGGGGAGGCTTTCCGCAGGCAAAACGCAAAATACTGGCAATATATCCCGATTATTGCGAAAGCTTTGTGAAAGATGAGTTCCCCCTGAAATGCCTGACATTTACTTACAGACAGCAGGATATTCTCACACACAGGGATTTTCTCGGCACTTTAATGGGTATGGAACTGAAAAGAGAAACTGTCGGCGATATAGTAACGGACGAAGGCATTGCGCAAGTCTTTGTCACTGATGTTGTCGCAGGGCTTGTATCAGCAGGTGTGCGTAAAATCGGGAGGACAGGGGTAAAAGTATATGATGACCGCCCTTTTTCACTTGAACCGAAACAGGAATACAGGGAAATAACGGGAACTGTTGCATCTCTGAGGCTTGACTGCATAGTCAGCCTTGCCGCAGGTACGGGCAGGGAAAAGGCTGCCGCTCTAATAAGGGCAGAAAAGACAGACGTAAATCATTTTACAGTTACATCTTTGTCGCATGAGCTTCACGAAGGGGATATAATATCCGTCAGGGGCTGCGGAAGATTCATTCTTTCGTCAGTGGGCGGAATTACCGCCAAAAAACGTATTCATATTTTACTGAAAAAATTTATATAAGAGGTGAAGCACTATGATAACATCAACAGACATAAGAAACAAGAAATTTGAAAAAGCCGCTTTCGGCTACAATCAGGAAGAAATGGACGAATTTCTCTCTCAGCTCGAAACAGAACTCGATGAGCGTGACAGGGAACGTGAGGAGGCAAACAAGAAAATAAATATCCTCGCCGATAAAGTCCGTGACTACATGAAGGACGAGGACGCTCTCAAAGACGCTCTCCTCGGCGCACAGAAACAGGGTCATCAGGTGATAAACGAGGCTAAGGACAAGGCTGAACGTATCATAAGAGAGGCTCAGGCAAAAGCCGATTCAATAATAAATGATGCCGAAATGCGCCATAAAAATTCAATCGCAAGGTATGAAGCCGAAATCGAAGCGGAAAGGCAGGCTCTTGCAGATGCCCACCGTGAAGTTACCGACTTCAAAAAAGTTCTCTTTGACCTTTACAAGGAGCATCTCGCACTTATTTCCGATATGCCCCAGTACAGCGATGACGATTACAGCGATACCGAAAAGGATACGCAGACAGAAAACAGTGAAGAACAGGATACAGTTTCAAGCGGATTTTCTATCGAGGAAGCTGCCGCAGTCATAAAGGAAACTGTTGAAGATGCAGAAAACAATTGATTTTTTCCGAATGATAAAAAAGAAAGGAGTGTCCTCCGCCTTATGCGGAGGATTGAACTGAAATGGCACAGGATTATAACAGTACCCTCAATTTACCGAAAACCGATTTCCCGATGAGAGGAAATCTCCCGAAAAGAGAACCCGAAACTCTCGAAAAATGGGAAAACGAAAGACTTTACTATAAAATGCAGGAGAAGAACAAGGGAAAGAAATCCTTTATTCTCCATGACGGACCTCCCTACGCAAACGGAGAAATTCACCTCGGTACAGCCCTCAACAAGACACTTAAAGACTTTATCGTAAAATATAAAAACATGAACGGTTTCTATGCGCCTTATGTTCCCGGCTGGGATACTCACGGTCTGCCCATCGAACTCAAAGCCATGAAAGCCATAGGCGTTGAAAACGGTGCGATTTCCGCAACGGAACTCAGAAAGCACTGTCACGACTACGCAATGACACACGTTCAGAATCAGATGAAACAGTTCAAGAGACTTGGTTCTCTGGGCGATTATGACTATCCTTATCTCACACTCCGCCCCGAATACGAGGCAAGACAGGTTGAAGTATTCGGCGAAATGGCTAAGAGAGGATATATGTACAAGGGACTTAAACCTGTTTACTGGTGTCCCGACTGCAATACAGCACTCGCAGAAGCTGAAATTGAATATTCAAACGACCCCTGCCATTCAATCTATGTAAAGTTCAACGTAACAGATGACAAGGGAATATTTACGAATCTCGGACTTGACATTTCAAAAATATATTTCGTAATCTGGACTACTACCACATGGACAATCCCCGGAAACCTCGCTGTATGTTTAGGACCCGAATATAACTATACTCTCGTTCATGTCGGTGATGAATATTATGTAATGGCTGAGGAACTTGTAAAAGTTACAATGGAAACCGCAGGCATAACAGACTACACAACAGAGCATATTTTCACGGGTGCGGAACTCGAAGGAATGAAAACAAAACACCCCCTCTATGACCGCCTTTCTCCAATAATAGTCGGCGACCATGTAACTCTTGAAAGCGGTACAGGCTGCGTTCATACCGCTCCCGGATACGGTGTTGAGGACTTTGAAGTATGCAAGAAATATGACGATATCGGAATTATAGTATGCGTTGACGCAAAGGGCAAACAGACTGCCGAAGCAGGAGAATTTGCAGGTCTTGACACCGATGAGGCTAACAAGGCTATTGCAAAGAAACTCGAAGAATTAAATGCACTCCTTGCAATTCAGAAAATCGTTCACCAGTATCCTCACTGTTGGAGATGTAACAGCCCGATAATTTACCGTGCAACGGAACAGTGGTTCTGTTCGGTAAACGGATTCAAGGACGAGGCAATAAAATCCATTGAGGAAGTACAGTGGATACCCGAATGGGGCGAGGACAGAATAAAGGGAATGGTTCGTGACAGAAGTGACTGGTGTATATCCCGTCAGCGTACATGGGGCGTTCCGATACCTGTTATCTATTGTAAGGAATGTGGCAAGCCGATTTACAACGATACAACCATAAAGGCAATTGCAGAACTTTTCCGCAAAGAGGGAAGCGATTCATGGTGGACAAAAGACACTTCCGAATTTATCCCCGATACAGTAAAATGTGAGTGCGGCTGTTCCGAATTTACAAAGGAATATGACATAATGGACGTATGGTTCGACAGCGGTGTATCCCATACGGCTGTAATGGAGGGAAAGGATTTCCCAAGCCTTTCATGGAAAGCAGACCTCTATCTCGAAGGTGCAGACCAGTACAGAGGCTGGTTCCAGTCCTCACTTCTTACATCTGTCGTATTCAAGGGAAGCGCACCTTACAAGGCAGTATGCACACACGGCTGGGTAGTTGACGGAGAGGGTAAAACTATGCATAAATCCCTCGGAAACGGCATTGACCCAAGCGAAATAACAGACCAGTACGGCGCAGATATTCTCCGCCTTTGGGTAGCATCATCTGACTATCACAGCGATATAAGAATCTCAAAGCCGATACTTTCACAGCTTTCGGACGCTTACAAGAAAATAAGAAATACTGCAAGATTCATTCTCGGAAACCTCGGCAACGGCAAGGGATTCAACCCCGATACAGACAGCGTTTCCTATGAACAGTTTACGGAACTCGACAAGTGGGCTATGATGAAACTTGACAAGCTTATTGACGATGTAAAGGACGGATATGACAAGTATGATTTCCATATTGTATTCCATGCAATCCATAATTTCTGCGTTGTTGATATGTCAAACTTCTATCTTGATATAATCAAGGACAGACTTTACTGCGAGAAAGAGGATTCTGTCCTCAGACGTGCAGCACAGACAGCAATGTATAAGATTCTCAGTGCGCTTGCAAGACTTTCCGCACCGATAATCTCATTCACAGCAGAGGAAATATGGCAGTTTATGCCTCATACTTCCGAAGATGACAACGAAAGCGTATTCCTCAACCAGATGCCTGAAAAATCGGGAATTGAATACAGTGAGGAATTTGTTGAAAAGTGGAATCTTATATACAATGCCCGTCTTGCGGCAAACAAGGTTCTCGAAGACGCAAGAAACGCAAAGACAATAGGAAAATCCCTTGAAGCCAAGATAATCATAAAATCCGATTCGGATTATGAAAAATATTCACAGCTTGCATCACAGCTTGCGGAAATTCTTATCGTTTCCGAAGTTGCTGTTGAAAAGACAGAGGGAGAAACAGTATTTGAAGTTGCAAGGGCAGAAGGCGAAAAATGCGAACGCTGCTGGTGCTATTCAAAATATGTAGGTACAAATCACAATCACCCCACACTCTGCGAAAGATGTGCAGGTGTAGTTGAAGTTTAATAGAATTTATGCCTGCTGTCAAATGGCAGCGGGCATGATTTTTGAAAAGCATTATGAACAGGCAGGAAAATAAAACTGATATCGAAAAAATCGAAAAACTTGATTTCCCTTTGAAAATCAGGAAACTTGCGGAACTGGCTGAAAATATTGATAGAAATTATGCCGTTCACGGTTCGGGGACTTATTACAGATACGGTTTCAATCCGCCCGCAGAAATTGAAGAAGTCAGGGCTTTTGAAAGAGAATATGAAGTGAAGCTCCCTGAAATGTTTTTCCGCTATCTGACAGAAGTCGGAAACGGCGGTGCAGGAGTTGACTACGGCATTTATACTCTTGATGAGATAAGAAAAGCAAATGAACATCTTCTGACGAAAACAAGCGGAAAAGTTATTTTTGAATATGAAGATATTTTCGGAAAATGGAAAGAACTTGCTTTATATGCAAGCTATTACCGTAAATATTATCATGATGAAAATAATATTGAATACAAAAAAATAATTTCGGAAATGCTCAAAGGTCTGCTTGTCATAGGCACAAACGGCTGTACATATGTCCATGTTGTCATATGTGAGGGGAAATATACAGGAATGACAGGAATGATTGACATGAATCTCGAAGAACATTCAGTACCGTTTTTTTACGGTGTTGATTTTGAAAACTGGATATGCAGTCATTTCAGGAATATTGCTCTCGGAAATGTAACAAGGCACAGAGACAATTTCTGGACAGTCAATAAATGATGAAAGGATAAATTTGTGGCTTTTTTACTTGTTGGTGTAATAGCGGTTCTGGTTGTTGCGGACCAGATAATAAAATACTGGGCGGTAAATACTCTCATGCCCGTGCATACTATGGAGTTCATACACATAGGGGATTTTAAAATTCTTGACTTGACCTACCTTGAAAATACAGGTGCTATATTCGGGAGTATGTCGGGACAGAGATGGTTTCTTGTGGGATTTACTTCACTTGTGATAATAGGCGGAATAATTTATATGTTTTATTCTGCAAAGAAATCAAAATTCATAAGTACGGCAGTATGTCTCTTTGTTGCGGGCGGAATAGGAAATCTCATAGACAGAATACGTTTCGGCTATGTTGTGGATATGTTTGAGATAAAATTATTTAATTTTGCAATATTTAATTTTGCGGATATATGCGTAACGATTGCCTTTTTCATGATTATTCTCTATGCACTTTTCATTGAGCCGAAAAAATCAAAAAAAGAGGCTGAAAACAATGAGTGAAGAAGTTATGCTTAATGTATCCCCTGAAATTTCAGGAATCAGGGCGGATAAATTTATCTCCGACAATACAGACCTGACACGTTCGGCAGTCCAGAATCTTATGAACGACAGCATATTTATTGACGGGAAAACAGTAAATAAAAATTATAAATTAAAAGGCGGAGAGGAAATAAAAATAATAATTCCCGAACCGCAGAACATGGATACTGTCCCAGAAAATATCCCGCTTGATATAATTTATGAAGATAATGATTTGCTTGTCGTGAACAAGCCCAAAGGAATGGTAGTTCACCCTGCCCACGGCAATTACAGCGGAACACTTGTAAATGCCCTGCTTTATCACTGCGGAGAAAGCCTTTCAGGGATAAACGGAATAATCCGTCCGGGAATCGTTCATCGTATAGATAAGAATACAAGCGGATTGCTGATAGTCGCAAAGAACGACAAATCACACCTTAAATTAGCTGAACAGATAAAAGAACACAGCTTTACAAGGGAATATGAAGCCGTGGCAGCAGGATATTTCAAAGAAACATCAGGGACGATAGATGCACCAATCGGACGGCATAAAACAGACCGCAAAAAAATGTGTGTCACTTATGAAAATTCAAGAAATGCCGTCACGCATTACGAAGTCATAAAACAGTACGGCGGATATGCACACCTCAGATTAAGACTTGAAACAGGACGCACCCACCAGATAAGAGTACATCTTTCCTACATAGGTCACCCCGTACTCGGAGATGATGTATACGGGAAACCCTTTAAAAATATTGACGGTCAGTGCCTTCATGCAAGAAAAATAGGATTTATCCACCCCACAACAGAGGAATACATGGAATTTACAAGTCCTCTGCCCGATTATTTTATAAATATAATTAACAGGCTTGAAAAAATGTAGGAGGACGGTAATTTGTTTGAAGATATAAATAAAGTTATAATTCTCAGTGATATGGACGGTACGCTTTTAAATTCAAAAAAAGAAATAACTGCACAGGATTTAAATTCCATAAGAAAATTTACATCAATGGGCGGAAAATTTACAATCGCAACAGGGCGGACGGTTCAGACATTTGAACAGTACAGAAATATTCTTGAAATAAATATACCGATAATCTTGTTTAACGGTGCGCTGATATATAATTATGAAACAAAACAGACACTCTATATGAATGAACTCCCGAAAGAGGCAAGGCAAATCACCGAGGAAATTCTTGATTCCCTGCCCGAAGCGGGCGGAGAAGTTCTCAAACAGGACGGTACTTATGTTTTCAGGAACAATGACTATGAACAATTACACACAAATATCTGCAAAATAATCCCGAATTATTCGGAATTGAAAGATATAGACAGTGAGGGCTGGCTGAAAGTCCTGTTTGCAATGGCACCCGAAGAAATACCGCATATAGAACTTCTTGTTCATCAGAAAGGCTATGACACGGTTGAATTTGTCAAATCATCAAATATTTTCTATGAGATGCTCACAAAGGGCATAACAAAGGGTTCTGCACTCGAAGAATACCGAAAATTAAAGGGCTTTGAGGGGTATACCTTTGTTTCGATAGGAGATTTTGACAACGATATTGAAATGATAAAAAATGCCGATTTTGGGGCTTGTCCGTCAAATGCACAAGAAGATGTAAAAAAATCAGCGGATTTGGTTCTTTCACGTTCATGTGATGAGGGAGCAGTTTCCGAACTGATAGAATATATAACAGACAGATGTAAATAAATTAATATAAAACAGGAGGTCATTATGGACGCAGAAATCAAAAAGAATTTGCAGAAAACAGCCTGCAAAGTAAGAATGGGCGTTATTGAGGGAACTTACAACGCCAAATCAGGACACCCCGGCGGTTCGCTTTCAATTGCTGATACCCTGACATATCTGTATTTCAAGAAAATGAATGTTGACCCGAAAAATCCCGAAAATCCCGACAGAGACAGGTTTGTGCTTTCAAAGGGACACACAGCCCCCGCACTTTATGCGGCACTTGCATTAAAGGGATTTTTCCCCGAAGAAGAAATCAAGTCTCTGAGACATATAGGCGCACTTTTGCAGGGACACCCCTGTATAAGTATTCCCGGAGTTGATATGTCAAGCGGTTCGCTCGGACAGGGAATTTCAGCAGCCTGCGGAATGGCACTTGCAGGAAAACTTGACGGAAAATCTTACAGAGTATATACAGTCCTCGGTGACGGTGAAATTGAAGAAGGTCAGGTATGGGAGGCAGCTATGTTTGCGGCTCACAAGAAACTTGACAATCTTATTGCAGTAGTTGACAACAACGGCTTGCAGATAGACGGAAAACTCTCGGAAGTATGTTCTCCCGAACCTATAACGGATAAATTTGAGGCATTCGGCTGGCACGTTATAACAGTAAATGCACATGATTTTGATGCCCTTGATGCAGCATTCAGCGAGGCTGACACAATAACGGGAAAGCCTGTTGTTATTGTCCAGAAGTCTATAAAGGGCAAGGGCGTTTCATTCATGGAAAATCAGGTAGGCTGGCACGGTACTGCTCCCAACAAGGAACAGTATGAAAAGGCTATGGAAGAACTCAATGCACAGCTTAAAGAATTGGAGGGTTAATTATCATGGCAGATGTAATTAAAAAGGCTACCAGAGAAAGCTACGGCGAGGCTCTCAGGGATTTTGCCGAGGAATACAAGAATCTTGTTGTACTTGATGCTGACCTTGCGGCAGCCACAAAGACAGGAATTTTCAAGAAAGCATATCCCGAAAGATTCTTTGACTGCGGTATTGCAGAAGAAAATATGATGGGTGTTGCGGCAGGTCTTGCAGCCTGCGGAAAAATACCTTTTGCAAGCACTTTTGCGATGTTTGCGGCAGGCAGAGCCTACGAGATAGTAAGAAATTCCATAGGCTATCCGCACCTTAATGTCAAGATAGGTGCAACTCATGCGGGAATTTCAGTCGGTGAGGACGGCGCAACCCACCAGTGTAACGAAGATATAGCCCTTATGCGTACAATCCCGGGAATGACAATAATAAATCCCTGTGATGATGTGGAGGCAAAAGCCGCAGTAAAGGCTGCGCTTGATTTCAACGGACCTGTATACATGAGATTCGGCAGACTTGCTGTTCCCGTAATAAACGATAAAGATACCTATAAGTTTGAACTCGGCAAGGGTGTTGTTTTAAAGGACGGAAATGATGTGACAATAGCCGCAACGGGTCTTATGGTAAATGAAGCCGTTGAAGCTGCAAAAATGCTCGAAAATGACGGCATTTCCGCAAGGGTTGTAAATATCCACACAATAAAGCCCCTCGACAAAGAGCTTATATGCAAGTGTGCAAAGGAAACAGGTCTTATAGTTACAGCGGAAGAACACAGCATAATCGGCGGACTTGGTTCGGCAGTTTCCGATGCAGTAACAGAAAGTTGTCCCGTACCTGTTGTGAAGATAGGTATAAATGACGAATACGGACATTCCGGACCTGCTCTTGATTTGCTTAAAGAATACGGTCTTTCGGCTGAAAATATTTACAATACAGTGAAAAAGGCACTTAAAAAATAAAATGGGATATAAATTTTACGGCTGGGAAAGCGCAACAGTCCCCGCAATAAACAGCGATTTCAAAGGCATAAAAAACCCATGTGAACTTTATGACGCTTTAAAAAATATCTGGTGCAGGTATACCTGCGCCCCGAGACTGCGTGAACAGTGGAGCGAAGAAAATATAACTCTCGGACAGTGTTCAATAACAGCTTTTCTTGTTCAGGATATTTTCGGCGGAAAAGTTTACGGAATACTCCGCAAGGGAGGAAATTATCACTGTTACAATGTTGTGGGTGATTCTGTTTTTGACCTGACAAGTGAGCAGTTCGGTGATGAAGTGCTTGATTACAGCGAAAACCCCGAACAATTCAGAGAGGTACATTTTTCTTCTGCGGAAAAACTTGAAAGATATGAGTATCTCAAATCTGAACTTAAAAAATATACCGAAAAACTTTGATTAATATAAAAAACTGCGGAGATAATCCGCAGTTTTATTTTATACCGTTTCTGTATTCCGAAGGGGAAATGCCTTCTGTCATTCTGAATTGTCTGACGAAATAATTATATGAAGAATATCCACACTTCCTTGCGATTTCCGTGACGGTCATATCAGTATCGGAGAGATAATTTTTTGCCTTTTCGATTCTGAAAATTATCATTTCTTCAATGATACCTTTTCCGAAATATGATTTATAGATTCTCTGAACATAGCTTTTACTGAGATATAATTCGTCTGCGATTTCGCTTATATTCCAAGGCTTTTCGGGATTTTTCATGATTTTGTTTCTTAGCAGGCAGATTTTCTCAAACTGCGGGTTTTCGGTGTTTTCGGATATATTGTAGGTATAGAGGCGGTTGACGGCGGATTTGTGCATAGCGTCCGAAAGAGAGATATTCCCACGGAGAGAACATGAACCCACAAAGAAATCAACATTTAAATTTTCCTCATGGTTTTCTTTTATTTTGATGCACAGATTTTTAAATATATTTTCGGTTCTTTCGGGGGAGAAAGTTATAATGCATATTACATTATTGTTCCAGCAGGCACATATTTCATTATTTTCGACACAAAGCAGTACAGCCTCTGAGAAGGCATTGAATATTTTTTCGCATTTTTCCTCACCGCTCTGGAAATATGTCTTTGAAAGTCCTGTAAGCTGTATTCTTATACATTCGGCATTTTCGGCAAGACTCGGATTAAGTGAGATATATTCGGTAAATTTTTTTTCTATTCCGTTTCTGTTGAGCATACCTGTTTTTTCGTCATATAACAGGGCTTTGTTTGCATTTGAAACAGTATAGTTCATAACGGAGCGTATTCTCATTTGTTCAAGGGCAATATTTACATAATTTATCCATTGGAGATACAATGTGCTGAAAGCCATTGGAATTTTCCCGAAAGAAACGGCAGCGTATCCGAAAAAATTATTATTATAGTGCAGAGGGGAAATATAATAGGCAACAGGATAATTTCTTTCACTATTGAATACTGGGAGCAGTTCATTACTGCTGAAATATTTTCCGACTGATTCCGAACGGTTGACGCTTGATTTTGAAAGTATTTCCGTGACTTCATCGCCAATACTGAAATCAAGTTTTTCGTTTCTTTCATGTGAGAGAATATATTTTTTCGTAAGGCAGATTGAAACATAACGCATTTTATGGATAAAGTAAGTGTAATTGTCGATTTTCTCAGCAAACTGAGTATAATTTTCCGCATTGGTTATATCAAAAAGCATATCCCCGTAGAAAAGCCCTGCTTCATACTCTCTGTTTAGTGAAGTTTTTCTGATTATTTTATTTCGGATATGGATATTCTCATCACAGCCGCAGCTTTTTCCGAGGCGCAGACTTCCGTTTTCGCTCGGGACTTTATTGCAGATATTTCCCGTAATGATTCTGTAAAGCCGTCTGAAAGCCTCTGCACCGAGCTGATAATTCGGTCTGCTGTAACTTGTAATTGCGGGTGAAAACTGATAGCCCTCAACAGATGCATCATATCCTGTAACGGCAATATCTTCGGGGACTTTTATGCCGTTTTTGATAAATTCATTTACAAGTGCGATAGCCGAGACATCATTTCCGCAGACAACAGCTTCGGGCTTTTCAATTTCTCCGCTTATAATTTTCCTTGCGAGTTTGACGGCGGAATCTTTCCAGAAATTCCCGTAATACATATAAGATTTATCGAAATACAAGCCGTTTTTCTTCATGGAATTTTTATAGCCTTTAAGTCTTTCGCATGAGACAAAAATATTTTTCGGACCTGTAAGGCAGTATATTTTTTTCAGACCGTGAACATTTATAAGGTGGTCGGTAATTATTTCAAAGGCTGAACAGTCATCAACGGAAGTTGTTTCAAAGCTTCTGTGTTCGCCCGAATCCATAAGCATTACGGGCTTTTTTGAATTTTTCAGGAGAGAGTCAATATATTCCCTGATATCTTCATTCAGAAAAGTATTTCTGTCATAGAGAAACCCGTCAAATTTGTCCGAAAGTATCAGCTTGAAAATATCTTTTTCCGCCATTTTATGAGTTGATTTCATATAAAAATTATTCAGCGCATTAATTACGGCAACATCGCAGTTGCTTTTGAAAGCCTGAGAGATTATCCCACGCATAAGTTCTTCCTGAAAATCAACATTACATTCTGTTATTATCACTCCTATTAGCAGTCTTTTTTTCATACAGCCCTCCGATTGTAAAATGAGTTTATTTTACATATGAATATTTTTTTATATATAATATTCTATCATATTATGCATTTAAATGCAATAGCATTTTTTATAATAATCGGCAGAAGTTCAAAAAATCTACAAACATGATATAATTTTTCATTGTAAAATCACAAAAGATTATGTATAATATTAATTGTAGATAAAATGTGAATCGGTTACAGAAATTATTTAAATATGAGGGAATTGAAAGGTAGTGACTGATTATGAAGAACAAATTTAAACGCATGGCGGCGGCTTTGTCGTCTGCACTTATAGCTGTATCCGCAGCGGCTGTTCCTGTGAGCGGAATCAATGCAAATGCCGCATCAAAGTATATGCTTGAATACCTCGACAGGGGAATCTGTGCAGTTAATACGGGTTCGGGAATGTTGGTAAGCTGGCGTTATCTTGCGAATGATGACGACAACGCAACATATAAGCTTTACCGTGACGGAACACTTATATATACAAGCGAATCGGGAAAATCAACCTGTTATCTTGACAAATCCGGAAATGCAAATTCAAAGTACAGAGTTGATACTTTTTCGGGAAATGCTCTCATGTCCTCTGAGGATTGCAAATTGATATCAAATAATGCATATTTTGATGTTCCTTTGAATCCGCCTACGGCATCGGGAGTTACATACAGTCCGAATGATATGTCTGTCGGAGATGTTGACGGTGACGGACAATATGAACTTTTCCTCAAATGGGACCCTGACAATTCAAAGGACAACTCCCAGAAGGGCAAGACGGGAAATGTTTTCATAGACTGTATAAGGCTTGACGGAACAAGATTGTGGAGAATTGACCTCGGTAAAAATATCCGTGCAGGCGCACATTATACGCAGTTTTATGTTGCGGATTTCGACCTTGACGGAAAAGCTGAAATGACCTGCAAAACCGCTGACGGAACTGTTGACGGCACAGGAAAAGTCATAGGCGATGCTTCAAAGGACTATCGCAATTCCGATGGATATGTTTTGAGCGGAGCTGAATATTATACGCTTTTTGACGGCGCAACAGGTGCAATTCTCGACACCGTAAACTATAAGCCCGCAAGAGGAACTGTAAGCAACTGGGGCGACAAGTACGGAAACCGTGTAGACCGTTTCTGGGGAACAGTTGCCTATCTTGACGGTGTTCACCCCTGTGTGGTTACGGGACGAGGATATTATACAAGAATGACCGCAACAGCCTACACTGTTGAAAATAAAAAGCTGAAAGAATTATGGGCTTTCGATACGGGAAATAATTCTTCCGCAGCAGGTTACGGTGACGGAAACCATAACAGTATGCCTGCGGACGTTGATGGTGACGGCAGGCAGGAAATATTAACAGGTGCAACTGTCATTGATGACAACGGAACAGTTTATTATAATACCAATCAGGGACACGGTGACGCTATGCACCTCGGTGACCTTGACCCCACAAACCCCGGACTTGAAGCATGGATTTGCCATGAAGAAAAAAGTTCAGGCTACGGAGTATCACTTTTAGACCTTGACCAGAAGAAAATTATCTATCACCAGAACGGTGCAGGCGATACGGGAAGATGCTGTGCGGATAATGTATGGGCAGGAAATCCCGGTGCAGAGTGCTGGGGCAATAAATTGTCCGATAATTCAACGCCTGTTGTCGATACAAAGGGAAATGTACTGAATTGCCGCAGACCTGCAATTAATTTCCTGTCATACTGGGACGGCGACCTCGAAAGAGAAATTCTTGACGGCTATACGGATTCACCTGCGACTATTTCAAAAATGACAGGTGAAGCTGGAAAGACAACGATAACAAATCTCCTCGTTACAGACGGTTATTATACCTGCAATACAACAAAAGGAACTCCTTGTCTTTCTGCTGATATTTTCGGCGACTGGCGAGAAGAATTGATAGTAAGGGCGGCAAATCATAAATCGGTAAGAATTTACTGCACACCCTACGAGACAGATTACAGGATAACAACCCTTATGCATGACCCTCAGTACCGTATGCAGGTATCATCTCAGAATACAGCATACAATCAGCCGCCTCATACAAGATTTTTCCTCGGTACGGGATATGACCTCCCCGCAAGACCGTCAGACTGCGAAGTAAACGGCGGAAATTCCGCTCCCATAGGCAAGACGGGCGCAGTCATAGATACAAAATTCAAGTATACAATAAAGAATGTGAACAGCGGACTTTATCTTGAAATCGCTGACGGAAAAGCTGAAAACGGTTCAAATGTTCAGCAGGGCGAACTGAATCACGGCTGGACTTTTGAGGACGCAGGCGGAGGATATTACAGATTATATTCCGAACTCGGTGACGGAAAAACATATCTCCTCGATATCGACTACGGAAAAGTTGAGAACGGCACTAATATAGGCATATGGGGCGATACCCAGAGTGATGCACAGCTTTTCAAGTTTGTAGATGCAGGCAACGGAACATATAATATCTGTACAAAAGTAACTAATGACAACAGCGGTATAGGCGTAACTGCTGCTTCAAAGGAAATCGGTGCAAATATCATTGAGTGGGCTTGCAATGACAGTGATGACCAGAAATGGATACTTGAAGTTAAGATTGACCCCATAGAGGGAAATATATTCAAGAATGTAATAGTCAATGACCTTGAAAATTATGAGGACTGGAAAGTCGCTCCCTCAAATTCGGAACATGGCAAAATATACGGCGACAGAGAGTTTGTTTATACATCTCTCCCCGAAGTTCTCAAAGGTGCGGAATCAATCATGACCGCCTGCGATTCAAAAAATTACAAGGGAAATCTTGTTAAATTCACAGCAGGCTGTGACATGGACGCATATATTCTCCTTGATGTTCGTGTGGAAGAACAGAACGTGGTTCCCGAATGGCTCAAAACATGGGAAAAAACAAATATGACAGCTTCATCAAGCAATGATGTTACATACAGCATATACAAGAATACATTCAAGAACGGACAGGACGTTGTTTTAGGCGACAACGGTACTAACTACAATGTTATAAACTATGCCGTATTCGGAACAAAGCTTGAAGAAACTGTGACAACAACAACTACTTCCGAAGTTACCACAACAACAACGGAAACCACAACAGAACTTGCGGATACCACGACAACAGCCGTTACAGATGATGTTATCTACGGCGATGCAAACTGCGATGGAAATGTAAGTGTATCAGATGCAGTTTCAATATTGCAGTATCTCGCAAACGCAACAGATTTCCCTCTCTCTGAAAAAGGCAAAAACAATGCCGATGTCTATGCAAGAGGCGACGGCATAACAGGACAGGACGCATCAACCATACAGAAATACGATGCAGGTGTTGTAACAACTCTGCCTGAATCGTATAGATAAAGAAATACCCTCTAATACCCCTTTGGATTTCAGCCGTACCCCTCAACGGCTGATTTCTTTTTATGCATAAAAAATGCCCCGTATTTCAGGGGCATTTTTTTATATTAATCAAAGCTCGATTTTCTTTTCAAGGAATGATACAATTTCGTCAATCGGAACACGTTCCTGCTCCATAGTGTCACGGTCACGGACAGTTACGCAGTTGTCTTTCTCAATAGTGTCAAAGTCAACTGTAATGCAGAAAGGTGTACCTATTTCGTCCTGACGGCGGTATCTCTTGCCGATAGTTCCTGCCTCGTCAAAGTCAGCCATAAATTTCTTTGAAATCATTTCATAGACTTCTTCTGCCTTTGGAGTGAGTTTCTTTACAAGGGGAAGTACAGCGCATTTGAAAGGTGCAAGTGCGGGGTGGAAATGCATAACGGTTCTTACATCTTTCTTTTCGTTGCCGTTCTTGTCCATTGTAATGAGTTCTTCCTCGTCATAGGCTTCTGTAACGATTGAAAGGAAAAGTCTCTCAACGCCCAGAGAAGGTTCAATTACATAGGGGATATATTTTTCATTTGTTTCGGGGTCGAAATATTCAAGTGACTTACCGCTTGTCTTGATATGCTGTGTGAGGTCATAATCGGTTCTGTCAGCAACGCCCCAGAGTTCTCCCCAGCCGAACGGGAAAAGATACTCAAAATCGGTTGTAGCCTTTGAGTAGAAACAGAGTTCTTCCTTGTCATGGTCACGGAGTCTGAGATTTTCCTCTTTAAGACCGATAGCAAGCAGGAAGTTCTTGCAATAAGTTCTCCAATAGTCAAACCATTCAAGGTCTGTGCCGGGCTTGCAGAAAAATTCAAGTTCCATTTGTTCAAACTCACGTACACGGAAAATAAAGTTTCCGGGGGTGATTTCGTTTCTGAAAGATTTACCAACCTGTGCAACGCCGAAAGGAACTTTCTTTCTTGTTGTGCGCTGTATATTTGCAAAGTTTACAAATATGCCCTGTGCGGTTTCGGGACGGAGATAGAGTTCGCTCTTGCTGTCCTCGGTAACGCCCTGAAAAGTCTTGAACATAAGGTTAAACTGTCTTATATCCGTGAAATTATGCTTTCCGCAGTTGGGGCAGGGGATATTTTTTTCCTTGATGTAGTTCATCATCTGCTCATTTGACCAGCCTGCGGGGTTAGTGCCGTCAAAATCCTCTATGAGATTATCGGCACGATGACGGGTCTTACATTCCTTGCAGTCCATGAGAGGGTCGGAGAATCCGCCTATATGACCCGATGCAACCCAAGTCTGAGGATTCATGAGGATAGCAGAGTCAAGACCTACATTGTATTTGTTTTCCTGAACGAATTTTTTAAGCCAAGCCTTTTTGATATTGTTTTTGAGTTCAACACCAAGAGGACCGTAGTCCCATGTATTCGCAAGACCGCCGTAAATTTCAGAGCCTGCATAGACAAAGCCCTTTGATTTGCAGAGTTCAACAATCTTGTCCATTACTTTTTCATTGTTTTTAAGCATTTTCAAAACCTCTTTCGGAATTTTATGTTACTCTATAATTCTACATCATATTGCATTAAATGTCAAGAACTATTTTAAATTAGGAATTAAAAAGCGAACCCTTTAAAAAGAGTTCGCCTTTTTTTATCGTCTGTCTGAGAGCCATATTTTATTGAGTCCGTCCTCAAAATAAGGTTCGCCGTTAAGTGTGTATATTTTCTGCCAGTTTCCATTGACATTTACAAAACTCCCGCCGCCACATACGGTAAATTCTCTTCCGTCATCTCCCCTGACAACATCACCATCTTCCCAGAAGTAATAATCCTTTTCGCTGATTTTTGATTTGTGGGACATAACAAAAGGAATAAGTATCAATGTAAAGCACAATGCAAGTTTAAAAGCAACTTTTAGCCCCAGCCACCATGCACGAAACCATGTTCCAATTCTTTCGCCTTTTGGAGCTTTTCTAATGTTAATAAAAGTGAACAGTATTAAGAATATCAATCCAACAATGAATACTGGCAAGAACTGTTTAGAATTTCCCGTAGACATAAATAACGGAAATTCAAAAACCGCTAATGAAGAACTAAAAAGAAAGTATGCTGTAAACTTGTTGTAACGTGTTCTGGCTTTTTTCATATAAACCACTCCTTAAATAAAATATTACAATTTATTTTATAATAAATTGCAAAAAACGACATATATATCGTATAAATAAAGTATAACATGATGTTTCTTGTTTGTCAATACAACATATTAGTTGTAAAATAAATTTTGTAGGAATATACAATTGAAAGGAATGTTATTTATGCAGAATCACATTTACCTTTATCCCAACCTTGTAAAGGTCAGAAAAAAGGTATGCACACAGTATCAGCTTGCTGAATTAATAGGAATTTCACAGCAGGAAATAAGCCGTTATGAACGAGGAGAAGTGAAAGCACCGATAAATTATGTTAGAGATGTTGCAGAAGTCTGCAATGTCAGTGTTGACTATATTTTAGGGCTTTCGAGAGATACAACAGATATGTTGTCAAAAGACGATTTTGAACTCCTTGAAATTTATGATAAGTTATCATCTGAAAACAAGGCAAAACTGATTGAACGTGCGGAAACTCTCCTTGAAATGCAGAGTAAAGAATAAAAGGCGAACCCTTTGGACGGGGTTCGCCTTTTTTTATAGTTTAATTATGAATTATGCATTATGAATTATGCATTAATACATTCCGCCCATACCGCCTGCGGGCATAGCAGGAGCAGGAGTTTCTTCCTTGATGTCTGCAACAAGGCTTTCTGTTGTGAGAACCATAGCCGCAACGGAAGCAGCATTTTGAAGTGCTGAACGTGTTACCTTAGTCGGGTCAACGATACCTGCGGGAATCATATCGCAGTAAGTCTCGTTGTAAGCGTCAAAGCCGTAGCCGAGCTTGCGTGAACGTCTTATCTTGTCAACGATTACACTGCCTTCAAGACCTGCATTTTCAGCAATCTGACGAACGGGAGCTTCAAGGGCTTTAAGAATAATCTTTGCGCCTGTCTTTTCGTCACCGTCAAGTGAGGGGAGAAGCTTTTCAACTGCGGGGATAGCGTTGATAAATGCAGTACCGCCGCCTGCAACGATACCTTCCTCAACGGCTGCCTTTGTAGCTGCGAGAGCGTCCTCAATGCGGAGTTTCTTTTCTTTCATTTCGATTTCGGTAGCTGCACCGACTTTGATTACAGCGACACCGCCTGCGAGTTTAGCGAGTCTCTCTTGAAGTTTTTCTCTGTCGAAATCGGAAGTAGTTGTTTCGATAGCGTTTCTTATCTGGCTTACTCTTGCCTTGATAGCATCGGAATCGCCTGCGCCGTCAACAATGATAGTATTTTCTTTCTGGATAACTACCTGTTTAGCCTGACCGAGCTGTTCAATAGTTGTTTCATTGAGTTCAAGACCGAGTTCGGAAGAAATTACCTCACCGCCTGTGAGAACAGCGATATCTTTGAGCATTTCCTTTCTTCTGTCACCGAATCCGGGAGCTTTAACGGCTGCAACCTTGAATGTTCCACGGAGATTGTTGAGAATAATAGTTGTAAGAGCTTCACCCTCAACGTCCTCAGCTATGATAACGAGTTTCTTGCCCATTTTAACTATCTGTTCAAGCAGGGGGAGAATATCCTGAATAGAAGATATTTTCTTGTCTGTGATAAGGATAAATGCATCATCATAGACAGCTTCCATTTTGTCTGCATCTGTTACCATGTAGGGAGAAATATATCCTCTGTCGAACTGCATACCCTCAACAACTTCGCTGTATGTTTCGGCAGTCTTGCTTTCCTCGATAGTGATAACGCCGTCAGCGGTAACTTTTTCCATAGCCTCAGCGATGAGTTTTCCGACATTTTCATCAGCGGAAGAAACAGTACCTACTCTTGCGATATCCTCAGAACCTGCAACAGCCTTTGAATTTTCAGTGATATTCTTAACGGCAATGTCAACAGCCTTTGCGATACCCTTTTTGAGAATCATGGGGTTTGCGCCTGCTGCGATATTCTTCATGCCCTCTCTTACGATAGTTTGAGCGAGGAGAGTAGCAGTTGTTGTACCGTCACCTGCTGCGTCATTGGTTTTTGTTGCAACTTCTTTGACGAGCTGTGCGCCCATGTTCTCAAAAGCGTCATCAAGTTCGATATCCTTTGCGATGGTAACACCGTCATTTGTAATAAGGGGTGCGCCGAATTTCTTGTCAAGAACAACGTTTCTGCCCTTGGGACCCATAGTTATTCTAACTGTATCAGCGAGTTTGTCTATACCTGCGAGGAGAGCCTTTCTTGCGTCCTCACCGTATTTAATATCCTTAGCCATGATAAATCTGCTCCTTTATATTAATTTAATTATTCAACAACAGCGAGAATATCTTCCATTTTAACTATGATATATTCTTCGCCGTGGAGTTTTACATTTGTTCCCGAATATTTTGAAATGAGAACCTTGTCACCTTTTTTAACTTCCATTTTAACATCGGCAGTACCCGGACCTACTTCAAGAACCTCTGCAAATTCGGGCTTTTCCTTAGCTGAACCCGAAAGAATGATACCGCTTTCGGTAGTTTCCTCTGCTTCTGCCATTTTAACAACAACTCTGTCCTGTAAGGGCTTGATATTCATAAAATTACCTCCTGTTTGAGTCTGTCCTCCCTGCCGTCCACAACTTTTAATCGGGGGAAGTGATGTGCGGACAGGGCTGACAAATCTTTTTAGCACTCTCTTTATTTGAGTGCTAATTATATTTTACCATGTTTTTTAAATAAATCAAGAGTATTCCCGAAATTTTCACAATTTTTGTAAATATGCATAATATTTGACACTCCTTGTTGATAAAAAAGCCCAAAAATATCGCCTTAGTAAAACATTATTGCCGAAATGGTTGACATATTTTAAGATTTGTGATAAAATTATGTTAGCTTAGTATATCTTTGTGTTCATATTTCCTTTGACAGTAGGTGATATTGATTGGTTTGGGCATTTGTTACAGTGCTTTTTTTATCGGCTCTGCTTATTTTCGGCTGTTTTTGTTATACCTTCAAAAAAACTGAAAACAATGAAATTTCCTCAGCCGTAAAAAAGCTTCTTCTTTCGGGTTCGGTCTGCATATGGCTTTATGTTTCTGCGATATTTATTGAAAGTGATATTATTTCCGCAGTTCTTTTCGGTCTGTATAATATCTGTGATGACGCAGTGGTTATATGCCTTATAATTTTTGCCGAAAAATTTACGGGAAACAATGACAGGCTTAAAGGCGGAAAGAAATTAATATACATATATGCCCTTGCGGATTCTGTCTTTTTGCTTATAAATCCATTTACAAAATATATGTATACTTTCAAGACTTTCACGGGGGCGTTCGGAAAAACTTTTCATTATATTTCAAGTTTCAGGTTATTCTACGCCTTTCATCTCGGATTCATGTACATGGGAATTGTAATTGTTTTCGGAATACTCATTAAAAAAATTGTTTCTATGCCTAAAATATACAAGATGAAATATGCAATGGTATTTATTTCATTATGTCCTGTTGTTTCGATTAATGCGGTACTTCTGAATTTTGAAACAAAATTTGACTATTCGCTTTTGTTCTATGTGATAGTTGCGGTTGCATCTTTTTATTTTTCGCTTATCTATGTGCCGAGAGGACTTATGGACAGGCTTTTGTTCTTCTCCGTTGCAAATATGCGCTACGGTATTATATGCATTGATGTTGACGGAAAATGCGTTCACGCAAACAAAACCGCCGGAATTTACTGCGATGCCGAAATGAACAGCGAAAATGTCGATATTCAGGTTAAAAGATGGTTCTCTGAAAAAATATCAGAAAAATCAAAAGACTGTTCGTGGGAAACCCAGAAAAGAATTGACGGCAAAATAAGAAATTGCAGTATTGAATATAAACAGATGTTCGATAACTCTTTCAGGTATATCGGCTGTTTCTTCCTGATAAATGACCATACGGACGATGACGAAAAACTTGAAGCAGAAAAATACAGGGCTACCCATGATACCCTTACGGGAATTTACAACAGGGAATATTTCTATGAGGAAACAAGAAAATTAATTGACAAAAACCCCGATACGGATTACTGTATTGTCTGCACAGATGTCAAGAATTTCAAGATGGTTAATGATATTTTCGGCGTTTCGGGCGGTGACAACCTCCTTAAAGTTATCGCCAACATAACCGCAAATCTTGCGGGCGGTAAATGCGTTTACGGCAGGCTTACAAGCGACAGGTTCGCCATATGTTTCCCGAAAGAAAGATTTGATGAGGATACCGTCCTCTATGAGTATTCAAAAGTAAGCAGGGCTATGGGAAATTCTTTCTTTAAAATATATATCCATATCGGCGTATATGAAATTGAACAGCGTGATGTAAGCATATCCGTAATGTGCGACAGGGCAAACCTCGCCATAAAAACCATAAAGGACAGTTATCAGAATACTGTTGCCTACTATGATGAAAAACTCAGAAGTTCCGTTGTTCAGGAACAGAAAGTAATAGGCGAATTTGAAAACGCTATGGCTATGGGTCAGTTCCTCATATATATTCAGCCGCAGGTAAACGTTGACGGCAGTATAAACGGCGGTGAAGCCCTTGTAAGGTGGAATCACCCGCAGGACGGCATAGTATCTCCGGGAAGATTTATAAATATCCTCGAAAATACGGGTCTTATAAGCAAACTCGATGCCTATATGTGGGAACTTTCCTGCTCACAGCTTAAAAAATGGAATGATTCGGGAATAGAGAATGTTTATATATCCGTAAATATATCCCCGAAAGATTTCTACCTCATGGACGTTTACGAAGTCATTACGGGGCTTGTAAAAAAATATAATATAAATCCGAAGTCCCTGCACCTCGAAATAACCGAAACCGCCGTAATGAGCAACCCTCAGCAGCAGCTTAAACTTATAAAAGAACTCAGGCAATTCGGATTTATCATAGAAATAGACGATTTCGGAAGCGGTTATTCTTCTTTGAATACCCTCAAAGATATCACTGCGGACGTTCTTAAAATTGATATGGGATTCCTCAGAAAAACCGAAAATATAGAGAAAAGCAAGATAATTCTCGAAATGGTGGTTTCCCTCGCAAAAGCCCTTAAAATGGAAGTAATTACGGAAGGTGTCGAAACAAAGGAACAGGCAGTATTTTTGGCGCAGGCAGGCTGTGACGTTTTTCAGGGCTATCATTTTTCAAAGCCTGTTTCCGTTTCGGAATTTGAAGAAAATTATCTTTTTAAGTACATAACTATATAAATTAAATATAATGTAAGCCGTGGCTAACGAAAAACCCTTGACTTTTTTATATAATATGATATAATGATATCAATGGGAATGATTCCCGAAATTTATGCGGAGGTGCATTATTTATGGCATACATTATTTCAGACGATTGTGTTAGCTGCGGTGCTTGTCAGGCAGAATGTCCTGTAAGTGCTATCTCAGAAGGTGACGGAAAATACACTATTGATGCAGACGCTTGCGTAGAGTGCGGTGCTTGTGCAGGTGTTTGTCCCGTTGGAGCTCCTTCTGCTGAGTAATTAATTAACACGAATGAAAAGGCTTCCGGTTGTCCGGAGGCTTTTTTTGTTGTATTTTTTATGTCAAAATAATGGTATTTTTTCAATTATAGTGATATATTACTGTGAATTATTGTGCTATAATATTACTATCATATACGATATTACTGTAACGGAGGAAATACTATGAAAAAACCACATCTTATGAAGGGAATCAATCTGGGGGGCTGGCTCTCACAGTGCAGCTATGACAAGGAACACCTTGACAATTTTATAAAAGATGAGGATTTCAGCATAATCTCATCATGGGGTATGGACCATGTGCGTATTCCGTTTGATTACAATATAGTTCAGGACGCAAACGGCAACTTCATTGAAGAAGGTTTCCAGAGAATCGCAGATGCAGTTGCAAACTGCCGAAAATGCGGTCTTGATGTTGTTCTTGACCTCCACAAAACAGCAGGCTTTTCTTTTGACTATTACGGTGAAAGCGAAAGCGGATTTTTTGACAGTGAAGAATATCAGGAAAGATTTTACAGCCTTTGGGAGAAAACAGCCAAACTTTTCGGAAAATATTCCGATACAATTGCCTTTGAACTCCTCAACGAAATAACGGACGAAAACTTTATTACCCCGTGGAACAGAATTTCAAAAGAATGTATCAAAAGAATAAGGGAATATGCACCCGATACAATTATCCTTGTGGGAAGCTATAAAAATAATGCCGCTGATACTGTTCAGTATCTCGATGCACCCGCAGACAGCAACGTAATTTACAATATGCACTGTTATGAACCCCTTAAATTTACTCATCAGGGCGCATACTGGACAACAGCAATAAACCCCTCCGAAAGAATAAAATATGCTGATTCGGGCTGTTCGGAGGAATATTTTGAGAATCTTTTCTCCACAGCGATTGCAAAGGCTGAAAAGCATAATACAAGGCTTTACTGCGGAGAATACGGTGTTATAAACGTTGTTTCGCCCGAAGAAACTCTCAGATGGTACAAGGATATAAACGCTGTCTTTAAAAAGCACAATATAGGCAGATGTGCATGGACTTACAAGAACATGGATTTCGGAATAAGCGACAGCAGACTTGATATCATAAGAAACGGCTTGATAAAATATTTATAATAAAAAAAACGGTACTTTTTCAAGTACCGTTTTTATTATGTCTGATTACGTGAGTTCTTTTATAACTCCTGCATCGTAGAGCTGGATAGTAGCAGCATCGTTACCTGTAACACCGGGTTTACCGTCAACGTCTGCGTTGCTCTTTGCCTGGTCGCTGAACGGGAATACTTCCTGATTTGCGAGATGCTGGAGAATTGCAACAGCATCGGAAATGGTTACGTCACCGCTGAGGTTTGCGTCACCTGCAAGTCTGTTGCTCGGAGTTTCGGTAGGAGCTTCTGTGGGCTTCTCGGTAGGAGCCTGAGTGGGTTTCTCGGTAGGAGCTTCTGTTGTCGGGATAACGATTTCACCGCTCATATCCTGGAAGTTTATGCCGTTCTTGTCAGCATATTCCTGAACAGATGAATTCGGTTCGCCTGCGAGTACGAATGTGGGATTAACCTTACCGCCTACAAAGCCGATACACTTAGATGAAAGCGTGGGATTTCCTGCTATTTTGAGTACACTGAGCTTGTTGCAGTTAAGGAATGCGCTTGCACCAACAGATTCGGGAGTGCCGTCAGCAAATGTTACTTCTTTGAGTGCAGTATCATCTGAGAATGCGCTTGCACCTATATTCTTTACATTGAGAGTAGCAGTTGAAAGTGACTGGCACTTAGCGAATGCATTTGATTCAACAGAATCTGCTGTAATTTCAATCTTTTTGAGTGCAGGACACTCTGCAAATGCACTTGTGTCAACCTTTTCTGCATTGACTGTAACTTTTGCAAGAGACTGGCTGTTTGCAAAAGCCTTTTTGCCTATTGTTGTCATGTTGCTGAGTGTCATTGCTGTAAATGCAGTATTTTCAAATGCGTTGTCGCCTATCTGTGTTATCTTGCCGAAGCTGAACTTTCCGAGGCTTGTGCAGTTCTGGAAGCATGAAGCAGGGATAGTTGTTATATCACTTGTAAGCGAGATAGAAGGCAGGCTTGTGCAGTTCTGGAACATACCCGGAGTAAGTGTTGATACACTTGCGCTTGTGATTGACGAGCAGCCTGAATACTGTGTATTGCCCTTGAATATTGTATTTGTATCTGCGGAAGTATTTTTGAGTGCGGCACAGTTCATAAATGCAGAACCGTTGATTTCCTTTGCTGTTACAGGTTCGGAAGTTCCCTTCTTGATTACCTGTTCAAGCTTTGTACAGCCGCTGAAAGCTTTTTCGCTGAATACATCGGCAGAAGTTTCAACAGTAACAAGTTCGGGACAGTCAATAAACATTGAAGCAGTAATGATAGGACCTTCATAAACAGCCTTTTTAAGTATCGGACACTTGGAGAATACGCTTGCGCCGACAGAGAATTTATCAACACCGGGCGAGAGAATAGTTGCGGATTCGAGATACTGACAGTCAGCAAATGCAGATGCACCGATAACTACCGTACCGCCTACCATTCCGTCTATTGAAACTTTCTTTACGGCACTGTTCTGGAAAGCGTTTGCGCCTATTGTGGAGATAACGCCTCTTACTTCGATATCAAGCTGTGAGCAATTCTGGAAACACTTTGAACCGTAGTCCTCTGCGTTTATCTCAACACCGCTGTCTGAAATGCTTTTGAGTGCTGAACAGTTCATAAATGCACTGCTTTCAAGGATTTTGAGTGCGGGGAGGTTGAGTTTTGTTATTGCGGAGCAGTTTGAGAAACATTCTTTTCCTATAACCGAAACGCCTGAGATATCTCCGCCTATTTCAGTGAGTTCCGTACAGCCTGAGAACATACCTGCACAGAGCTTTACTTTATTTTCGCCCTTTATGGTTATTTTCTTTGCAGCTGTACAATTTTTGAAAATGTATCCGCTTGAAGAATTTGTTTCATCGGGGTCGCTTGTGATTGTGATACCCTTTGCATCTTCCTTTACATTACCGCCGTACTGGTCGGAGAGGAGTTCTATCTTTTCCATTGCGGAACAGCCTTCGAGGGCGTTGTTTCCTACAACTTTACATTCTCCTGCCGTGAACGAATTCATTCCTGAGCAGTTCTTGAAAGCGGAATCTCTTATATACTGGCTCTTGGGAATACTTACGGTCTTAACGCCTGTACAGCCTTCAAATGCGCTTGCTCCGATATCCGTTGCAGCAGGGAAGTTTACATCAGTGAGCTTTACGCAGTCCTTGAAAGCCTTGTCCTTGATTTTCACCTTGTTTTCGCAGGTAGCAGGTCCAACTTTGTATATTATTTTTCCGTTTGCATCTTTTTTTGGATTTCCTTCTGCATCTTTTTCATATGCAGTAAGATATTCAACATCTTTTGCCTTGTTGCGGTCATAATCGCCACGGTTTGCATATCTTACGGTTGTGAGGTTTATATCTCCCTCAAACATGGAAGGAGCGATTCTCTGGAGAGTTGTAGGAATAACTGCACCGATAAGTGAAGTACAGCCTGAGAATACACCGTCACCGATACCGTAGCCTGTTGTGCTGAATTCTTCTGTCCAGTCGCACATTGTAGCGGGCAGACCTACAACGTATTTAAGAGATGTACAGCCCTGGAAACAGCCTCCTGCGAGAGTTGTAAGAACATCGTTGAATTCTATGTCAACAAGAGCGGTACAGCCGTTGAAACAGTTCTGGTCGGCAGCCCATGTATTTTTACCGAAAATTACCTGTTTTGCGCTTGTATTCTGGTAGAAAGCTTTCTTTCCGAGGAAGAGTACATTGTCAGGCATGTTTATTTCTTTTATTGAAGATCAGCCCTAATATGCACTGTCATCAACATAAAGTGTTTCATAATTGGAAACATCTTTTCCGTACCACTGGTTGAATATGGGTGCGGAGAGAGGAGTTTTTGCGAATGCAGAAACGCCGATTTCCCTTATATATTCGGGGTGAGCGAAAGTTACTTCCGTAAGAGCCGTTTCACTGCAAAAAGACTTGGGTATTACAGGCATATCATTGTTTACAGTGAGCTTTTTGAGACCGCTTCCGGAGAAAACTCCTTCGCCAACGAATTTAACAGTTTTCGGAATTTCGATTTCGGTTATGTATGCACACTTGTTGAAAGCATTTTTTCCTATGTATTCAACGCCTGTGAGGTCAACGGTTTTGAGGTAAGAGTTTGCGAAAGCACTGTCAGCAATATATTTTACTCCCTGTCCTTTGAGGTCAGAAACGAGAGTAGTTGGAAGTTTTGTATCGCTTGGAATAAAACCGTCAAGTTCGCTGAGGTCAACTGCACTGTTCATCTTGGCATCAAGAATGGTGTTTTTAGCTTTCTTGATACCTATGCAATACTGAGTATCAACAACTGTTTTATTCAAATCAGTAATAACCTCGCTGTAAATTGCATATTCATTTCCTGTTGAAGCGTCTGTCCATGATGACTTTGTTTCAGCCTTTTTGCCATCAGCAGGAGATTCTTCCTTGAATGTCAATAAGGTGAACTTTGTCGTATAGATAGAAGTGTCTGCGTATTTGTAACTGTAATGCCCTGCGTGTATACCTTCAAGCAAAGACAGGTCATCGGCAGCCTGAGCAACGATAGTGGTATTTCCTGTATTCTTGTTCGGTGATACAAGAGCGGCATTTGCTCCGCCTGCCACGCATATGAGTGCAAACAGAGCAGCAAGAGTTTTCTTCATAAAAATTAGCCTTTCCGGAATAATCCTATAAATTTATACCGCAGGTTAAAAAAATCCCCTCTGCGATAT
>JAFYFU010000040.1 GCA_017543595.1 Ruminococcus sp. | reverse complement strand
TATAACTACCGAAACCGAAAATGTACGCAGAATAAATTTAATACTGGTTTCCGATACGGAAAATCAGAAATGAACGGAGGTTTATATATGTCAAACGCTTTAACACACAAATCAAAAAGTGAGGAAACTGCTGCTATGGCAATAGGTATTGTATGCATAGCCGTACTCACAATAATATGCTATGTTGTCGGATATCTGTATTCGCAGTCCGATACATTTGTTCGGGAAACCGCAATACATTTCATATTCAAACGCCACGGATTCAGATATTTTTCAGCCTCTCTCAGCATGATAGTTTCAATCGTAATGTATTGCCTTGAATACAAGAAAATCGCAGGAAGAAGCGAAAATGAATGGTCTTTCACAAAAACTGTCGGCGGTGCGAAATATGTATATGACGGCTGGTCAGTATTCGCTGTTATGACAGCAGTTGTCACGGGAATTGTCGGATTCCTTATTCATTGTTTTGCATTTCAGTGGCAGCTTGACCTTGTAAAGCCCCTTATGATATGGGTTCTTGTCGGTCAGTCCGTACTCAGCGGAGCAGTATTTGCCCTGCCTTTCTGCAAACCACTCAGAAACGCCTGAAAAATATGTCTGCCGTCATGTGTCTGTGTCGGCAGACAAATAATATATACGAAAGGAAGTATTTAAAAATGCAGGTCTTTGCAAATCTCTGGGGCGGTGAGGGTTATCTCACTTCCAAATCGCTCCTTACAATGGCATCTGTCGGAATGTTCAACGATGTCAGGGACGGCAGCAATAATCTTATGGACATATACTACCGCTGTCTTGACACAAACCCCGAATCTCCGGACGGAAAACAAGCCGAAAAAATGAAAACCAGTTACAACAATTATTTCAATATGGTATTTGCGGGCGAAACCAACTGCCTTATAAATGATAATACAACAGATAATTTTTTCAGCGGAAAACGCACATTCCTCAACGACAAGTACCCCGATTCTGAATATCTTGCACTCGGTTTTTCGGAAGATGAAATGAAACTCAGCATAAAAAACGGAATATACGGAAAACCTTGGATTGGAGAAGCTTATTACGCAGATACCGATTTCAGCTCCCTTTACGGTTCGGCATCGGGTGACATAATCGTAATAAACGGCGGCGGATACAAGGGCGGCGGAACTGCCGCAACTTTCATATATCTTGAAAACCGCTATGATATTGCAGGAGTAAATCCCGGTGTAAGCGGTTGCAGAAGATTTGATACAATAGTCGGACCATCAACTCAGTTTGACAAATATGTAAAACTCCCCCACCCCGAACTCTACAATGAAGCATCGTTGAAAGACAAAATAAATATATTTGATGCGGACAAAATAATTGAAAAACTCAGAAGCAAAAATATGGATTCCGCAGACGAAGGACACCATAACGAAAATATAAATTTTCTCAGCAAACAATGGGACGATATCAAAGACCCGAACCATGACTATACAAACCTTAATCCCAACAAGTATATGGCGAAATTTATCGACAGGATAAATTCGGACGTTACACTTACAAAGGTTGTCCCGTTCATAAATATGAAATATCCCCTTATTCCCGATGGCGATTCATATAACTATGACATAACAAGCGACAAATTTGCGCCCGACAATCAGGAACACAGACTGCATATAACAAATCTCCTCAGCGCACTCACAATACAGGAAATAGCACTTAATCACAGTTCAAACGAATATGTGAACGGTCATATCTATACTTTCTGTATTCCCAATTCAAACAAGTACACGATTGACGGAGTATTCCGCCCCGAAGATGCAAAGAAACTTTACAGATTCCTTGCTTTTTCAACCGTGATAATAAAATATATCTACAACTGTTTCTACGACATAAAAAAGCCTGGTGCTTCGATACTTCTCACAAAATGGGCTTTGTCAAGACGACCCCGTCTTATTGGTTTAAGCGTAGGCAATCCCGCCGTTGTTCTTGACGAAAGAAAACCCGAAGGAAAATGCAATATCGCTTTTGCAGGCTATGTAAAGGATTATCTTGCAAAATTTGTATATGATTATATAATCCCCGTATTCACGGCACTGAAAGATATTGACGACACTTCCGAACAGGTCGAATTTTTCGGAAAATCCCAGATTCCGCAGAGCGAATTTGCAGACGGTCTTTACGGCATTGTGAACGACCTTATACAGAGCGTAACAGTTGACCAGAATACAAAAATAAATATCAGGGCTATTGAGTCACCAAAGGAAATAAACGATTCAACCGAAAAAACTCTCGCCGCAATAATCACGGGCAGACAGGGCAAACCAAGTGATTTCCCCGCTTCCTGCAAGTTGATAAAAGGCGAAAACGGCGGAACAAATTTCCTTGAAAAATTCCAGCAGGGTATTCAGGAGTTCGGCAGCTACAACGACAAAAAAGAAAGAACGTGGAACGACAGCCTCAATGAAAACAATGTTCAGCCCGAGGCGGAAACTTACTGCCGTAACCTCATAACATACACTTACAGCCTGATAAAACAAAATCTTTTGTAAAGGAGTGATAAATCATGTCTGTAACAGCAAATATAAATAATACAGGTGTAGCAACAAACAGTAGATTTATCGGAATCGAAAACAGTTACAAGGACTATGTGACACACCTCAGACAGCAGTTCAAAACAACTTCTGACGGAAGTGACCATTTCATAAGTACCTTCAATGATATAGATGAACTTGTCAAAATATATGACGACAATCCCGAAAATCTCCCCGATGTAATGAGGAAAATTCAGGAAACTCCCAACCTTTGCAGTTGGGTAAGTGCTGTGTTCTGTGCCATAATATATGGATTTGACGAAAAAAATTCTCTTGGCATACAGAAAATAAAATTCAAGGAATATGACTCACAAACAAAAACTGTAAAGCCTGTTGAGAATATGCAGTACCTCGAAGTGTGGAAGGAAAAATTTGACCTTAAAGAAAAATCAGGTTCAAAAGTTATCAAAACCAATGATGAGGACAAATCTTATTCCGTAAACGGAAATCCTGCTCCTTTTGAAGACGGAGCTTATTCAATAAATGTAATTTCTTTTGCAAACGGTAAGGACGGAACAAAATATCCGAATATGCTCGGCTGTTTTTCAAGTGTATATTTCGTAATTCCCATGAAGGAATTTAAACTCAGCAAGTATAAAAACGACGAATCTTGGAGAAAGAAATACATTGAACTTTTTGACAACAGAAAAGATTTTACAAGGAATATCCAGAATCTCAACGTAAGACAGAAAATTCTTCTCAGCCTCAGTGCAAGTTCAATACCTGCCAATGCCCCCGAACCTATCAAGCTGATACAGGCTTTAATCAACGGAAACATAGATGTAAGTTCCTACGGCGTGAACATCGCAAACCTGCCGAAAATCCCTTCCGTAAGAACCATATGCAATATAAATTTCTACAAAACTTCCTCTGTCATAGACCTTGACAATCTCGTAAGAAAAAATGTCTGCCTCGGTATAGACCACGGTCAGAACGGAAATATCTACCGTGCAACATATCCGATAACAGATGTGCTTGTAAATGCTCTTGAAAGCAGTGAAAGCTATGTTGACAATGTTGTTTTCAAGGTAAATCCCGACCCCGAAAAGGCAAATGCAGTTTCTTCCGTTGAATTTTCCTTTGATTACCATGACAAGCTTCTTTTCCTTGCGGCTGACAACGTAACGGAAACAGATGTTGACAATTCGATAATATACAAGTACAGCATTAAGAAAACATACGAAACAAGTGATATCACAAATATCAGGAAACTTCAAACAATGTGTATGTTCCCGAATCTTTCTTCCGAATTTGAAAACAGATGCAAAAAGTTCACATATTTCTGTCTTGAAGATTCATTCATACTCACCACTCCCGTTGACGGCGTTAAAAATCCCGTTGACCTCTCGGCAGGAATATTCAAGGGAATTGCAGACAATGACGGTAAAAAGCACACTATTATCAAAAAAGATATGTCAGATGACACACATCACCAAATCAAAACGCCTGTCGGCACGGTATTTACAACTGCTTCTCCGAAAGCAGAACATTTTATTGATGTATGTGACGAAAACGGTTCAAGCTACGGATATGCCCTGAATATAAGGTGGAAAAAACAGAATATACCCGCACTTCTCACAAGCCCGACAAACGGCGGATTTGAAATAAAAATCGCAAAGCCCGCAGATGTTCAGCAACAGAGATTTGATGCATATGTAGATTTCGGAAGCAGTTCAAGCTGTATGAAATACAAAATAGGAACAGGTTCTTTCCTCCCGTCAACCGTTACGGAAAGCTGTACAGTCCGCACTTTCCTTTCGGAATATTTCAAGAGCGACTACAAATTCGTAATCAATGACCCCGAAATCAACAACCACACAAACTTCATGTCAATATCAACACTGTATGACGAAACTGTTTCAAACAATGACTATTCGCTGTACAAAGAAGGCTGGATGCCCGTAACAAAAAATCTGACAGGCTATGAACCGACAATAAAGGTTGACCCAAGCTATAAAACCGATATTGTAAAGACAGCAGATGTCAGAAGCCCCAATCTCATAATAAACAATCTCTGCTATACAATCGCCTGCAACGCCGTTGCAAACAATTGTGATGAAGTTTTCATAGTTCCCTCACTTCCGAGCAAGAATTATCTCAACAATCTTAAAAATATCTGGAATTATGCACAGAGAGAAGTTCAGACGATGTTTGACATCAAGATACACAATGCACTCGAAGCTGATGATATACAGTTCCTCTTTGAAAGCATAGCCGTTTCAAACGGAATAACGGGAAAAGCTCCCAATAACCTCATGGTAAGCGTGGATATGGGTGACGGAACAACGGATATGTCCGCCGTAATTATTGACGTATCGGGAAATATCCACCCCTGCGGACAGGCTTCAATTGAATATGCGGGAAAAAATCTCATCAAGGCTACCATAAGCGACATTCTCGAAAATATGTCAAAATCCGAGGCTGAACAAATGCTGAAAGGCGACCTCAAATATGCAAGCTCCCTCTTTCAGCCGTTCAACAAGAGTAATGACGGCAAAGCAGAGTATGAAGGCAGAGTCAGCAACCTTATAAATTCCTACAACGCAGGAAGAAAAAACAATTCCGGCGAAGAAGAAGACCGCTCATGGGAAAATAAAGTAATGGACGTACTCGCAATAAGCAACCTCCACAAAGGCATAGACCAGAAAGTTGCCGCAAATTTCATACTCCGCTACATGATACTCATGCCCGTAATAAAAGACTTCATAAGCACGGCAATAAAACTCGCAGGCAACCGCAAAATAAACAATGTAACAATTGATTTTGTGGGCGGTTCTGCAAAGGGAATCGAACTCCTCAACGTTATAGATGCCCACAGAACTCAGAAAGCAGGAGATATATTAAGAGATTACTTTATTGACGCATTCGGCAAGGGTACAGTCGTAAACGGAATAACTCCGTCAGCACCGTCAACACCCAACGGAAAAGATATCCTTATAGACGGTCTTAAAAGCCTTGATGTCAAATATGACCCCGATACCAACTCCGTTTCTGTCTATATGGGCAATATACCAAAACCCGAAGTCAAGAAACAGCTTGACGAGGAATGGAAAAAGATTGACCCCACGGAAATCAGCGACCTCGGAAACAGTGTTCATCAGAACTCACTCAACAGCCCGTTCCAGGGAATTGTTGACGAGGCAACATCACCCAAGATATACAACAAAGGTCTTATAGAAGACCCGTCAAGCTATTACAAGGACTACGACCAGAAGAAAAATCCGGGAGTTCCGATTGAGGATTTCAAGGACTATTTCAACAATGAAATTTACGGAAAACTCATAGATGACGGAAACGGCAAGCCCGATACAATCGAAACGCTCATAGTTAATTTTGTCAACAAGGCTTCCGAAACTATGGAAATGGCTATCGAAAAAGAAATAATAGTCGGTACGAACAACAGTTTCTACCGTGCGACACATTCAACCATATACCCCGAAATGATAAAGAATACAATATTCATGTTTACTGTCAGCAAACTGCTTTCCGATTTCCACGGAGGTTTCCGAAAAGACCACACAACACAGACAATAGATGATGCGGACGGATTCCAGTTCGGAGGTTGATAAGATGACAGCGGTATATGTCGTTATTGCATTTTTTGCGGGAGCTATGGCAGCCCTGTCCTTCTCAGTCTTTGTAAATAAAAAATATTCCGAAAACGACAACGGCAGTTCGGATAAACAGGATATTCTTACGGCAATAGAATCCCTTAACAGGATATCCGAAAAAATGTCAGGGGATTTTGACGAAATTACCCCGAATTTCAGGGATAACTATGAAAATCTTGAAAAAATCAGAAAATTTACGGAGCAGTACAACAAATTATTTGAAAAAGCTACCGAATACCTGACCATGTACAGAAATACCGAAAGCGAACTGAACAAATTAAAAGATTTTCTCAGGAATAACAGACAATTCCTGAATGAAGCCAAACAGCAGACAAATACTGCGGAGCCTCCCCTTAATCAGACAAAACAGCCAGTATTTGTAAAGCCCGATGAAACGCAGAATATATTTGCAAAGAACGAAAATGAACAGCCGTCAGCCGACAATACAACGGAAATTCCCGTTCAGACGGAACAAAAAGCTCCTGTTCAGACAGAACAAAAAGCTCCCGTCCGTACTGTATTCAAAATGAGCGATGTCTTTGAAATCGTTGAAAAGCTCCGTGCAGGAAATGCATCATATCGTGTCTACAATCCGTCACAGAATAATTTTGAATATTCAAATGACGTAAATTCAAAATTCATACTGTATAACTGCGGTGATGATATATTTGTCCTGCCAAACCAGTCATCTCCGTTTGCAAGAAAACAAGTTGCCGAAAAAGTCTATAAATGCAGCACAGCATTTATAGACTACGAACACAGCATTATTCCCTGTATTGCTGATGAATCGGGAAACATAACCGAACAGGGAGAAATATTCTGAAAGGTTTGTCAACGGTCGGCATAAGCTGACCGTTGAAAACTGTTTTTTAAGCGGATTTATTCGGAAACGTCAGAAAAAAAGCTGATTTTTCCGAATGTATCCGAACGATAATTATTAATGTTTAGTGGAGTTTTTATATGAAAAAAATTATAAATTTCTGGGGAAAAGACGGAGCTGTTTCAGCATTTTCATTCACGGCGGCGGCTTGCATGGGAATGATTGACACAGATGACGAAATATTCGTGAGATATATAGGATTCTCGGAAAGCAGTATGAAATTTTCCCAGCCGTACAAGAGATATTTCAAAATCCTTTTCGGAAAGGAAACAAATATAAATTTTGAAAATATTGTTTTGCAGGCGGAGGGTTCTGTTTCAGAAAAATATCACAATGACGAATTACTCTCGCTCGGCTGTAAGCAGAATGAAATATCAATGAATATTCCGAATGTAATAAACAGCGGTACAAATATCGGTGAGATATTTTTTTCCGAAAATGATATCAAGCCTCTTTTTGAAGGCTTGCCCGAAAATGAGGAAATAACGGTTATAAACTGCGGAAATCCCTGTAATGACGGGCTTGCTTTCACAATGATTCCGAAAGAATCCGCCGAATCAAAAAGAAAATGCCGCAGATACAATGTAATTTCAGGTCCGTGTACATCTGCGCTTTATAATATTTCCGTTCCTTTTCCTGATATATACAACGAAAAAACATTTCATGACATAAATATTTTTGATATCCCCGAAATTGTCGGATTTATGAAAGAGGAAGGCAATAAGTCTGATTCCGATATATTCGGCACAGACAGCGGTTTTTCGGAAAAAAACAAACAGAATATTGAATTTCTTGAAAAAGAATAC
>JAFYFU010000039.1 GCA_017543595.1 Ruminococcus sp. | reverse complement strand
TGTTCAATATTCAGACTCTTAACAAGATATCAACTGTCGGAACTGATGTTTTTGACAAGAGCAAGTATGCTGTTGCAGACGCTCCCGAAAATCCCGATGCAATAATGGTTCGTTCCGCAAAAATGCACGATATGACTTTCGGCGACAAGCTCCTTGCAATCGCAAGAGCAGGCGCAGGCGTAAACAATATCCCTGTTGACCGCTGCGCTCAGGAGGGTATCTGCGTATTCAATACCCCCGGTGCAAACTCAAACGCAGTTAAGGAACTTGCAATATGCGCTCTCCTCCTTGCATCAAGAAAAATCGTTGAGGCTGCTTCATGGGCTGCTTCACTCAAAGGCACAGAGGACGCTCCCAAAACTGTTGAGGGCGGAAAAGCTAAATTCGCAGGTCCTGAAATCGCAGGCAAGACACTCGGTATTGTCGGTCTTGGCGCAATCGGCGGTAAAATCGCAAATGCGGCAGAGGCTCTCGGAATGAAAGTTATCGGTTATGACCCCTATCTCTCGGTAGGTGCTGCTCTTCACCTTGAACCCTCTGTAAAGGTTGTTGCTGATATAAACGATATCTACAAGGAAAGCGATTATATCACAATTCATATGCCCTATACAAAGGACACAAAGAATACAATCGACGCAGAGCAGATTGCAATGATGAAAGACGGCGTTCGCATCATCAACCTTGCAAGAGGCGAACTCATTAACTCAGAGGCAGTTGTAAAAGCAATTGCTGACGGAAAAATTGCAAAGTATGTTACAGACTTCGCAGATGATATTGTACTCGGCGCAGAAAATGTAATCGTACTTCCCCACCTTGGCGCATCTACTCCCGAAAGTGAAGACAACTGCGCTGTTATGGCTGCTGAGGAACTCATTGAGTACCTTGAAAACGGCAACATCAAGAACAGCGTAAATTATCCCAATCTTTCAATGAACGCAGTAGGAACAAAGATTTGTGTAATTCACAAGAACGTTCCCACAACAATCGCTTCCATAACAACTGTTGTCGGAAACGAAGGAATCAACATTGAAAACATGGCTAACGCAAGCAAGGGCGATTTCGCTTACACAATGCTTGATGTTATCGGAGAAGTTCCCGCAAGCGTTGAGGGCAAGATAAATTCCGTTGACGGTGTTATCAGAGTAAGAATTATAAACAAGTAATTTTTATATAAAAATAAATAAGGCAGAAATCCGAGGCTTTCTCGGATTTTTGTTTTACACAGCTTTTTAAAGGAAAAACTGTTGACAAAAAATAGATATAGAGTTATAATTATCTTGACATTCTGTTTTTACATGACAGAAACGTAATAATTGATTGATATGGAGGATTTATGGATATTATTATTGTCGGCGGCGGCAAAGTCGGAAGTGCCCTCGCTGAGGAACTCTGTAATGAACATAATATTACTATCATAGACCAGAATGAAAACCGTATAGCTTCCCTGATAAATGAATTTGACTGCATGGGCATTGTGGGAAACTGTCTCCAAACGAGTATTCTTGCGGAGGCAAATGTCGAAAAGGCAAATATTTTTATTGCGGTTACAAGCTCTGATGAGGTGAACGTGCTTTCATGTCTTATAGCAAAAAAAATGAAGGCAAGACACTGTATAGCAAGAGTACGCAGTCCCGAATTTGACAAACAGCTTGTTTTCATGCGTGAGGAACTCGGTATAAGCATGATGGTAAATCCCGACTATAACGCAGCCAACGAGATAGCAAAAGTCCTGCGCTATCCCGAGGCAATAAATATAGAATCCTTTGCAAAGGGCAGGGTTGACCTTGCGGAAATAAGAATAACAAGCGGAAGTATTCTCGAAAATATAGCTCTCAGCCAGCTTTCACGCCGTCTGCGCCTTGATGTCCTCATATGTGCCGTACAGAGGGGCGATGAAATCATCATACCGAACGGAAATTTTGTTCTTCATGCGGGAGATAAAATTCATATGACCGCATCACACAGCGCACTTGTAAAATTTTTCAAGAGCATAAGTGCCGCATACAGGGAAAAACGTGTGAAATCCGCTGTACTCATAGGAGGCGGACGAGTAGGCTATCACCTTGCAAAACAGCTCATTGAAATGGGCGTTAAAATTAAAATAATAGAAATCGACAGGAAACGCTGCGAAGAACTGAGCGAAAGACTTAAAAAGGGCAGTATAATCTGCGGTGACGGCACAAACCACGACCTGCTCAAAGAAGAACACGTTTACGACTATGACGCAGTTGTTACCCTTACGGGAATTGACGAGGAAAATATATTGCTTTCACTCCTTGCGAAAAACAACGGCGTTGAAAAGGTAGTCACAAAAGTAAACAGAATGACACTCATGCAGTTGTCTGACACGCTTAACCTTGACAGCATAATATCTCCGAAATCCATAACGGTAAGCCAGATATTGCAGTATGTCCGTGCAAAACAAAATTCACAGGGAAACAATATCACAACACTTTACCGCCTTGTAAATGACAAGCTTGAAGCGATAGAATTTGTCGTAAGGGAACATAAAGACTATGTTGATGTTCCGCTCAAAAAACTTAAAATAGGAAACGGTATCCTTATTGCAAGTATCGTAAGGGGAAACGAACTTATAGTCCCCAAGGGCGATGACTGCATAAAAGTCAATGACAGCGTTGTTGTTGTGACTACCAAAAAGGGATTTGATGACCTGAAAGAAATATTTGCATAAGGGAGAGTTTCGATAGTTTTATGAATTACAGAATGATATTGTACATTGTCGGGCAGATAATGAAAGTGCTTGGCGGATTTTTGCTCCTCCCGATAATAGTCGGTGCAGTTTACGGTGAAAGACACATAATAATGTCTTTCGGCATACCGTTTCTGATAACAATGGTTCTCGGCTTTTTGTTTGCCTTCAAAAAACCCGCAAACAATTCAATATTCTCAATGGAGGGCTTTGTAAGCGTGGCGGCTGCATGGATAACAATGTCCGCAATAGGTGCGCTGCCCTTTGTTATATCGGGAGAAATAAAAGATTATCCGTCCGCACTTTTTGAGACCGTATCGGGATTCACGACAACGGGAGCGACAATTTTAATGGACGTTGAAAAGATGTCAAAATCCTGTCTTTTCTGGCGAGCGTTTACGCACTGGATGGGCGGTATGGGAGTTCTTATGTTTGTGCTTGCCATAATGTCAAGCAACGATGTCCGAACAATGCATATGATGAGGGCGGAATGTGCAGGACCGAACGTAGGGCGGCTTGTTTCAAAATCGAAATTTTCCGCACAGATACTCTACGGAATATATATTTCGCTTACTCTTTCGGAAATGGGACTTTTAATGGCAGGCGGCGTGCCTTTTTACGATGCGCTTATACACGCCTGTTCTTCGGCAGGTACGGGAGGCTTTTCAATCTGGAATGACAGTATAGCCCACTATGACAGCCTTTACGTTGAAATGGTAATAGCAATATTTATAATACTTTTCGGAGTTAATTTCAACCTGTATTATTATATGCTGATAAAGAAATTTTCCCTTGCCTACAAAAACGAGGAAGTAAGAACTTATTTCGGAATAATAATTCTTGCAACTGCGATAATAACATTTAATGTTTCGGGGCTTTACAGCAGTTTCGGCGAGGCACTCAGGAGAGCGTTTTTCATGGTAGCCTCAACAATAACTTCCGCAGGATTCTCAACGACAGACACGGGAGAATGGCCCGTATTTTCGCAGACACTTCTGCTTATACTCATGTTTGTGGGTTCGTGTGCGGGCTCAACGGGCGGCGGAATGAAAGTATCAAGAATAATGATAATTATAAAGACGGGCATACAGGAACTCCGCTACATAGTAAGCCCACGAACAGTTGCAACCGTCAAAATGGACGGAAAACCCGTAGAAAAAGATGTTGTCAGGGGTGCGTGCAATTACCTTATTTTATTCATGATGCTTATGGCAATATCAATACTTCTCATTACACATGACCGCTTTTCGATTGAGGAAAGCGCATCAGCCGTCATAACCTGTATGAACAATATCGGCTATGGTGTCGGCAGATTCAGTCCGTCAGGAAATCTCGGAGGACTTGATTCATTTTCAAAGATAGTTCTTTGTTTTGATATGCTCCTCGGCAGACTCGAAATATATCCCCTTATAATGCTCTTTGCGGCACGAAAGGATTAAGGTGATTTTTATGAAAAATATTAAAAAAATAGTAAGCGCAGTTATTGCCGCTGCAATGATGTTTACTGTTCCGCTGGGACAGACAGCGTATGCCTATCAGGTAATTCCCGATTCGGATACTTTTATTGAATACAATATGCAGGCTGATTCCGGAATCTGCGGAGAGAGCCTTAACTGGAGCTTTTCCGGCGGAGTGCTGACAATAGAGGGAAGCGGAGATATGTACCCTTATCAGCAGGCAAAAAATATCCCGTGGAACAGCCTGAAATCATCTATAACAAAGGTGGTGCTTCCCGAAGGAATGACGCTTATCGCAAAGGCGGCATTTTCTCAGTGTTCGGCACTGACGGAAGTAAATATTCCCTCGACTATGGAAACAATAGGTATGTATTCATTCAGCAACTGTACATCGCTTAAATCAATAGTTCTGCCCGCATCTGTTTCGACTATCGGTGACGGAGCTTTTGAAGGTTCGGGATTGACTTCAATAAGCATATACAATCCTTCATGTGATATAGTAACCCTCGGAGGAACAACTCTCGGAAATGCGACAATTTACGGTTACAGCGGTTCAACCGCAGAAAAATATGCATCACAGTTCGGAAAGAACTTTGCAACAGTCGGAAGTGCGCCCCCAGATGTAACACCCGAAATCCCCGAAACAACAACTACCACAACGACAACTACTACAACCACAACGACAACTACAACAACTACCACCACAACAGAAGAAGAAACAACCACAACCACAAAAAATCCTGAGTTCAGCCTGCGTGTTGAAATTGCACAGGTGCCTCAGAAAGTTGATTATGAATATGGTGAACCTCTCGATGTAAACAAAGATTATCCCGACCTTATGGTTAAAACATGGGTAATAGATTCACAGGGAAATGAATACCCCGAAAATAACGGAGAAGCTTATTATGTCTATGATTATCCCGATAATTTCTCTCTCGGAGAGGATTTCAATACATATATGCCCGGAACAAACCATATATACATCACCTACAAAAAGTATAACGAGACTTTGCAGGAATGGACATATGCAAGGACATTTTTCCTTATAAATGTAAGTCAAGCTGAATTAACAACTACTATCACTACCACAACAGAACCTGTTACTACAACAACTACTACCGCTACCGAAAAATATATCACAAGAACAGATACTGTAACAGAAGCTATGCCGATTCCGTCACCTGAATTGAAGGACGTAAAAGTAAATGCCCGTACTGCAACTGTATATGATACGGATTTCATACGTTTTGAAAACGGCTATGGAATGGTAAATCTTGCTGCACTTGACAAGTGCGTGGATATTTCGTATACAGTCTCATATATTGTAACGCCTTCATACAAGGTAACTACTAACTATTACTGGTCTGACGGCACTGTAACAGAAGAATCCGTAAGCTATTCAGACCCCGAAACAGTAGAGGAGACTTTTAACGGAACTCTCTATAATACAACTGATATACAAGGAATAAGCGTGGAAAGGTCTTACAGGGATTTGCGCTTTGCGGATATTGACAGCCTCAATACGGCAGAAATTCCGTATGAAGTGAAATTCATTTCCGGCGGAAGTGAGATTGAAAGTTACAGCATCAATGTTCCTATGGAAATTATACACACACTGATAACTACTACCACTACAACAGAGGAAACTACTACGACCACTACAACTACAACAGAAACTACTACCACTACCACAGAAGAAACTACTACCACAACGGAAACTACTACCGTTCAGCCGGAAGTTAAATTATATATAGATTCTCTCCCGACAAAAACTGTCTATGAAGTCGGTGAACAGCTTGACCTCTCAGGCGGTACTTTCCATGCCTATGCCCGCAGAAGTGACGGTACAGAGATTCAGAGCGTAATCAACAGAATGGAATCTCCAAATTCTGATTTTACAGTCGATACATCAGAATTTGACAGCACAAGGGCAGGAATTTACAATATCCACATAACTCTTGATTTGTTCGGCGTGGAAATTACAGAATCATTCACTGTTACTGTAAACGAACCCGAGACAACTACCACAACG
>JAFYFU010000038.1 GCA_017543595.1 Ruminococcus sp. | reverse complement strand
ACTTTTCGAGCCATTTCATTTTAGTTTTCGGTGCTTCAAAAAACTGTCTTGTGTACTTTTCAAAATTTTTCATAATAACCTCCTATCTGAAATGGGGGGAGCCGCCCTTTCAGGCTTGACCTTTCGTTCACTTCGCTATGCTCCGTTCACTTTCAGGTCAAGGGGCGGCTTGTCCCCCCCATACCCCCCAATTTTTATTCTAAATGGGGAGCCGCCTTTTCAGACTTGACCACCATATCAACAATTTTTATTTAAGCCTTTGGAGGATAAAAAAATCTCCTCCATGCAAGGCATGGAAGAGACGAAGTTTACACTATAATACTCCGTGGTACCACTCTTCTTGATGTAAAAATACACCCACTCATCTGTGTCACAAAACACATATCTCTGTAACGGGAGAACCCGTTCAAGCCTAATAATTTCAGGAAAAACTTTCGGTTGACTGCTCAGGGAGGAGTTATGACCTTTTCAATTATGCTGTCTCTCAGCTATAATATACAGCTCTCTGTGAAAATTTCAAAGGCTTTTGTTCCCGTCAACGCATTTAATAAATATATACAGTTTTATTATACATCATATTTCATGATTTGTCAAGTGTTTCACGAAATTTTTTACTTATGGACTGTTTTATTTATTGCCTAAAAATCGCTGTTAATATTGTACAATATGTAAAATTTTCCCATAATGGTTGACTTTTTATTTGCAAAATGTTATAATGTAAAGAGCAACGAATTTTTGTTGATTATGTGTAAAACGATTTTAAATCAGGAGGAAGATTTGCACCTTGTCATGAGAGTGAACGAAACGCAGTGAAGTGAACGAAATGACAAGCACCAAAAGTGCAAATCTGACGATTTCAGATTAAGAGGAAGATTTGCACCTTGTCATGAGAGTGAACGAAACGCAGTGAAGTGAACGAAATGACAAGCACCAAAAGTGCAAATCTGACGATTTCAGATAAGGAGATAATTATGAGTAAAAATACAAACAGCTACGAAAGCCCTTTCTGTACAAGATATGCAAGCGAGGAAATGCAGTATGTTTTTTCCGCAGATAAAAAATTTACTACATGGAGAAGATTATGGGTCGCTCTCGCAAGGGCAGAAATGAAACTCGGTCTGCCCATAACTCAGGCTCAGGTTGACCAGCTTGAACAGCATATCAATGATATTGATTATGAAATGGCTGCCGAACGTGAAAAACAGACCCGCCATGACGTTATGGCTCATGTATATACTTACGGTCAGGCTTGCCCCGATGCCGCAGGTATTATCCACCTCGGTGCAACTTCCTGCTATGTGGGCGACAATACCGATATTATTATTATGCGTGACGCTATGAATATTGTTAAGAGAAAACTTGTCAACGTTATGAACAACCTCGCAAAATTCGCTGACGAATATAAAAATATGCCCTGCCTTGCATATACGCACTTACAGCCCGCACAGCTTACAACTGTCGGAAAGAGAGCAACTCTCTGGCTCAATGAATTACTTATGGATTATAATGACCTCTGTTACAGGATTTCAGACCTCAAAATGCTCGGCTCAAAAGGTACTACGGGTACTCAGGCTTCATTTATGGAACTCTTTGAAGGCGATACGGATAAAATAAAATCCCTCGAAAAAATGATAGCCGAAGAAATGGGCTTTGAAAATGTTGTTCCCGTTTCGGGTCAGACCTATTCAAGAAAAATTGATTCGCAGATTCTCTCTGTTTTAAGCGGTATCGCCCAGACCGCAAGCAAGTTCTCAAACGATATGAGAATTTTGCAGAGCTTCAAGGAAATGGAAGAACCCCGTGAGAAAAAACAAATCGGTTCGTCCGCTATGGCTTACAAGAGAAATCCCATGCGCTGCGAGAGAATTACTTCCCTTGCAAGATATGTCATGATTGATTCGCTCAACCCCGCATTTACCGCAGGTACTCAGTGGTTTGAAAGAACTCTCGATGATTCCGCAAACAAGAGAATTTCCGTTGCGGAGGCTTTCCTCGGCATTGATGCTATTTTGAATATAATGATGAACGTAACAAACGGTATAGTTGTATACCCCGAAATGATAAAACGCCGTGTAATGGCTGAACTCCCGTTCATGGCAAGCGAAAATATTATGATGGACGCTGTAAAGAAAGGAGGAAACCGTCAGCAGCTCCATGACCGCATTATGGACTATTCCATGATTGCAGGCGAACAGGTAAAAGTATACGGCAAAGACAACAACCTCTGCGAACTTATCCTCGCAGACCCCCTGTTTATGGTAACCAAGGAAGAACTTGACGCTGTTCTCAGACCGGAAAGCTATACGGGAAGAAGCTCCCAGCAGGTTGACGAATTTCTTGACGGATTTATCCGCCCTGTACTTGATGAAAACAAAGATGTTCTCGGTGAAAAGTTCGAGATGAAGAACTGAGGTGTTTATATGAACTGCCCTTATTGCAACAGCGAACTCATCGTGGGATTCCTTACGCTTAATTTTGCGGAGGTTCTCCCCATGCTGGTGACGTTCAGCCCTGATGATGAAAACGAAAAGAAAAGATGTAAAAATTCGACCTGCAAAAGAAGTTCCGAAACTTTTTTTGAAAGTGAAGCCTTCTTCTGCCACAGATGCAAAAAGGCATTTCCTGCAATAGATTTCTGAAACGACAAAAAGACCGCTGTAAAAAGCGGTCTTTTTTTATAAATCGGCAAACCTGAAAAATACAAAATCATCTGCATTTGCAATTGTGCTTATCAGAAAACTGTCAAGCTTGTCAACGACCCTTCCACGGAGTTCCTGAGACATGGGGTATATTACTTCTGCTATACTGCCTGCAATTGCGGCTATTGTGTCGCTGTCGCCGCCTATGGATATGGCATTTGATATGACATCAGCGAAATTTTTCCCTTCAAGAAAAGCCGTTACAGCCTGCGGAACGCTTCCCTTGCATGATACGTCAAATGAATATTTTTCCCTTATTTCGTCAAGCGTAAAATCAAGCTTGTAATATTTTGAAACATATTTTTTTACATCATCTTTTTTGCCGCCCTTTTTCAGCAGAAATACCGAACCTGCCACGGCTTTTGCGCCGTTTATCCCGTCAGGGTGACTGTGCGTTATTTCTGCGGAAATTTCCGCAAGGACTTCCGCTTCTTCAAGGGATTTTGCAACCCAGCCCGCATATGATGCTCTCATCGCAGAACCGTTTCCCCAACTGTTATAGGGCGAGGAATCTTTTTCCATAAGCCAGCGCATAAATTTTCCGCCGTATCCTGCGGAGGGATAGCGTCTGCCGTATTCCCTCACGGACTGTATGATTTTTTCACGGACTTTTTTTCTGTTAGCCTCAATCCTGTACCAGTCCTCATTCATATTGCCTATGCCGTTCATCATGCCCTTTGCGACAGCGCAGGTCATAACCGTATCGTCCGTAAAATGGCAGTAAGGCGTACAGAGCATATTTTCCTTTAATTTTCTTTTTATATTATGATGTT
>JAFYFU010000037.1 GCA_017543595.1 Ruminococcus sp. | reverse complement strand
GAGAACGATTTCTGACGCGTAAAACAATTGACCGACTGCATTTAAAATACAGTCGGTCTATGAGGGATGATCTGAAGATTTCTGAATTAAGCTTTGAATATCCAGCGAACGAAATTATAGAGATGTGCGCTCATGCTGTTTCCACCGTGATATCCACCGTTGACATAGTGCCAGATGTGGGGAACACCATTGTCATTGAGAATGTCATTATATCCGGAAGGCGTTGAGTAAACAACTGTGTCGTTTCCTCCTGCTGTGAGGAGAAGGAGATAAGGCTCTGTGCCTGTGTATTTGAAATCAGAAGGCTGAATTACGTCATTGACACCGGGTGCAGGGCATATAGCACCTACATACCCAAAGAGGTCGGGGCGTTTCATACCGATTAAGAGAGATTCTCTTCCGCCCATTGAAAAGCCTGTTACAGCCGTATTGTCTCTGCCTGTCTTTACGGGGTAATTTGCCTCGATATAGGGCATAAGGTCTTTTGTGAGGTCGTTTATGAAATTATCATAAGCGGCATTGTTTGTATCGTCCATAGCACTGCAAGCTGCCTGAGTAGCACTTGAATAGATATCGGGGCATACAACTATCATGTCTTTTGCTTCGCCCGATGCGATTGCATTTCCTATAAGCGCACGCATATTCAGGTTCTGGTCTGATGTATCCGTGAAAGTATCTTCATTCTGCCAGTAGCCGTGAAGTGCATAGAGAACGGGATATTTTTTGTTCTCGTCATAATTTGCAGGGAGAAGAATGTTGTAATTCTTCTGTCTGTTGCAGGTAGTTGAATAATAACTGCCTTTTTTAATAGTTCCGTAGGAAACACCTGATTTTTCGGCTCTGTCCTCAGCGGATTCACGCTCAACGAGCTGTGAAGAAACCTTTGCGGTATAATCTGCCATTGACATATGTCCGCTTGAAGTTTCTTCCTCGGTATTGGAGGAGGAAAATTTTTCGGGAACTGAAATATCAGCTTTCCCAAGGATATATTCCTGAAGGAGAACAACGTCAGCAATATTGAATGTTCCGTCACTGTTTACGTCTGCGGCAAGAGATTCTCTCTTTGTTGAAAAACCGCCGTTCACAAGACCTGTTCTCGCAGATATCATATCATAGACATCTACTGCGCCATCACCGTTTATATCTCCGATAGAAAAATCAACATTTTCTTCGGGTGCCTGAGTGGGCTGTTCAACGGGAATATCAACAGGTGCAGCACCTGCTATAACAGTACCTTCGGGTGCGCCTACGGCATCATCAATATAGAAGTTCTGAGTGCCTGATTCTGTTTCAACATAAAGCTGAATATCTGTTGCGCCTGCGGGGATTTCGTAAGCTGTATTTGCAAGGTGCAACCAGTTGCCCTTAACGGCAGTACCCTGAGCGACAGTTGAATAATGTGTCTCGTTGTCCGAACCTTTATACTGCAATTTCATGAAGAAATTCTCTGTGGATTCGCCGTCAAAGTACATAACATCAGAACTGAAACTGTATTTCTGTCCCGGTACAAAAGTTCTTGTGTCAAGAGATTTAGTACCGCCGTGCCATGTAGAAGTTCTTTCCTGAACGAGAAGTGATTCTTTGCCCTCATAAGCAGTTCTTCCGCTGAGAGTTACAGAGGCACTTCCTCTTGCTGTCCAGTCTGAAACAGTACCCTCAAAAGTATCATGGAAATAGTATCCGTTTTCATCTTTTTCAGGTTCAGGGGTTTTTCCGCTGCCTTCAAGGGAGATAACAAATGTTGAAACGCTGCTTGCGGGGAGCTGTGCAAAGAAACCGCTGCCGTCATTTTCGAGGTTTTCGGTAACAGCGAGGTTTTCGTTTGCCGAAGTTCTGTAACGGTCAACGTCAACGATTTTTTCACCGCTGCCTATATTGAATTTCTGCGCATAACCTTCCGAACTCTTATTTACAGCAACGACAGTAACCTGATTTTTATTATTTTTGTAAGCTGAAACATAAACGTCCTTTGAAGGAATTTCAGTAGCAGCGATTCTTACATCACCCGGACGGACGAATTTACTGTACTGAGCCATGCAGTAGCCTCTTTTACTTATCTGACCGTTTTCCTTCATGGGGCTGTAACTTCTTCTTATGTACCACCATACATAAGCATTGAGACCGCCGACAACAAGACCGTTGTGGATATTTTCGGAAACCTGAAGTGATTCAGGCCAGCGGTCACTTGAATCGGCATCACTGTTCGGAACGTAAACTTCTGTCATCCAGAGTTCTTTTCCGCTGTTTTCGATAGTCGGGAAATCCATCTGACTGCGCTGAGTTCCGTAGAAGTGCGTACCGAACAGGTCTGTGTTTGCGAGAGCCTGCGGGTTGCTGAAAATAGCATTATAGATATCCTTGCGGTACTGGAAGCTTTCGGGGGACATAAGTTTTGCCTTAGTGCCTGATGTAACGGATTTACCGTACTGAGCAATAAAGCTTGCAAGGTCATTCGGTGACCAGTAAGTCCAGCCCTCCGCATAGTCAGGCTCATTCTGAACCGAAATTGAGTAAAGGTTGATTCCCTGACCCTCGACATATTTTACAAAGTTGTTGAGGTGCTGTGCATAATCTGCCCATTTGTCTTTTCTGAGCTGATACTTACCGCCTGTAATTTTTCCGTCGCCGTTTATACGCATACTTGCGGGCGGATTCCACGGTGTAGCAAAAATTGTCGCACCGAGAGCCTGCGCACGTTTGGCGGTAGGAATTGCGTTTTTCCATGCGTTGCTGTCGTCACTGCAATAGATTCGGAGAATGGTAAGACCAAGCTCGTCCTTACCGTTACCGAAAGCCTTCTGAACCTGTGCATCTGTCATATCTCCCTGAGAAATCCATTCGGGGAGGTTTATACCGCCGAAGCCTCTGATTGTCTGGTATTCTGTCGTGGTGTCAACTGTAACAACGTCAGCCGCATAAGTTTCAGCAGTCGGGAACATTGAAAATCCCGTTGAAATAATCGTCACGGCAGTTACAGAGGACAAAATTTTTGTTGCAAATTTCCTAAAATTCATAACATCACTCCTCGTATTATTCATTATACGAACAAATCACTGTAATAATATATTACCATGTTCACAAAAAGTTTACAACCCACTTTTTGCAGATTTGGTGGACAAAATGAATATGAGAATATAAAAGGAAAACAGCCGTGTTTACTCAACACGGCTGTCCTCTGATTTGTCTTACCCTTACAACAAATTCTTTCTATTTATACCATTGAACCGCCTTTGTGCAGATAGCGGACAAAGGTAATAAGCTTATGAGAAGTACCAATAATCCAATTCTGTATCATCGCTGAATACAAGGTATATATCCTTGTTTCCGCTGACAGATGAAACTGAGGGAACGGTTATTTCTTTCATTGAGCTTTCAAGCTCTGCATAACCGATAACGTCACCCTTTGGAGAGCCTGCACAGAACTTAACAGCTCCGCCTTTGCCCTTTACTGTTATGCTGTCAACACCCTTACTGAGTGCTGCACCGCTGACTTTAATCCAGTCGCCTTTTTTGCCCTTTACAGTTGTATCATAGAGACCGTTTACACTGATACCTTTTGACTGATTTGACATTGTTTCAGCCTGAACCTTTGAATACGGGTCAAGGCTTTCAATCTGCTTACAGCCTTCCATAGTGATATCGCAGGTAATCTTACCTGTTGAGGGATTGTAAGAAGCCTCATTAATCTGAGTTGAACGGTAGTTTCCGTCACTGCTGTCCTTAGACCTGTCATTTGGGTTGTTCTTGTCGATAGCTGTTATACCCATGCGGATAGCCTGAGTACGGGCATGATATGCAACATAATACTTATCTTTGAAGCAGATGATTGAGTGGTGGTTGTTACCGCCTTTGTCAACAACACCTGTACCGGGGAGAACCTTGCCTGCGAGCTGAGATGATGTCCACGGACCGAGCGGATTTTTTGAAGTCATGTAGCAGATTTCACCGCTGCCGAATGAAACGCCGTTTGTATTGTTGCCCCACGGAACATTCCAGTTTGTGCAGTATGAATAATACCATGTGCCGTTTATTTTGATAAGGCTTGAATCCTCAAAGAGATAAGGAGTTTCCATAGTTACTGCCGAACCGTTGAGAGATACCATGTCCTTGCTGAGTTTTGCAATACGTCCTGTTTGCGGGTTAGCCTTGTCCTTGTTGTCAACACCGCCGCCGAAAGCTATATAAGCTTCGTCTGTTTCCTCATCATAGTATACACCGGGGTCGAACATCCATACAACGCCCTGACAGCCGGGTGTACTCCAATCAATAAGAGCCTTGCCTATGGGGTCTGTCCAAGGACCTGTGGGGCTGTCGGCAGTGAGAACGCCGATACCGCCGCCGCTGTTTGCAAAGTAAAGGAAGAATTTCGGTTTGCCGTCTATCATTTTCCAGCAGGCATCGGGAGCCCATGCAGCACCTGCCCACTTTGCAGCACCGTTTGTGGTTCTGCCGTTTTTGTCAGCTACGGGGATAGCACCGTGGTCTGTCCAGTTTACCATATCTGCTGTTGATACGCAGTTTATAGTACCTGAATCATAAGTGTTTATTTGAAGTCTGCCATCGGTGTAATATTCAAAAGCGTCATTGGTTGTATAGATGTAAAGTCTGCCGTCATAAACCATCCAGCCGGGGTCAGCACCGAAACGCTGAGTGGTCATGGGGTTGTTTTCACCGTCTTTTTTCCAGCTGTCAGCGATTGTAACCGAGCTGAAAACCTTTTCAAGTGCGCCCGTGTCAACTGTCTTTTCAGCAACGGGGAACTTTGTTATTTTGCCGAGGAGGTAATTCTGGAGGAGAACGAGGTCCTCAACTTCAACTTTACCGCTCTGGTCAACGTCCGCACACTTCTTTGCGGTAGCGTCTGTGAATCCGTCTGTAAATCCCTTGCGTGCTGCGATGAGGTCAAATACTGTGATTGCACCGTCAAAGTCAACATCACCGAGATTTACTTCTTTTATAACGGGCTTTTCTGCGCCCTTTATGCCTGTACCGTCAACAGCACCGATAACTTCATCAATATAGAAATTATTGTAAACTTCGTCATCATTTGCGGCTGTCTCGATATATATTGACATATTTGTAGCGTCTGCGGGAATCTTATAGCTTGTATTTGCGAGCTGTACCCACTGACCCTTCGGAACTTTTTCGCTTGCGATTTCGTCATAGCAGGTCTTGCCCTCAGCGTTTGTATACTGTAATTTCATCATGAAAGTATCAACATCTGCACCGTCAAAATACTCTACATTTGCCGAGAAACTGTAACTTTCACCGGGAGTGAACTTTCTCGAACTGAGAGCGTAGCTTGCGCCGTTCCATGAAGCTGTTCTGTCCTGAACGAGAAGTGCCTCACTGCCGACAAAAGCAGTTCTTCCGCTTGTCTGGATTTTGGAAGCACCTCTTGCTTCCCAGTCATTGGTTGTACCCTCGAAACCGTGCTGGAAGTACCAGCCAAACTCATTAGGCTCGGGTTTTTTGACTTCGCCGTCACCGCTGTAACTGCTTCCGTCACCCCATTCGCTGCTCGGAATGATTGAAGCTACGGCATTATATGCAGCCTTGGGCTGATTGTTTTTATCGTAGAGGAGAGGGCTGTTGGACTTGCCTGTTGCCCTGTCTGTTGCAACCCATGAGTTTGCATCATTGGGACCCCATACCTGAACGAGAGTTACACGACCGCCGGACTGAGGATTTGAGTTCCAGTCAACAGCAGCCTGGAAAATAGCCTTATATTTCTTTGCCTGGTCATCAAGGGAATATTTGCCGCCCTCTGTTGAGATATCAAGCTCTGTTATCTGCACATCACAGCCGATTGAAAGATATTTTTTCATTGCTGTAACATATGCTTCAACACCTGAGAATCCGCCGTAATCAGCATTGATATGCGACTGCATACCTACACCGTCAAGGAGACCGTCATTGTAAAGTGATTTACACATATCATAGATAGCATCTCTCTTGTGGTCCCAGTATTCGTTATAGTCGTTGTAGTAGAGGTCACAGCCTGCGGGAGCATATTTTCTCGCATATGTGAAAGCCTGTCTTACAAAGCTGTTGTCGCCGTAAACCTTTACCCATGCGGACGAACCGTCATTCTGCAAAGCGTTGTCGCCGGGAACTCTCGAACCGCCGTTGTTCTTGGTTCTGTTCGCATCATCGCTGATACACTCGTTACAAACGTCATAAGCATAGAGGTCAAGTGCGGGGTACTGGCTCTTGATAGCACCGAACATATTCTTTATATAGCTTTCCATACGGGCATTCATGGTATTTTTGTCAACATAATTGCCGTTGTCGCTGAAACCTTCTTTGAAGAACCAGCTCGGAGTCTGGCTGTGCCATACAAGAGTATGACCTCTGAAACTGATATTGTTGTTAATACAGAAGTCCATTATTGCAGCACAGCTTCTGAGAGATACGGCAACATTTGTGCCGCTGCAATTGCTTCTGTCGATAGTGGCATCGGGTTTTGTCTCGTTTTCGCACTCGATAGCGTTGCAGTCCTTGATGATATTCGCAGTAATTCCTGAGTTCTGGACAGTACCGCCGTTGAGGATATTACCTACACGGAAGTAATTTGCAAATTCGTCTTTGAGACCTATTGCTGTGGCAGCCTTTGCGCTTGAACCAACTTTTTCGGTAACTTTTACATCATCAAATTTGAAATCATTTGTTGTGTCGGTTGTGAGTGTGAGGAGATATTCGTAAGTATTTGCGGGAGCTTTGTAGGAAGCTGAAATATCAGTCCATTCTCCTGCCTTTGAATCAACGGTTGCAAGTTCAACGGTTGTTTCCTCATCTGTATCCAAATCCTTGTACATAAGTGTGAGGTGGAAAGTTTCGTCTGTATCGCTGTAAACTTTCATACCGTATTTGTACTTGACACCGCCGACAAGGTAAAGACCCTTTGAAGAAGCAGCACCGTCTGTTACGGCTTTACGGTTTTTGACGGTCATGCCTCTTGAACCGCCGAAACCTTCGGAATCCACAGCCTCAATCGCAACATTGCTCTCGTTTCCGTACCAGCCGTCATAGTTCATTTCAAATGTATTGCTTACGACTTCGGTAGCGTAAACGGGCATGAAAAGCTGCGGCATCGCAGCAAGCGAAGAAGTAAGGCAAGCTGCCGCAGTAAGGGCGGCATAAATCTTTTTCTTGTTCATATAACATCACTCCTTAAAAATAACAATTTATCACTGTTGTCGTTGATATTATTATACACTGTTCATTATTTGTTCACAACCCACAATTTGCAGATTTGGTGGAAAAAATGAAGATTATATGATTGACAGGTGAATTTTTTTGTGATATAATGGTAATACAGCAATACAAAGTTTAAATAATTGAGGTGTTTTATGGACATAATAAATAATAAAATAGACAAAGGCAGGGCTTTTGACTGGGGAAGGACTTCGGCTGACTATGCACAGTACCGTGACATCTATCCCGAAATATTTTACAAAAAAGTCGCTGACAGAGGCTTATGCATAAAAGGACAGAAGGTACTCGATTTAGGCACGGGTACAGGTGTTCTTCCGAGAAATATGTATAAGTTCGGTGCGGAATGGACAGGTGCGGATATTTCGGAGAATCAGATAAAACAGGCTGAAATTCTTGCGGAAAAGAACAACATGAACATAGAGTTCACGGCAAAGTCAACGGAGGATATTGATTTCCCCGATAAAACTTTTGATGTGATAACAGCCTGTCAGTGTTTCTGGTATTTTGACCACGAAAAAGTTATGCCGAAACTTGCAAAAATGCTTAAAGATGACGGAAAACTCGTAATACTCTATATGGCATGGCTTCCTTTTGAGGACGAAATTGCACGGCAGAGCGAAAATCTTGTTCTTAAATACAATCCTGACTGGTCGGGTGCGGGCGAAACCCGAAAGCCAATCTGGATTCCCGATATTGCATACGAATACTTTGAACTTAAAGACCGTGAGGAATATGACCTGAAAGTGCATTTCACAAGAGAAAGCTGGAACGGCAGAATCAAAGCCTGCCGTGGAATAGGCGCATCTCTCGACAGCGAAAAAATATCGTCATGGGAAGAAGAACACAAAAAACTCCTCGAAAATATCGCCCCCGAAGAATTTGACATACTTCACTATGCTGCAATCGCAGTATTGCAGAAAAAATAAGAGGCGGTACAGCTATGAAAGAACACCCTCTCATAGGAATAATATCCGCAAAAGTTTCAGACCCCGAACAGCACCTCGTCCTCGGAGGAATACTCTCACAGGCTGAAAAAGAGGGAGCGCACACAGCAGTTTTTTCCAACATATATAATTTTAACAGATACTTTGCAAGCACCGAAGTGGAAAATAAAATATATGAACTTGTTGCCTCTCCGAGACTTGACGGAATAATACTCATAGCAGATGCAATACTCAACCCCTTTGTACAGCAATATATATATGAAAGAATTTCAAAACTCAATATCCCAATAGTTGTCATCGGTGCGGAAATAGAAGGCTTTACCTGCATAAACAATGACGTACGCAAGGATATGAGAGATATCGCAAGACACATAACAGATGTACACGGTTTTACATTAATAGATGTTCTTACAGGATACGAACACATTCAGACCTCGCATGACAGAGTAAACGGTGTAAGGGATATCCTGAACGAAAGAAATATCCCTTTCGGGGATGAAAATATAATCTACGGTGATTTCTGGACAACATCGGGAGAGAAACTCGCTATGGAATATATAAGCGGAAAAAGACGTATGCCGCAGGCTTTGATATGTGCAAGCGACTATATGGCATACGGAGTTATAGACAAATTTTTTGAACACGGAGTAAACGTTCCCGATGATATTACTGTGGTAGGCTACGAATACGCAGGGAAACGATTTTTTCATTCGCCTGTGCTTACGACTTACAGGCGGAGCAGAAAAGCACTGGGCGAAAAAGCCGCAAATATACTTTGCAGTATGTTTAAAAACAAAGAACCTGAGAAAATATCCTTTGACGGCTGTATGATTCTCGGAGATACCTGCTCCTGCGGAACGGACAAATTTTTCTTTGGTCAGGAACTCAATGAAATGAAAAAGATAAGGTACTATGCAGACCTCAATATTTCGGGAAATTTTGAACAGCAGCTTACCGTATGCCGTTCAATATCGGATTATATACATACCTTGCAGGAATTTGTATATCTTATCAGAAATATAACAGGCGTGTATCTCTGCCTTTACGAAAACTGGTGCAACCTGTCGGAAAAAACCAACATGGACAAAAAATGCGATGACGAAATAATGACACTTTACAGGGTTATGAGTCCTGTTGAAGTTTCGTCCGAACCGCATTTCTTTACAAGAAAAATGCTTTTCACAAATGAACTCTACGGCGCAGGCGAAAGGTATTTTCTTTATTTCATACCGATTTTTTCGGCAGGAATTGACCTCGGATATTTCATATTCCAGTACAATGAACCCGACTGCTATGACGCTATGGCTGTTGAATGGATAAAATCAGCCGTAAATGCACTTGTTGTCCTTAAAATGAAAAATGACATACATGAACTTCTTGAATGTAACAATCTGTCGGAATTTCATGATACGGCAACGGGGCTTTACAATTTTAAGGGGCTTATAAGCGAACTCGCAAACACAACCGTAAATTCACGGGAAGATGATAAAATATCCGTTGTAATGGTTAAAACAGGTATCTTCTCCGATGACAGCAGAATTGAAGAAAAAAATATGTCCCTGAGAATCGACAACGAAACCGCAGAATGTATGAAAAGAATTTCAGGCAGCGTAAATTCATTCTGTGCAAAAATCGGCGAAAGACAGTTTGTAATTGTTTCTTCGGGAAAAATTCCGGATGACTATGACAAGACAATTTCCGACAGGCTCGAAGTTATGATAAGTCATTCTCCGCTTTATTCGGGCAAATATAAATCAGGGAGCATGATAATAACAGGCATTACAGTCACCGTGGGAGATTTCTCCGCAAAAAAAATAATCACTTCCCTCGAAAACGAAATATCCCTGCGTTACTCGCAGATTTCGGAAACGGGAAAAACACCCGACTACAATAAATATATAAATATCCGCACCGAAATGTACAGACACCCCGAAAACAAATGGGACGCTCAGGAGTCATGCAGGAATTTCCAGCTAAGTTACGGGCATTTCCGTGCGGAATACAAGAAAATATTCGGCATAAGCTTTCACCGTGACCTCATACAAAGCCGTATATCAATGGCAAAATATCTGCTTATAACAACTTCTTTGAGTATAAGCACCATAGCCGTTAAATGCGGATATGACGACGACAAATATTTTCTCCGCCAGTTTAGGACAATTACAGGCTCTACACCTAACGCATACAGGCGGTTAAAATAAAACCGAAAGGAAAATTCATGAATATTCAGGAAATAGAAAATCTCTCAAACCCCGAACTTATCCCTTATAAATGCACTTCCGAAGTACAGCTCCTGCATTGGTTTGAACCAGATGAAGGAATATTTATCGCAGAAAGCCCGAAAGTTATCCGCCGTGCATTAGAGGCGGGATATGAACCCGTATCAATGCTTGTTGAGAAAAAATATATTTCGGGTCAGGCAAGCGATATAATCGAAAAATGCGGAAATATTCCGATATATACAGCTCCGTCCGACATACTCACGGAAATAACGGGCTTTAAACTCACGCAGGGAGCATTGTGTGCCATGAGAAGAAAAAAGCTCACGTCCGCAGACGATACAGTTAAAAATTCCACACGTATAGCCGTTCTCGAAGATATAATGAATCAGACGAATATAGGCGCAATATTCCGCTCGGCGGCGGCACTCGGCTTTGATTCGGTATTGCTGACAAAACCGTGCAGTGACCCCCTTTACCGCCGTTCGATAAGGGTAAGCATGGGAACGGTCTTTCAAATAAAATGGGCTTATTTCGACAATGAAAATTATATTGACTTTCTGAAAGAAAAAGGATTCCTGACGGCTGCTATGGCTTTGAGAAACAATAACATATCAATAGATGACAAAAGACTGTATTCTGCGGAAAAATTAGCCGTAGTCCTCGGCACTGAGGGAGAAGGTCTTAAAGAAAAAACTATTGATTCATGCGATTTCTGCATAAAAATCCCTATGGCAAACGGAGTTGATTCTTTGAACGTTGCCGCCGCAAGTGCTGTCGTATTCTGGCAACTCAGAAAAAGATAAAAAAGTCCCTGCATATTGCGGGGATTTTTTCATATTGTTAAATAATCTGTTATTTCGGCTATCTGATTTTGCGAGAGTGATTTCAGAGAGATAAGTTCATACACATGACTGAAACCTCCGAGACTGTTGCGGAGTTCAATAATTTCGTCCGCTGTATCTTCGGTAACATTCGGCAAAAGCATAAGAATTTCCCTGTCAGCGGTATTTATATTTATGGGAATACAGCTTTCAAGAGTAATTTCCGTTTCCTGCG
>JAFYFU010000036.1 GCA_017543595.1 Ruminococcus sp. | reverse complement strand
TTTCAGAAGATTTAATGGAAACGGACAGGATATAAACGGCGTTACCATAATCATGAGATATACTTTAAGACTTTTGACTCTCCAACAGTTTGAAAGGGCAACTGCTCTTGTTTGTGCCTGCGAATATATGCGTAAAAAATATAATATACCCGGAAGTGAAATTTCCATAGGTTTGTGGATAGGTTCGGGAATGACACCGAATCATATAAAAGATGCCCGTGAAACACTGAAAAAAATACAGGAAGATACAAACGCAGTAATATATGAGGCGAATCCGATGCAGATTACAAAATGCCCGTGGTGCGGTGCAGAAATCGGAATTGGCGGTTATGACATTTCAGGTGAAAAGATGAATATTTCATGCTGTAATAATCCTGACTGCGAATTTCACAGTCATTTGCCGATATATGTGATAGATGATGATATTTACCGCACTGCACCAACTTTTATTCTCAGTACGGTTGACAAATTTGCAAGAATAACATGGGAAGAAAATGCCGGGAATCTTCTCGGAGCAAACGGCTGTCAGCCGCCTGAATTGATTATACAGGACGAACTGCACCTTATATCCGGTCCGCTCGGCTCAATCACGGGAATTTATGAAACTGCAATTGAGGAGATATGCAGACACTACGGAAAAACGCCTAAGATTATAGCCTCTACGGCTACTGTAAAAAATGCGGGCAGTCAAATTAAAATACTTTACAACAGGGAAATGATACAGTTTCCTCCCAACGGATTACAGTATACTGATTCATTCTTTGCGGTAAAGGCAGATGAGGACAAACGCCCCGCAAGGACATATGTCGGTGTATGTTCCATTGGTTCGGGAACTTCTGAGATGCTGATTAAAATATTTGCATTACTGACCTTTATGAAACATCTTTACAGGTTTCAGGGAAAGCCCACAGAAGTTATAGACCAGTTTTATACTTGTGTGGGGTATTTTAATTCCCTTAAAGAACTCGGCTCAAATTCTATAATAATATCAGACCGTATCTCGGCAGAAATTAAATATCTTATATCTTACAAATTCAGCAGGGAAGCTGAAAATGCCGGAATGAAAGCAGGTTATGTTAATGCCGATATTCCGTCATATTTTAAAAGCAACGAACTGACAAGCCGTAACTCCGCAAAAGAAATAAAAGCTGTGCTTGAAAGACTTTCAAAAAGATATACAAGCGATGAATGTTATGATTATATTATGGCATCAAATATGCTGTCTGTTGGTATAGATATCGACAGATTAGGGGTTATGTGCGTATATGGTCAGCCCAAATCCAATTCGGAATACATACAGGCAACGAGCCGTGTGGGAAGAACGAATCCAGGACTTGTTATATCTCTTTATAACAATATGCGGTCAAGGGATAAATCCTACTATGAACAGTTTGGATATTATCACAGCACATTTTACAAATATGTGGAGGCGACAAGTGTTACATCATACTCTCCCCGTGCTGTTGAGAAAGCCCTGCATTGTGCAATGATGGCGGTCATCAGGCATACTTTGCCAAAGTATAATCCGAATGAAAGTGCCTGCAAATTTGAAAGAGATGATATTGATATTGAACGAATAAAACAGAATATTCTAAGGCGTGTCGGGGAAATTGAGCCGAGAATCAGGGATTATGCAGAGGAATGGCTTGATTACTACCTTGACTGCTGGGAAGAACTGGCAGAAAGACTGCCGAACAAGCTTGTGTTCTCCGATTATCACAATGAAGACGTTGCATTGTTCCGAAGTGCCGATAATCAGAATAATTCGGATATTCCGTCAATACTTAATTCTGTAAGGAATGTTGAATCTTCCGCAAACATTTACTTTACAAAGAGATAGGGGTGGTTTTATGCCAAAACCGAATTTCAGAAAAAAAGCAAATTCTGACAGCATATCAAAATTTTCAAATGAAAAAATTTCTGTCGGAGATATAAGAAAAACGCAGTTAATTACAACTTTCGGTATCGGTTCAATCGTTGACTTCAAAAACGATACTGTTGTCATAGCCTCAGCCGATGACTGGGATTATAACCCTAATGACAGCGAAGAAGTGGAAAACCGAAAATTATTCAATGAAAATCTTTCGGTGATAACAGGTGCAGAATATTTTCTTATGCCGAGAACAACTCAAAGCACAAACAGTTTTTCACAGGGTAAAAATATACTGTCCTACGTTTTCCCTGAAAAGCTGCATTGTTCCGGATGCGGAAATATCTATGACTTCGCAGAACTTAACATCAGAGAACGGCATAAATGTCCGAAATGTAAAAATAATCTAAATGCATCACGTTTTATAGTTGTTTGTACACACGGGCATATGGACGACTTTCCGTATGATTGGTGGGTTCACGGCGGACAGCCCTGCACATCGGGGGTCAAATCACCGAGAATAAAGATGATAAATATTTATAACAGAACAGATATTGACAGTCTGAGGCTTGAATGTACAGAATGTAAAACCACAAGAAGTATGGTTCAGGTATTCTCTGAAAATGCTCTTTCAGGGTTTAAATGTACCTGCAAGCACCCTCATTTTAAAGACCCGTTCCCAAATAAGGATTATATCTGTTATGATAAAATGCGTGCGAGACTGCGTTCTGCATCAGGTGTATATTTTCCGATAACAAAATCTGCACTTCTTATACCTCCGTGGAGCAGGAAAGCTGTAAGCTGCATAAAAAATAATTACAGTCTGCTAAAAGAAATTGACGAGAAAAAAATTGTATATGCAATACGAAAAATTATTAACGATACAAATATAAACGATGATGAAATTATGCGTTCATGGAATGTTGTGAAAACTTCCGAAGAACATAAAAATAACCGCTCCGAACTGTCCGTATACAGAGATGAATATGATATTCTTTCAAGGAGTGAAAATGAGAATCAGGACAATTTTTCATCATATTCAGCAGTTATTCCGGACAAATACAAGTCGTTTTTTGAGCAGATAGCGGTAGTTGACAGGCTTACAATAACACAGGCTTTTACAGGCTTTACAAGAATTACACGCAACGAAGCAAATAAAGTTCCTGTTTTGAGATATCCTAAGCCTTGGCTTCCTGCTGTTGAACTGACGGGAGAGGGAATATTTATTCGTTTCAGTACGGAAAAAATAAAACAGTGGAGAAATTTAAATTCTTCCAGATACAATTTAATGAAAAAAGCAATTACGGACAATAAATTTACTTTTGATTCTTTTTCGGAGGTTTATGTACTGCTTCATACTTTTGCACATTTGTTTATCCGTGAAATTTCCAATATATGCGGTTACAGTGCCGCTTCAATAAGAGAAAAAATATACAGCGAAACAGATGATGAAAAAAATGAAGTAAAAATGTGCGGTGTACTGATTTATGTTTCATCGCCCGACAGCGACAGCAGTCTTGGCGGACTTATAACTATCGCTGACAATGAAGATGTGTTTGAAAAAATTATGGACAGTATGCTTGAACGTGCGGGCTGGTGCAGCGGTGACCCATTATGCATATCATCAATGAAACAGGGATATAAAAACCTGAATTATTCAGCTTGTCACGACTGCACATTACTGCCTGAAACATCATGTGAAAGATTTAACTGTTTCCTTGACAGGGCATCTGTTGTCGGACTGCCCGACAGCCCCGATACAGGATTTTTCAATTGAAATCACGGAAAATATTTCCTAAAAAGAACGAAAGTTCTTGACATCTTTTGTAAAATATGATATAATAACAATATATTAAATTTATGGAGGTAAAAATTATGAGCTTTAAAATTGAAAACGGTGTTCTGGAAGAATACAAGGGTTCAGAAAAATATGTTGTTATCCCCGACAGCGTGACGAAAATAGGTGTATATGCTTTCAATTATTGCAAAAGCCTTGAATCAATAGAGGTTTCAGAAAACAATCAGCATTATGCAAGCGAAGATGGAGTATTGTTCAGCAAAGATAAAACAAATTTGATACAATATCCTATTGCAAATGAAAGAAAAGAATACTTAATTCCTGACAGCGTGGCGGAAATAGACAGTAGAGCTTTCGAGGATTGCACAAATCTTGAATCATTAACAATAGGCAACAGCGTGACGGAAATAGGCAGTAGTGCTTTCAAGGATTGCACAAATCTTGAATCATTAACAATAGGCAACAGCGTGACGACAATAGGTGGTTATGCTTTTAATGGTTGCAAAAGCCTTGAATCAATAACAATCCCCGACAGCGTGACGGAAATAGGTTGGAAGGCTTTTGAGGATTGCTGGAGTATAAGTGACATACTGCTTTGCAGCAGCAAACTTAAAAACATAAAAATTAAAGTATCTTTAAGTGGTTATGATTTGGATGTGCCAGAAAGATTTCTGGATTATGATGGTAGCGATGAGCTTTACTGTTTGAGATCTGATTTAGACGACATATTACATGGTCACAAAATTGTTTATGTTGAAGAAAATCAAGAAGTTCATGATGAACTCTTTGTTGCATATTGGTCTGTTCATTATCTTAACGGCGGAGATAAAAAAGCAAGAGCAGAAGAACTTCTTGCCGATATGACTGATGAAATCAATCAGATGTTAGAAGATATAATTTCTGACGGAAACGTGGAATTTATATATCACATATCCAAAACAGGGGATTTTCTCAGCAAAGACAACATTGATGAACTTATTGACCATGCCAATAAGGAAAGGCAGACGGAAATTCAGGTTATCCTCATGAACTACAAGCACGACAACATAGGCTATGATGACCCCTTAAAGGATTTTGAATTATGAATAACAGGGAAAAAATTGTAAAACTTTCGGGCAAGGTGCTGCGTTTTTCACGCAATACCCTGCTTGTAAGCCTGCGTTTTCTTGATGTTGCCCTCAGCCGTCTTGAATTTGTCCCGAACGAAAAAATTTTTTTCGGGACGGACGGCAGGTTTCTCGTCTGCAATCCAAAATACCTCCTGAAACGTTATACCGCAGACGAGAAAAACACTGTGCATGACTATCTGCATACGCTGTTGCACTGCATTTTCAGGCATAATTTTGTAGGCACGGATATTGACCGCAGGCTGTGGAATCTGGCTTGTGATATTGCTGTCGAAAACGTTATAAATGAACTGAATGTAAAGTCTGCTGAAACAGCCAGCTCCGACAAGCGTAACGCAGAGATTTCAAGTTTTAAATTGAACACTGTTACCGCCGAGAAATTGTATAAATATTTTAAGGAAAATTCGGTAAGTATCAGCAGAATTGAAACGCTTGAAAGGCTTTTCTCATTTGACGACCATAGTTTGTGGTATATGTCCGATGATGAAAAATCAAATTCAGGTATCGGAAATAACAACAAAAATCAAGGCAATGACAGCCAGAACAACGACAATCAAAACAATGATAATCAAAACAACGAAAATCAAGACACTGACAACAGTCAGGATAATAATTCAAACGGTATGCCGTCTGTCGGTTCGGAAGAGGACTGGAAAGATATTTCCGAACGCATACAAGTTGACATGGAAACTTTTTCAAGGGAGCAGGGCGATTCGGCAGGCGGATTTTTGCAGGGACTCCGTGAAATTAACCGTGAAAAATATGACTATTCGGCATTTCTTAAAAAATTTGCCGTAATGGGTGAGGCAATGCAGGTAAACGATGACGAATTTGATTATATATTTTACACATACGGTCTGAAACTCTATAAAAATATGCCCCTTATTGAACCGCTTGAATACAAGGAAGTAAAAAGAATAAGGGAATTTATAATCGCAATTGACACATCAGGCTCTGTTTCGGGAGAACTTGTGCAGACATTTCTGCAAAAAACATATAACATAATGATGCAGACAGAAAGCTTTTTTTCAAAAATAAATATCCATATCATACAATGTGATGCGGAAATTCAGGAGCATATAACAATAACTTCACAGGAAGAATTTAAAAATTATCTGCAAAATATGCAGATAAAAGGTCTTGGCGGTACAGATTTCCGCCCCGTATTCTCGCTTGTGGACAGGCTTATTTCGGAAAAAGAATTTACAAATCTGAAAGGGCTTATCTATTTCACGGACGGATACGGAGATTTTCCAAACAGAAAACCGCCCTACGAAACGGCTTTTGTTTTCATTGAGGAAGAATGGAACAACTATGAAGTCCCGCCGTGGGCGATAAAACTTATACTCAAAAAAGATGAAATATAAACAGGAGGTAAAAATTATGAGCTTTGAAATTGAAAACGGTGTTCTGAAAAAATATAGGGGTTCAGAAAAAGATGTTGTTATCCCCGACAGCGTGACGGAAATAGACGGTAGGGCTTTCAGTTGGTGCAGAAGCCTTGAATCAGTAACAATCTCCGACAGCGTGACGAAAATAAGCGATAGGGCTTTCTACGATTGCACAAGCCTTAAATCAATTGCAGTTTCAGAAAACAATCAGAATTATGCAAGCGAAAAAGGAGTATTGTTCAGCAAAGATAAAACAACTTTGATACAATATCCTATTGGAAATGAAAGAAAAAAATACATAACCCCCAACAGCGTGACGGAAATAGGTTGGAAGGCTTTCAGTGGTTGCACAAGCCTTAAAGCAGTAACAATCCCCGACAGCGTGACGGAAATAGGCGAGTATGCTTTAAATAATTGCAAAAACCTTGAATCAATAGATGTTTCAGAAAACAATCAAAATTTTGCAAGCGAAGATGGAATATTGTTCAGCAAAGATAAAACAACTTTGATACAATATCCTATTGGAAATGAAAGAAAAGAATACATAATCCCCGACAACGTGACAAAAATAGGCAAAGGGGCTTTCTATGACTGCGAAAGCCTTGAATCAATAACAATCCCCGACAGTGTGGCAAAAATAGGCAAAGGGGCTTTCTATGATTGCACAAGCCTTGAATCAATAACAATTTCCGACAGCGTGACAGAAATAGGCGATGAGGTTTTCCAGTATTGCACAAGCCTTGAATTAGTGATAATAAGCAACAGCGTGACAGAAATAGGCGAATGTGCTTTCTATGATTGCGAAAACCTTGAATCAATAACAATCCCTGACAGCGTGACAAAAATAGGCAAAGAGGCTTTCTATG
>JAFYFU010000035.1 GCA_017543595.1 Ruminococcus sp. | reverse complement strand
TAAAATAAATTTACGTTAAATTATTTGTCATGCACATACGCACAACTTCTTAATTATATATCATAACACAAATCTGTCGAAATTGCAAGATGTTTGAAAAAAAAACAAAAACTATTTTTATTTCTCAGAAAAATCTTAATTTAATTCGGAATTATAATAAAGTTTGAGTAGAATAAAAAAGGGGGGCTTGGGGGGAAAATTGCGCCCTTGACACAATGAACGAAAAAATCTTTGATTTTTGAGTGAATGTGTCAAGCCCCGAAAGGCGCAATTTGCCCCCCATTCTAAATAATAAATTAAGAATATGCCTGATTAAGATATTATTTTAAATAAGGCTTTAAATAGAAGATATCAGGGCGGCTCCCCCATTCTAAATAATAAATTAAGATTTATTGATTGTTGAAAACTTTTTCGGAAAACAAGTTTTCAACAGCTAAACTAACAGTCTGTTGAAAGCTTTATATATAATTAACTGTTTTAAGTATAAACAGCCATACGGTAAGCGTCACAGAGCTTAAAAGCGTTGTAAGCATTACCGAAAATGCCGTAATTGTTCCCTTGTGACCGAAATTTTTTGCCATTACAAAACAACTCCCCGTTGTCGCACTTCCGAGCATTACAAGAATCGCTATGAGTTTTTCTCCCCTGAAACCGACATGAACCGCCAAAGGCAGGAATATTCCGCACAAAAGCACAAGCTTTATAAAAGCTGTTCCAAGCGTAATGGGGAGTTTTCCCTTTGCATCGCTTATTTTGAAAGATGCTCCCAGAGCAATAAGTGAAAGCGGTGTCGCCATATTAGAAAGATATTTTACAGACTTCTCAAATATGAACGGCTGGGGAATTTTAAGCAAAGACCAGAGTATTCCGACAATTATTCCTATTATTATGGGGTTTGTGACGATTCCCTTCAAAGTCGTTATTAACAGGGATTTTCCCTTGTTTTTGTCCTTTTCGGGCGATGTCAGAGAAAGAATCACAACCGCCGCTATATTATAAAGCGGAACAGTACCTATTATCATGAGAGCCGCCATTGCAGCCTCACCGTAAATATTTTTTACAAAAGCTATGCCGAGGACTGCGGCACTGCTCCTGTAAGCCGCCTGTATTATCTCGCCTCTTTCGGATTTGTCCTTGTGCATGAGAGAATACAAAACGGCAATTCCCACGCTTAAAAGCGTTGCAAAAACACAGAAAAGCACAAATTTTGTATCCCATACCGAACGGAAATCAGCTTTTGACAAGTCCGCAAAAAGAAGTGCGGGGAGAGTTGTCTTAAAGTTAAATTTATTTATTTTTGCTGTTGTGTGGTCGTCAAGAAGTCCCAGTGAAAAGGCTGCCTTACCGAATATCATCATGATAAACACGGGCAAAGTCGCATTAAGGCTGAAAATAAGGTTATCAAGAAACAAGTTCTACACTCCCGATATATCTTTTATCATATTGTATTGTTTTTTAACTTTGTCTGCCGCAAGCTGTCTGAAATAGGGCGGAGATACTATTTCTATTACAGGTCCGAAACCGAGAAGCTGAACAAGGAGTTCATTTTCGTCCTGTCTGTCGTAATATATTTTAACTATACAGCCTCCCGTTTCGGGGTCAGGGGCAGTATTTTTCTCATAGGAGGAAAATTCCGTGAGAAATCTTTCAACACCGTTTCTCTGAGGGGTCACGCAGACAGTAACAGGTTCTCTGCATCTCCTGCTGAGAAAATACTCTTTCATGTCAATTCTTTTATCATAAATTATCCCTGTATTTGAAACAGTTTGAATTTTCCCCATGCCAATTATTCCGCTGTCCGAAATTTCGCCGTTTTTCAGGGCATAACAATACACACGGAATTTGTTGTTCTTCCGTGAGTATTCAAGTTTCAGGGGGAGGAATCTGTTCTTTATTTTTGTGCCTTTTCCCGATACAAAGCATATATCCGTAAATTCGTGATTTTTTACGGCTGATAAAATTTTCCTGAAATTTTCCCTGTATTTTTCATCACCGAAATTATCCCCGTCATTGTACATATCGGTGAAAAGAAAATTTTCCCTGCTGTAAAGCGGTGAAACGTCCGCAAGCCTGTCATTCAGGCGGAATATCGTTTCATCGTCAAGGAAAAGCCTTATTTTCGGGTCGGAAAGCTTTGCTTTCAGCCAGCTTTTCTGTAATTTTGTAAGTATTTTAACAGGCGGATTTTTCGTTTTTCGCTGAAATTTTTCGTTCCCGATTTTTTTCAGGAATCCCCAGTCTCCGTTTTTCTGCGGAATCAATTTCTTTTCAAGGAATAAAATCGTGTCACGGAAACCGTTTTCAAGGATTATATCCCTTATTTCCTTTTCATTGATTATATTTTTTTCAAGTATCTTTGCGGTTATGCGGAAATATGTCCCGTATATCTCACTGAATACCGTCATCGTCATAACCTCCGTAAAGTGCGTACATATCCTGTATATCCCGATAGAACCTGTTTTTTACTTCATCGCTTGTCCCCTCAATTGAAACTATATGCCCGAAAAAACTTTTAAGCCAGTGCATAGCCTCATTGGGGTCAAAAATCCTGAAAGTCACGGAATACAGATTATTTCCGCATTTTTCGACAGTACCGCATCTTTTCTCACGGTTGAGGCGGTCAAGAACATATTTTTCGTTTTCCTCTATGCGGAAAACTATTTTCATGGGGATATTTTCCCTAAATTCCTTTGAATGTGCAAAAGAAACACCGTAGCAGAATTTTTTCTTTCTGTCAAAAGTTTGTTTAATGCTGTCGTATTCGTTACAGACAGAACATAAACTTATATTTTTTATCAAATCAAGGCGGTATGAGGTAAAAAATTTATGTTCCGTGTGGAATCCCGCAAGATATCTCCTGCCCGTCCGCACAGATACAAATATCTGCATGGGAATCAATTTGTTCTCAAAGAATTTGTTCTTGTTTTTCCTGCTGAAAGAAACAAGAGTTATATATCTCTTTTCTTTTATTGCCCTGATTATATCGTAAAGCAGAATATCTTCGAGAGTGTGGACTATGAAATAATGTTTCATCAGAAAAATATCATTTTTCATATCGGCAGATTTGAGGATACTGTTCCCTATGACGCTGAATTCGTCATTTTCGGAAAAAAATTTAACAGTATCGGAAAGCCCCTTGTATTCGCTGAGAAAATCCCCGACATTATCGGGCGAAAGCCTGAAATATGCGGTTTTTCCGCTTTTTCCGGCAATTATTATCCCCTCGCCGACATATTCTTTTAATTTATTCCTGACAGTCTGTTCCTCAAAAGTTTCGTTAAATCTTTCATTTATTCCGTCAACTATCTGCCTTAACGTCAGCTCGCCTGCTCCGAACAGAATATCCGTTATCATAAAATTAAGCTTTATGTCGTTGTCCGTGAAACTTCTCGAACGAAAAGCCTGATACAGGGGATTTTCGGCTATATGACCGCTGTCTGCGGTTATGGCAGTATGCTGACCCTTTGCGGAGCGTTCAAAGGTCATGTATTCGCCGAGCCAGCTCTCTATCCTGCGTTTTTCGTCATCATATGTACGGGAGCTTTTCGTATCATATTCATTTCTGACCTTAAAACCGAAAATAAAAAAATCCCTTATATAGTCCCTTGTCTTTTCGTAATTTTTTATAAGTTCGGAAAAACCTGCCATATCAACCCTTTACACCTATTTTTTCACCGTATTTCACGACTGTTTCGTATCCTGCTGAGGTATTTTCAAGTATATCCCTGTCGGGTATAACGCTTCCCTTCTCAAAAAGCATAACTATCGTAGAACCGCCGAACTGGAACATACCTTTTTCTTCTCCCCTGACGAAATTGTATTCCTTGTGGTGATTGCATATTCTTCCAACCATCATAGCACCGACTTCAACCTGAACGACATCTCCGAAATTATCCGTGTGCATAAGTGTATATTCACGGGAATTTCTCTTGTATATGTTATATTTTTTGAGTGCTATGGGATTTACAGTGTGAAGTTCTCCCCTTATAAAGAAATTGTCTGTTTTTTCCCCGCCGTCAATATAGCAGTAACGGTGATAGTCGTCAACTTCAAGGCGGAATATCATGCACCAGCCGTTCATGAATCTCCTTGCAAGAAACTCATTTTTAACAAGGTCCGATATCCTGTAATATGAATTTTTTATCCTGAATATACTGTCATTGTTAATTTTGTAAACCGAAAGCTTTGAATCGCACGGGCTTATCAGATGATTCCTGTCGTAGTCTATCGGACGTTTTTCGGGCTTTATCGTCCTTGTAAAGAAATCATTGTAAGACCTGAACTTTATCATATTATACTGTGAAGTATCTATTCCCGAACTTCTGACAAATTTTTTTATCAGAGGCACTGAAAGCCCCGAATCCATAAATACACCGACAAACTCCGAAACAAACGGACGGGTGAGGAATCTGAGAACTTTTCTTCCTCCAACCGTACAGTAAAGCTTTTCAAGAAATTTGTTCTGTTTTTCGTTTGTGACAATAATTTCGCCTTTTCTGTTCTTTATCATAATTCCCCACCTTATTTAAAATCGTCAAATTGTGCCTTTTTAGAATGGGGGAGCCGCCCTTAAAGGCTTGACCTTTCGTTCACTCCGCATAGCTTCGTTCACTTTCAGGTCAAGGGGGCGGCTATCCCCCAAGCCCCCTGTTATTTTTTTGCATTTGCAAGCATAAGCTTTATCCTGTTTTCCTGATTTACCCTTGTTGCACCGGGGTCATAGTCTATTGCGACTATATTTGCATCGGAATTATCCTGTTTTATAGCCCTTGACATACCTTTTGCGACTATGTGATTCGGCAGACAGCCGAAAGGCTGAGTACAGATTATATTATCAACCCCTGATTTCGCAAGGGCAGCCATTTCCGCAGGAATAAGCCAGCCCTCTCCCATGACAACTCCCTGATTTATATACTTGTCCGCAAGCTGTCTGAGATACTCAAAATCGTGGAACGGCTCAAAACTTCCCTGTTTTTCCATTATTTTCCTTATTTTTTTCTGAATTGAATATATTAACTTGTATCCCGCAAAATTAAGATAAGATTTTTTCGTGTGATTGTCATAAATATCAGCATTATTGAAATTAGCCACAGCGCAGTACATGACAAATTCAAGAAGTGCAGGCACGACAGGTTCACAGCCCTCGGAAATCAGAAAATCTTCAAGGTGATTGTTAGCAAGCGGAGAATATTTTACATATATCTCCCCTACTATGCCGACCCTTATTTTTTTCTCGTCAGAAAGCGGAATTTTGGCAAAATCATTTAATATATCCGTTGAAATCTTTTCAAGTTTAAGGTACATATTGCTTTTCTTGCGGAAAATATTGCATATCCTGTTCTGCCATTTGGTTAATATTTTTTTTGATTCACCCTTGTTTATTTCATACGCCCTGCATTTGTTGTAACAACTCATAAGCAAATCGCCGTAAACGACCGCATAAAGCATTTTAACAAACATAAGCGGAGTTATCCGAAAGGCACTGTCCTTTTCAAGACCGCTGAAATTAAGCGAAACAACAGGTATCTGCGGATAATTCCTTGCAACGGCTTTTCTTAAAAGATATATATAATTTGAGGCACGACAGCCTCCGCCCGTCTGTGTTATCAAAAGTGCCGTCTTGTCGGGGTCAAATTTTCCGCTGTTGAGTGCGTCCATAAACTGCCCTATTACAAGAAGTGCAGGATAGCAGGCATCATTGTGAACGTTTTTAAGTCCCTCGTCAACGACTTTCCTTGAATCATTCCGCAGGAGGTGCATTTTATAGCCCTCTGCCGTGAAAATCGCTATGATAAGCTTAAAATGCACGGGGAGCATATCGGGGACAAGTATAGTGTGAGTTTTTTTCATATCTTCCGTGAATTTTGCATAGTCAGCCATAATATCCCCCTTATTTCTGTTCCATAGCGGCAACAAGACTTCTGAGCCTTATTCTTGCCGCACCGAGATTGTTTATTTCGTCTATTTTAAGCTGGGTGTAGAGTTTTCCCCTGCTTTCGAGAATATTTCTCACTTCATCGGACGTTATCGCATCTATTCCGCAGCCGAAAGACACAAGCTGTACAAGCTGCATATCCGATTGCGAAGCGACAAATTCAGCCGCCCTGTAAAGCCTTGCATGATAAGTCCACTGATTCAATACTTTGAGTTCGGGAGTTCTTGCAAGCATAGCTATGCTGTCCTCCGTAACAACAGCCATTCCGAGGCTTGTTATAAGTTTCTGTATGCCGTGATTTATTTCCTTGTCTGCGTGGTAGGGTCTGCCTGCAAGGACTATTATTTTTCTTTTTTCAGCCCTTGCCTGACGGATAATTTCAACGGCTTTCACAGCAACATCACGGCGGTAGGCTTTTACAGCCTGATATGCCGAATGAACCGCATCGGGGATTTTTCCCTTTATGTTATATTTTTTAAGGGAATTTGTCAGAACCCTTATGACATTTTTCTTGTTGTTTAAATCAAGATAGGGGTGAATGAAATTATCCTCATTAAGCCTTGAATTGTTCGCAAGAAGAAGTTCGGGATAATATGCAACAATGGGACAGTTGAAATGATTGTCACTTTGTCCCTCATCAACATTGTAGCTCATGCAGGGATAGAATATAAAGTCAACACCCTTGTCAAGAAGATTTTCTATATGACCGTGAGTTAATTTTGCAGGGTAGCAGACTGTATCGGAAGGAATCGTATGCTGTCCGAGATAATACATCTGACGGGAACTTTCCTCCGAAAATACCGTTTCAAAGCCCAATTCATTGAAAAGAGTATTCCAGAAAGGCATCTGTTCATAGAAACTCAGAGCGAGCGGAAGCCCTACCCTTGCACGGGGTCTTTTCGGCTGATTCGTTGTGTTCAGGGAAATAATGCTGTTGTATTTATATTCGCAGAGATTGGGAATGTTGTTCTTTTTAGCCTGTCCGCTGCCTTTTTCGCACCTGTTGCCCGAAACGAATTTTCTGCCCTTGCCGAAATTTATAATATTTAACTGACAGTTTGCGGTACAGCCTCCGCACCTTGCCGAACGTGAAGTATATGAGAAATTTTCAAGTTCCTGCGGAGATATAAGTGTCGAAGAACCTGCGGAGCGTTCTTTTGCATACAAGGCACAGCCGAATGCTCCCATAAGTCCCGAAATTGCGGGGCGTATTACGTTCCTGCCCATTTCTTTTTCAAAGGAACGCAACACAGCATCATTCAGGAAAGTTCCGCCCTGAACAACTATGTTTTTTCCGAGTTCATCAGGGGAATTTGCCCTTATTACTTTGTATATCGCATTTTTTATTATAGATGACGAAAGACCTGCGGAAATATCCTCAACTGTTGCGCCGTCTTTCTGAGCCTGCTTTACAGAGCTGTTCATGAATACCGTACAGCGTGAGCCGAGGTCAACGGGGTGCTTTGCAAAAAGTCCGAGCTGAGAAAATTCGGAAATATCATAGCCGAGTGCCATAGCAAATGTCTGAATAAACGAACCGCAGCCCGAAGAACAGGCTTCATTGAGCATTATACTGTCAATTGTTTTATTTTTTATCTTAAAACATTTTATATCCTGACCGCCTATGTCTATTATGAAATCAACATCGGGACAGAAATAAGCTGCCGCCTTGAAATGTGCAACTGTTTCAACTATGCCGTAGTCAATCATAAGGGCGGATTTTATCAAATCCTCTCCGTAGCCCGTAACGGCAGAGCCTTTTATATTTATATCGGGGTTTAATATTCCGTAAATTGTTTTAAGCTGACTGACTATCTTGTCAAGGGGCTGACCCTGATTTGAAGAATAATGATGATACAGTATCCTGCCGTCATCGGTTATAAGGACGAGCTTTGTTGTTGTCGAACCCGCATCTATTCCGAGGTATGCATCGCCCTTGTATTTTCTTATGTCGGCATATCCGAGGTCAAATTTCTTGTGTCTTGCGATAAATTCATCATATTCCGCCTGAGATTTGAAAAGAGGTTCTCCCGTTACTATATTGTCGGAAATTTTTGCGTTATCTATCTTGGAAATAATTTCCTCCGCCGTGAGAGTATCCTCAAAAGTCGAGGCATAGAGCGAACAGCCGTACCCCACAAAAACAGGGGCTTCATCGGGAAATATTGCATTTTCGTCATCAAGACCGAGAGTGTCTTTAAAGGCTTTTCTCAGACCTTTCAGGAAAAACAGAGGTCCTCCGAGAAAGAGGACTTTTCCCTCTATGGTTCTGCCCTGTGCAAGAC
>JAFYFU010000034.1 GCA_017543595.1 Ruminococcus sp. | reverse complement strand
CAAATGAACCAAGTATAAATCCTATGAGATAACCGAATGTTGGCTGAAGAATATAGCCTATGCCTCCTCCGCCAGTAAATACAGGAAGTCCTGCAAGTCCGAGTAATACATACACACTTGACGCAATTGCACCATTTTTCCTTCCGAGAACTATCCCTGCAAGAGTGGTAAACAAAAATTGCAGCGTAAACGGACACACAGGTACAGGTATTCGTATATATGCACCTGCTGATATGAGCGCTACAAATAATGCAGTCATAGTAATATTTCTTGTCTTGATAATAGTCAACTCCTTTTATATTTTTTGGTGACAATCGTATTATAGCACATCAGCGCTCTGCTGTCAACCCTATTCACATCAGAAGTTGACATAATTCAGGACTTTGATTACAAAAAAAGCTCCGGCACAGCCTGAACTGCATCGAAGCTATTATGCGATAAGATATAAAAAAGAGAGCCGAAGCTCTCTTTTCTGACCAGACCGATAAGCCGGGTTCTGTCGTGTGCGGCAATTTATCTACTCTTATCGTCACCGATAAGCTCAAGCCGTCATTACTTCATATCCGCCGAGCAGACGTTAAGATATAAATCACCAATAGACGTTGCATCGGGTAGGGTTTACATGGCAGCACAGTCTCCTGTACTCCGGTGAGCTCTTACCTCGCCTTTCCACCATCACCGTCACAAGGACGGCAGTTTATTTCTGTTGCACTTGCCCTAAGGTCGCCCTCGGCTGCCGTTAGCAGTTACCCTGCTCTGTGATGCCCGGACTTTCCTCATAAACTTATAAAACGTTTCCGCTGCCGCATAGTTCGCTCACATTGAAATTATAACATAAAAACAAATTTCTGTCAAGTCCTGATTTTCTTAAAAATCAGGCAGGAATCATATGCTTTCAACGAGTTTTTCAAATCTCTGCATAGCTTCAATTGTTCTGTCCCTGTCTCCGAAAGCCGTAAGTCTGAACCAGCCCTCGCCGTTCTTTCCGAAACCTGCGCCGGGAGTGCCGACAACTGCGATTTCTTTCAGCATAAGGTCAAAAAATTCCCAGCTTCCCATATTATTCGGACACTTGAACCATATATACGGGGAATTTATTCCGCCTGTGAATTTAACTCCGAGTTTTGTCATTGTATCTGATATAATTCTTGCATTTTCCTGATAATAGGCAATATTTTCACGAATCTGCTTTTGTCCCTCATCTGTGAACACCGCAGCAGCAGCACACTGAACAGGATATGAAACACCGTTGAATTTACTGCCCTGTCGTCTGCCCCATATCTGCGAAACAGAAACTTCCGTTTCGTCAGATGCTTTAACTTTAAGTGCATCGGGAATTACAGTATATCCGCACCTCATGCCCGTAAAGCCTGCCGTCTTGGAAAGCGAACACATTTCTATACAGGTTTCCTTTGCACCGTCAATGCAGAAAATGCTCCTCGGTATGTCCTTGTCTGTTATGAAAGCCTCATATGCCGAATCATAGATGATTACGGCATTGTTTTTCTTTGCGTAGTCTATCCATGTTTCAAGCTGACTCTTTGTGTAAACCGAACCTGTCGGATTATTCGGAGAACACAAATAAATTATATCCGCATGAACGGAATAATCGGGCATAGCGGCAAAACCGTTTTCCTCATTGGAATCGGCATAGATTATTTTTCTGCCGTTCATAAGGTTTGAATCAACATAAACAGGATATGCGGGGTCTGTGACAAGTATGATATTGTCATTTCCGAAAATATCAACAATATTTCCGCAGTCGGACTTTGCACCGTCATTGATTCTTATTTCGTTCGGGGAAATATCCGCACCAAGTTTCTTATAATACTCTGAAACGGCATTTTTAAGGAAATCATATCCCGCACCGCTGTCCTCATAGCCCTTGAAAGTTTCTTTTACGCCCATTTCGTCACAGCCTTTTTTCATGGCTTCAATGACAACAGGTGCAATAGGGAGAGTAACATCTCCTATACCCATACGGATAATATCCGCATCGGGGTTTTCTGCTTTGAAAGCGTTTATTTTCTTTGCGATATTAATAAAAAGGTAGTTTTTCTCCAATTTGAGAAAATTTTCATTCAATCTCGGCATAACTCAAACTCCTATCTAAAATCGTCAAATCTGTGCTTTTATCGCCTTGTACTTTCGTTCACTTCATTTCATTCCGTTCACTTTCAGTACAAGAGCACAGATTTTCCTTAATCTAAAATCGTCAAATCTGTGCTTTTATCGCCTTGTACTTTCGTTCACTTCATTTCATTCCGTTCACTTTCAGTACAAGAGCACAGATTTTCCTCCATTTTTCTAATATAATCATCTTCAATAATTCCGTCACAGATAAATTCCGCACCGCCCGTCATTATAACGGTTTCATCGGATTGATAAGTTATTGTCAAATCGCCGCCACGCAGATGTATAAGAATTTTCTCATCACGGGGACAAATTCCGTTAAGGACGGCTGCAACCGTACTTGCACACGCACCCGTACCGCAGGCAAAAGTTTCACCGCTGCCTCTTTCCCAGACACGCATTTTCAGGGTATGGCTGTCAATAACCTGAATAAATTCCGTGTTTACACGGTTCGGGAATATTTCGTGATTCTCAAAGAAAGTACCTGTTCTTTCAAGGTCAAGGGAATCAACATCATCAACAAATATAACCGCATGGGGATTTCCCATTGAAACGCAGGTCATATTGTAGGTTTTTCCGCAGACCTCAACGGGCTGATTTATAAATCTGTCGAGTTCCGATTTTACGGGTATATTTTTCGGTTCAAGGACAGCTTTTCCCATATCAACGGTAATACTTTTAACCTTACCGTCCGATACTTCAAGCTTTAAAATTTTTATACCCGAATTTGTTTCAAGAGTTACGTCTGTTTTATTGGTAAGACCTTTTTCGTAAACATATTTTCCGATACATCTTGTGGCATTTCCGCACATCATGGCTTCCGAACCGTCAGCATTGAAAATTCTCATGCGGAAATCTGCTTTATCAGACGGCATAATCAGAACAAGACCGTCCGAACCGATACCCTTGCGTACATCACTCACGACAACGGAAAGCTTTTCGGGATTTGATACATTTTCCTCAAAGCAGTTCACATAGATATAATCATTACCAATGCCGTGCATTTTAGTAAATTTCATAAATAAATATTTCTCCTCGAATTAATGTATAATTAACAGGAGAACAGCAAAAACAGTAAAATTAATTATCGGCTGCTAACACCTATAAAATCACTGTACATCATGATTATAATACAATGAAGTAAAAAAATCAAGTAAATTTATAAAATAAATTATATAAACAAAAAAATCCTGTTATATTGTTCAAGCTGTTCTGCATATTCTGAGAAAAACGAACGGAGGAATATTTATGCTGTTTCAACTTCTGAAAAATCTTTTTTTCTTTGCCCTGCACGTTGACAATGCCACAGTATTTCCGAAACCGCTTTCAAAAAGCGAAGAACTTGACTGTTTCAGAAAAATGTCCGAGGGTGACAAAAAAGCAAAAAATTTACTCATAGAACACAATCTCAGGCTTGTCGCCCACATAGTAAAAAAATATGCCCGAACTGCCGAAGAACAGGACGAATTTATCTCAATCGGCACAATCGGGCTTATAAAAGCTGTATCAACTTTCGACTACACAAAAGGCGCAAAATTTGCGACTTATGCAAGCAGATGCATAGAAAATGAAATTTTAATGGATTTCCGTGCATCTAAAAAATCCGCAGGAGATATATACATAAATGAACCTGTCGAAACAGACAAGGACGGAAATACTCTCACTCTCATAGATTTGATAGATGACGGAACGGATATTCACGAACAGGTTGATATTATCATACGTTCACGCCGTCTGTATGAATTTCTTGAAAAATGCCTTTCCCCCCGTGAACTTGAAATAATAATCTACCGCTACGGATTATATAACAGCACTCCGCACACCCAGAACGAAACCGCCGAAAAATTAAATATATCCCGTTCATATGTTTCAAGAATTGAGAAAAAAGCCATTGAAAAATTAAGAAAAATGTATGACGAAAACCAATAAATTATTTTACTGAAAATTCGGACGGCAAATCATCATATGAAGATGATTTTTCGGGTGACGGATATACCCTTTCAAAGCCGTCTTTCGTGACTTTTACTATATTGTTGAATATAAGAAAATGCTTATCGTCATGTTTCATTGAGAGATGATAATGCCCCGAAAACCACATTTTATATTCAAGCTTTCCGTCAATTTCTTCAAAAAAATCCGTGAGAATGTTTATATTGTAATTTTTATTGAAAAATATATCGTTCTGTATATCCGAGGGCATTGAGTGGGTTATAACTATATCTGTTTTGTAATTTATTTTTTCGAGGACTTCCCTGCCCTTCTGAATTTCTTCTTCCGTTGGGAGTTCTTCTTCCCATATGGATTTTCCGAGTTCACGGTATTCCTTGTCATGGCTTTCCGCACCGCCGAAAAAGAAAAAGTTTATCCCGTCAAGCTGAAAAGCATTTCCACGGCAGATATGAATTATATTATTTGTTATTTTCTGAACTTCCGCACCGTTCCATTCTTCAATCGGATAATCCTTAATCATATCATAATTTTCGTGATTTCCGTCAATCCAGAGAGTAGTCCAAGGCTTTCTGTCGAGCCATTTAAGCCAATAATGCTCCTCATTTGAATCGTCCCACAAAAGACCGAAATCACCGCATATTATGAGATAATCCGAACGTGTCAGCTTATTCCCGGCAGGAAATTTTTCAGATGTCAGTTTTCTTATATCAATACTTCCGTGAGTATCCCCGGTAATAAAAATCATTAACATACACTCCTATTTAAAGTCGTCAAATTTGCACTTTTAAGGCTTGCACTTTCATTCACTCCGCTTTGCTCCGTTCATTCTCAGCGCAAGGCGCAAATTTTCCTCCGATTTAAAACCGTCAAAT
>JAFYFU010000033.1 GCA_017543595.1 Ruminococcus sp. | reverse complement strand
GGAATGTTACCATTTCGTGTTTGTTTGCCGTCTTTGCATATGCCATAATCGGAGTAAGTTCAGATGCCTTTATCGGGTCATTCTGCGCCTCTGCAAAGGCTTTTGCAAATTCTTCCGATTCAACATAGTCTACCTTGTATCCGCAGGCGGTAAGTTCACGGAATATGCCTCCGAATGTTATAGTCTGATTGTTCACCGCATGGAACAGCACGCAGCCGTCAGGCGTTCTGCAAAGCGAAATAACAGCCTGTGCAGTTGCATCAATCGGCGAAAATTCCATTGTATTTGCAAGCTGTTCATATGACGCACAGCCAAGCATCGCAAATGCTCTGAGTCTGCCCATTGATGAGTTTGAAGAAAAGTTTATCTGAAATTCACCGTCCGAACAGCGTGCCGCAAGATTTCCGAAACGCAGAATCTTAGCCTTTAACCCCTTGCTTGCAACCGCTTCGAGAACAGCTCTCTCGGCAAGGAATTTTGAATGGATATATTTATTGCTCAAATCCTGACCGAAATAAAAATCCTGTTCACTCGGAATAAATCCTTCGGGTACGTTTTCTTTGTAAGCGGAAGAACATACACTTATCGTTGAAGTCTGTATCATTGTTGCATTATGTTCAAGGCAGATGTCTATGAGGTTTACAGCACCGCCGATATTTACATCTTCTATTATCGTGCTGTTTGAGAAATGTTTAACGACAGCGGCACAGTTTATTACCGTATCTATCTTTTTATCCCTGAACAGTTCCGATAATTTTTTATTGGTTACATCGCCCTCAGTGACGAAAAGACGTTTTCCGATAAGTTCCGAATAGTTCTTGTCAAAATAATAGAAACACATTTTGATAAGTCTTTCTTCGGCGGTGAGTTCACCCTTGCCACGCAGTAAGCAGTATATATTTCCGCTTTCATTTTCAATGAGTTCATGCAGAACGTGAATACCGAGATAGCCCGTTGCGCCTGTAAGGAGTACATTTCCGATTTCACGGCATTTTCCGTTCTTGAAAGTATTTATGTTATTCTCTTTCAGGATTTCGTTTATTGCCGTATAGTCATAATTTTTAATATTATCGTCTGAGTTTTCCGATGTTGTGCTGTCATTGTTGCTGTTTATTAATTTTGCAAGCTGACCAGCGGTCGGTTTGTCGAAAACGTCCGAAAATGCGATATTATATCCTCTCTTGCCTGCCTCAATGACAACATTTGTAACAAGCAGAGATGTACCGCCCAAATCAAAGAAGTTCTCATTTACGCTGACATTTTCGGCATGGAGAAGTTCCGAGAAGATTTCGCAGAAATCCTTTTCAACGGGTGTTTCAGCCGTTTTTCCGCCCTTTATCCTGTAAAGTTCAGGTGTCGGGAGATTCTTCAAATCAAGTTTTCCGTTTGGAGTAACAGGCATTTCTTTCAACTGCATGAAAGCGGAGGGAACCATATAGGGAGTGAGTACCTCAGCCATTTCTGCACGGAGATTTCCTATATCAACAGCGTGGTCAGCGGTAAACCATGCACATAAATGCTCTATACCGTTTATTTTTTCTATTTTGACTGCCGAACGGAGTATGCCTTTCATTGACGACAGAACCGCATCTACTTCATCAAGTTCGATACGAAGTCCACGGAGTTTAATCTGATTGTCTTTTCTGCCGAGTATTTCAACATCACCGTTATCTGCCCAGCGTGCGAAATCTCCTGATTTATATATGCGTCCGCCTTTGTATTCGATAAATCTTTCGGCTGTCATTTCGTCAAGGTTGTTATAGCCTGCTCCGACACCCGGACCGCCTATATAAAGTTCTCCGACTACACCTACAGGAAGTTCATTTCCGTCCGAATCGACTATATATTCAACTACATTCGGCATAGGTCTGCCGACAGTTACCTTGTCTGCGTTTGTCAGTTCGCTTTCGTTTGAGGAAACGGTTATTTCCGTAGGACCGTAAGTATTTATCAGCCTGCAATTTTTAGTCTGCATGAGACTCATGAGTTTTTCGGGATATTTTTCACCTGCACAGACAGCTACCCTGCAATTGTCAATATTTTCCGCAAATGCGGGCGATTCCATGAGAGTGAGAAGTCTTGACGGTGTGGAAATGAATACATCTGCGCCTGATTTTCGCATGAATTTCGCAAGCTTGTCAGCGTTGTTTATTTCCTCATCTCCTGCAAAAGCCACAGCTAAACCGTTGAAAAATGCATTTCCGTATTCCTTGATAGAAACGTCAAATGAAAGTGTAGTGATAGAATTTACAACGCTTCCGTCCGTAACCATTGCATGACAAAGCACCTTGTCGGGGTGGTCTGTGAAATAGTCAACTGCGTTTCTGTGACGAATCATAACGCCTTTGGGCTTGCCTGTCGAACCTGACGTATAAATCAGATATGCGAGGTTTTCGCCCGTGATATGAATTTCAGGCTTTGCCGTATTGTTGTTTTCAAAAAGTTCGTCAACTATAACAGCCCTGTTGCCGTAGGCTTCCGCCTTGTCAGCGGTAGTTATTACAAGCGGTGCATCTGAATCATCTATTATATGTTTTATTCTGTCTGTGGGATAGTTCGGGTCACAGGGAATAAATGCCATTCCTGCCTTTAAAATTCCGAATATGGTAAACATTGTCTTTGATGTACGGGGAAGAAGTACAACTACCCTGTCACCTTCCGATGCACGGCTTAAAAGATAATTAGCCGCACGGTTAGCCATTTGGTCAAATTCACGGAAAGTAAATACACCGTCAGCCGCATAGAGGGCAGTTTTGTCGGGATATTTTTCCGCTGTTGTTTCAAGACCCGTCTGGAAGAAAGTATTTTCGGGAATGGGCGGCATTACCGAACCGTTTCGGAAAATTTCAAGCTGTTTTTCTCTTTCGGAATCTATAAGTGTAACTTCCCTGAGTTTTCCGTCACTGAGGAATTTTTCAATAACTATCTCATATGAACGGACAAACTCACGAATAAATTTCTCCGAATAAAGCGTGTCGCTGTATTCACATTCTATTGCGCCTGTGCCGTTTTTGTCAACGATTCGCAAAGTTACGGGGAATTTAGCGGTATCGGGTTCAAGACCCTTTATGCCTGTCATATTCGGAACATTTGTATCCTCAACTATTCCCCTCTGGTATTCGTACATTATATTTACGGAACAGCCCCATTTTGCGGCAAGTTCCGCAAAGGGATAATTTTCATGGGAAACGGCATCGTCAAGACCCTTTGTGACTTTTTTCACGAAATCGTATATATTTCCGCTGTCAAGTGCTGCATAAAGCGGAAGTGTATTTACAAACATACCGAACGTATCCGCAAAACGAATATCCGAACGACCGCTTGAAATAGTTGAAATATATACTTTTTCAGAGGCTGTCAGCCTTGCAAGCGTATAATCAAGGGCGGCAAGGAAAAATCCTGCCTCTGTTACTTTTAATTTTTTGCATATCCTGTCTGTGCCGTTCTGATTGAAACTGCCGTAAATATAGGCTTTTTTGCCTTTTTTGTCTGTTGCGGGCAAATCTGGGGTGAGTTCCGTTGCGGAATCGAAATCCGCTAAAATCTCACTGAAATACCTGTCATATTCGGCGGAATCTCTTTCGAGCATGATTTTGCTTTCACGGACGAAATCGAAATAACTTTTTTCTCCTGCGGGCTTACCGCCTGAAAGAACCGTTCCGAGTTCCTTTATGAACAAATTCATTGAAAAACCGTCAAAAATCAGGTGGTGAACGTCCATGAAAAGATAAACGGCTTTTTCTGTTTTTACCACGGCAAAGCGATACAGTGCGCCCTTGTTAAGACGGAAAGGAACTGACTGCTTGTCACGGTAATTAAGAAATACTTCTTCTGTCATTTCAAGAACGGGAACTTCAATATTTTCCGTGTTGTTTTTCACTGCAATCACTTCATTTTCGGACATTTCAAAATGAATATCCATTGACGGGTGAGCCTTTACAACGGATTTTACCGCATTTGCGAGCTTTTCCGTATCAGTGTCGGAAGTAAATTCCATTATTGCAGGGATATTATATGCAGTGCTTTCCTGATTCTTCATGCAGTCAACATAAACGCCCGTCTGAGCAGGTGAAAGAGGAGAAGTCTTATTGTCGGAAATTTCCTGTTCTTCGCTGATATTCGCACCGTTGAGCCAGTTTTCAAGAATCATGTTTTCGAGGTCAAGAAGTGTCATTCCCTTGAAATTCTTGACGGGAATATTAATGCCGAAACGCTTGTAAACCGCTGTTGAAAGTCTTATTGTGCCGATTGATGTAAGACCCGCATATTCAAGGGGAACGTTCACGGGAACTTTGTCATTTGAAATAACCTGAGAGATTATATTTTTTAACTCTTTTTCAAGGGCATTGTCCTCATGTTTTTCCTCCTGAACTTCCATAACGGGTTCGGGGAGTTTTCTGCGGTCAACTTTTCCGTTTCTGTTGAGCGGTATAACATCTATCTGCATAATTGATGAAGGGAGCATATAGGGCGGTTTTCTTTCGAGGATAAATCTTGACAGACCGTCAATGCTGATTTTCTCATCGCTGACGATATAGGCGGCTACGGCTTTACCCTCCGCACCCATGTCACGGGCAACGACAGCGACATCACGGATATTTTCGTATTCACGGATTACGGCTTCAACTTCGTCAAGTTCTATTCTGAAACCGTGGACTTTTACTTGTCCGTCACGTCTGCCTATAAACTCTATTTCTCCGTCAGTTCTGTATCTGACTATATCGCCTGAACGGTAAGCCTTTTCATATTCTCCGCTGTCAAAGGGATTATTTATAAATACCTCGGCAGTTTTTTCGGGTCTGTTGAGATAGCCTGCTCCGACATGAGGACCTGCGATTATCAGTTCACCGACTGCACCGACAGGCGCACGGTGTCCGAACATATCGACAACATAGCATTTCAAATCCGACAAAGGCTTTCCAATGGGGATATTATCCTCTTTTGCGGTCATTTTGTAGCAGGTTGAAAAGATAGTACATTCCGTAGGACCGTAAGCGTTGTACATAGTTAAATTTTTTGGCGGCTGCATTGAGGCGAGTTTTTCTCCGCCGACAGAGACAGCCCTGAGATATGGATTTTTAGTTTCTGTTGCGAATTGTCTGCCGACCTGAGTTGTCAAAAATGCAAGCGAAACTTGATTCTTTGTAAAATATTTATCCATTTCAACGAGGTCAAGGCGCATTTCTTCGGGGACAATGCAAACCGATGCACCTGCTGTGAGTGCAGGGTACATATCCATCATGCAGGCATCAAAGCCATAGGACGCATATTGTCCGACTGTATCGCTTTCGGTGACTTTATAGTATTTATTATACCAGTCTATGAAGCAGACAAGATTTCCGTGCGTGAGCTTTACGCCTTTCGGGATACCTGTCGAACCTGACGTATAGAGAAGAATAAATGTATCTTCGGGAGAAATTTCTGCTTTGGGCTTGCCGTTCGGGAGATTGGGAATCTGCGACAAATATAATATTTCCCCGTCATATTCGGTGATAATCGGGCGCAGTTCCTCGGTAGTGATTAAAAGCCCTGCATTTGCGTCTTTCAGCATGAAATTAAGTCTTTCGGGGGGATATCCCGCATCAAGGGGCTGATATGCACAGCCTGCCTTTAATGCACCTATTGAGGCGGCAGCCTGATAAATTCCCCTCGGAATCAATACAGAAACTACACTGCCTTTTCCAAGACCAATGTTTTCGGCATATAAGCCGATTTTATCGGAAAGTTCGTCAAGTTCACGGTAGGTTATTTTTGTGTCCTCATAGATTACGGCAGTATTTTCGGGATATTTTCCGACAGCATTTTCAATAAGTGATATTACTGTCTGTGACCTGTCGTAGTCTGTTTCGGTTTTATTCCATTCGTCCTGCAAAGCAGTCTGTTCCGCACTTATAATGGATATATCTGATATTTTCTCCGCATACATGAGACTGTTGAAAGCCTGTTCGTAGGCTGACAGGAATATCTCAACAAATTCCTCGGAATATAAATCACTGCGGTATTCGGCACGCAGACGATAACAGCCGTCTTTATACATCTGAACGGCAAACTGCTCACCCGTTGCATTTTCCATAAGCGGTATATTTTTTATTTCTCCGCCTGCAAAAGTGTCAAAATTCAGCCTGTCGCCCTGATATGCAAAGAGAAGTGAAGAAGTTATCCCCGTTTCTTCTGCGAGTTTTGAGAACGGATATATGTCATAATTCATGCAGTTTATAATCTGCTCTTTAATGCCCGAAAGATAATTCGATACGGATTGATTTTTCTCAAATTTCGCACAGACAGGGAGAGTTTTTACAAGCATACCTATGGTGCGTGCCGTACGCATTGAACTTCTTCCGTTGTAAATAGTCGCAAAAAGGGATTCGTTCATTCCTGCATAAAGAGCAGTACAAATTCCGAATACGGCATTTGCAAGGACATTTTCGGTAATGCCGTGGGATTTGCAGAAATTCTCAACGGCTGACAAATCCGCAGAAAGTACACGTTCGCAGGAAGAAAAACTTATTTCGCTGTCTCTGCGGTCGGGAATCGGCATACTGTCCGTTTCAATTCCGCCGAATGTGTCGAGATACCATTTCTCAGCCTTTTCAAAAATTTCGGGCGGAGTATTCTTTTCATCGAGTGCAACGTCAAAACCGCTGTAATTCTCTGTTTCGAGAGTTTCGCCCTTATAGGCATTTTCCAAGTCTGACATGAGGACAGCCATTGAAGCACCGTCAAAAATAATGTGGTGGAAATCAAGGAACATATATTTTGCGGTTTCAGTTTCAAAAAGGCGAATCCTGAAAAGCCTGTCGGAAAGCAGGTCAAAAGGCTGCATGAGATTATTTTTAACCTGTTCAAATTCTGAATCGGAAATTTTCTCAATATTCTGAATATATTCTTCGCCGTCATTTCGTTTCTGGACGGGTTCATTATTTTCGTCCATAGCGATACGCATTTTTACGAACGGGTGAGCCTTTATCAAATCATCAACGGCAACGGAAAGCTTATTCATATCAATATTATCAGATAATTTAAATAATATCGGGTTATTGTATGCGGCTTCTCCCTGACGGGCGATACATTCGGTAAATATTCCCGTCTGCGAGGAAGAAAGCGGATAAGATTCAAGCTTTTCGTTATTTTTACCCGAAACATCGCATTTTAATGCAATATTTCCCGGAGTGCGTTCGGAATATACTAACTTGCTTGAAATATCAAAGCACTCTGCACAAAGTTTCATAACTTTTATGCTGTCGCCGCCAAGATTGAAGAAATCGTCATCAAGACCTATTTTTTCAACTCCCAAAGCCTTTTCAAAAGCCTGACAGATTTTAATTTGAATATCCGTTTCGGGCTTGACATATTCGGGGCGTTCCGCTGTCGGGAGAGGAAGATTTTTTCTGTCGATTTTGCCGTTCTGATTTATCGGGAATTTATCCATATGGACAAAATATGAGGGCATCATATATGATGTAAGCTTTTCGGAGAGTTTTTCTCGGAGAGCTTCGGGAGAAAATTCCGTTCCCGTATAGTAGGCACAGAGAACGACAGAATTATTAATTTCCAAGCCTTTTACGACAGCACTGCTTATTCCGTCAATATTTCTGAGGACGGATTCAATTTCGCTCGGTTCAACCCTCTGACCATTTATTTTCAAAAGCCAGTCCTTACGCTGTACATAGAGCAAATCGCCCGTTTCCGAAAGTCTGAAAATATCGCCCGTATGAAGCCAGCCGCCCCTGAAAAGTTTTCGGGTTGCCTCTGCGTTATTGAAATATCCTGCGGTAAAACTGCCTTTCAGACAGAGTTCGCCTTCTTCCGCAGGGTTCATATCATCATCAAAAATAGCCCATTCTATGCCCCTTGCAGGAGTTCCGACAGGAGTGCTTTCATATTTTTTATCGACTGTGAACGAACATACCGTGCCGAGAGTTTCGGTCATGCCGTAGGCATTTATAAGTTCATAACCTTCTTTGCCGTGCTGACCCGAAAGCTTTTCACTTCCCGTGAATATGGCTTTAAGCTTATCGGAACGGCTGTGGAACAGACTGAGAACCGAGGGAGAAATAAAGCCTACGGTTATATCATTCTCCGCATAGTATTTTTCAAGCTTTTTGACATCTCTCATGGTTGCAATATCGAGCAGATGAACGCAGCCGCCGAAAGAAAGTATCTTGAATACCGTCAGGGAGGCTATGAAATAGAAAGGCGCACCCATAGCGAAATTCTGACCATAGCTGAAATACTTGCTGTCCGTGCTGTATCTCGAAGATAAAATGCCTGCGAAATTATGCAGTATGCCCTTTGGTCTGCCCGTTGAACCCGATGTATAGACAAGCAGAGCATTGTCATTCAGACCCGAATCATAAATCTGAAAATCGGAAATATTATCGTTGCTCAGTATTTCCGTCATGCTATTGTCATCTATGACAAGTGGGGCTTTGCAGTCGGTCAAAATAAGGTTTATTCTCTCCTGCGGAAAATTCTTTCCGAGGGGGACAGCCGCACAGCCCGAAAGCCAGATACCGACAACAGCCGCCGCATATTCCGCTGAGGAATCAAGCAGTACGGGGATAAAAGAATTTGTCGGCAGATTCTTATTTCTCAGCCATGAAGCCGTTTTAAGGCACATACCGAAGAACTCGGCATAGCTTGTTATTCGTGAGCCGTTCTTGTCTGCAACGGCAGGGCAGTCCTTATACTTTTCTGCGGTATCGCATAAAGCTTTTATAAAATCATTCATATCAATCACCTGCTTTTTAAAATTTTAAATAGGGAGGAAGATTTGCGCCTTGTGCTGAGAATGAGCGGAGCATGAGGAAATTTTCGCCCTTGTGATGAGAGTGAACGGAACGAAGTGAAGTGAACGGAATCACAAGCCTTTAAAGGCGAAAATTGACGATTTTAAATAACAGTGAATGAAAGCACAAGCCTGAAAGCGCAAATCTGACGATTTTAAATTGGGAGGGTTGGGAGACTTTTGCTGATTTATAACCTTTAAAAAAAAAAAAGAAAAATTTATAAAAGAGTTTGAAAATGGGTCAAACCCTCCCAAGTCTCCCATGATTAAATATTTTTATTTATGAATCAATTTCAAAGATTGTATT
>JAFYFU010000032.1 GCA_017543595.1 Ruminococcus sp. | reverse complement strand
TTCTGATGGTCCTATGGCTCAGACAAGAGAGCATATCCTTCTCGCTCGTCAGGTTGGCGTTCCTGCAATCGTTGTATTCATGAACAAGGCTGACCAGGTTGATGACGAAGAACTCCTCGAACTCGTTGAGATGGATATTCGTGACCTTCTCTCAAGCTATGACTTCCCCGGCGATGATACACCTATCATCAAGGGTTCTGCTCTCGCAGCTCTTAACGCTCCCGATGACCTCAATGACCCTGCATATGCACCTATCATCGAACTCATGAACGCTGTTGACGAATATATCCCCAGCCCTGAGAGAGATGACGCTAAGCCCTTCCTTATGCCTATCGAGGATACTATGACTATTTCCGGACGTGGTACTGTTGTTACAGGCAGAGTTGAAAGAGGAAAGCTTAATGTAAACGAGCCTGTTGAAATCGTTGGACTTTCTGACGAGAAACTCAACACAGTTGTTACAGGTCTTGAAATGTTCAGAAAGACACTTGACTTCTGTGAAGCAGGTGATAACGTAGGTGCGCTTCTCCGTGGTATCACAAGACAGCAGGTTGAGCGTGGACAGGTTCTTTGTAAACCCGGCTCAATTCACCCCCACACAAAGTTTGCCGGTCAGGTTTACGTTCTTAAGAAAGAAGAAGGCGGTCGTCATACTCCTTTCTTCAACAATTACAGACCTCAGTTCTACTTCAGAACAACAGACGTTACAGGCGTTGTTACACTTCCCGCTGACAAGGAAATGTGTATGCCCGGCGATAACGTAGCTATGGACGTTGAGCTTATCACTCCCATCGCTATTGAAGAAGGACTCCGTTTTGCTATCCGTGAGGGCGGCAGAACAGTTGGTTCAGGCGTTGTTACAAAGATTAACGAATAATTAAATCATATAAAGCTGCCGTATGAAAATTACGGCAGTTTTTTTATTGAAAACACTTGACAAACAATAAAAAACAGTGTATAATATATATGTTATGAACCCGTTTGGGTATCAATTTCGGAATATAGATGTGCGGGCCCTGTGCAACAAGACCCCGTGAACCATGTCAGGCGGGAGACCGAGCAGCATTAAGCGGATTGTTTTGTGTGCCGCAGCAAGCCTGCACATCTATGTTCCGAATTTTTGTAACAGGAGGGGGTAAAGAATGAAAAAATTCAAAAGCATTTTGGGAAAATGTCTTAACAATTTTACGGGTGCTTTCGCTTTCGGAACTTCCGTTTCGGTCATTGTCTTTTACATCTTCTATCTGATACTCATTCTTTTCAGGGACGGCGAGAAAGACCTCACACCCGTGATAGCCATGCTTACCGTCCATATCATAACTGTTGCATTTGTTTTTCTTTTTAAGATAAATGAAAATTTTCACAAGTATGACCCCGAATTAATAGGCGATAATTTTATCGGATTCAACAGAAAATGCAGAATGTTCAAGAAAAATATCGAACTCCTGTTCTCCCACAGGGTAAGTTATGCCCTGAACGGTTTCAAAAACATGGAGGAAGAATTTGAGGAAAACATGGATACGGGCGAAAAATCCGTCCTGAATTTCTATATAGCAAGATGCTATGATTTAATGGGATTTTACCCGAATGCCGCAAAATATTACGAGTCCTCCAAAAATTTCGGATTCAGAAACAAAGTTATAGATTTTCTTTCTGCGAGATGTGCAGGCTCAATGGGCGATATCGAAAATGCCCTCAGCCTTTACAATGATGTTATGTACGACCAGTCAACGCCTGTTTATCAGTACGTCAGAACCGATATAGGCAAGATGTACATAAAGCAGGACGATGCCGAAAATGCCCTTAAATGGTATCAGGAGGCTATGGATAGACACGAAAACTACGCAGATGCCGTGGCTGGTGCAGCAATCGCAAATCTTATGCTCCATAATTTTGACGAGGCTGAAAAACTCTACCGCAAGGCTCTGCTTAACAGAATAAATATAGGATTCATACAGTATTACAAGGAAATAAAAAATGCTGTAAGCGATAAAAATAAGGAGGGTTAAAGTGTATAAGGCTTTATATCGTAAGTGGCGACCGCTTACTTTTGATGATGTAATTTCTCAGGAGCATATAACAGATACCCTCAAAAACCAGATAAAAAGCAATAAGACTGCCCATGCTTATTTGTTTACAGGGTCAAGGGGTACTGGAAAAACTACCTGTGCGAGAATACTTGCAAAGGCTGTAAACTGCCCGAACATGAAAGACGGCAACCCCTGCCTTGAATGTGAAATATGCCGTGAGGCTGAAAACGGCTCTCTTACGGATATTATCGAAATAGATGCAGCCTCAAACAACGGTGTCAATGATATCCGTGATTTGCGTGACGGAGCGGTTTATTCCCCTGAAAGATGTGCATACAAGGTCTATATCATAGATGAGGTTCATATGCTTTCTCCGAGTGCTTTCAACGCATTTCTGAAAATCATGGAAGAACCGCCCGAATATGTAAAATTCATACTTGCAACGACAGAAATTCACAAAGTCCCTGCGACTATTGCATCAAGATGTCAGCGTTATGATTTCCGCAGGATAAGACAGGAAGATATAGCCAAAAGGCTTGAATATATCGCCGAACAGGAAAATCTTAACCTTACGGCTGACGGAGCGTCCATGATAGCCAAACTTGCTGACGGCGGTATGCGTGACGCTGTTTCACTGCTTGACCAGTGTTCGGTATACGGGGAAAATATAGATTCAAAAACCGTATCAGATGCAGCAGGAATCGCAGGCAGGGAATATTTATATGACTTGCTTTTTGCAATAGCAGATTCCGACACGGCAAAGGCTCTGAGTATAACAGGCAGTCTCTACGATATGTCAAAAGACCTTACAAGGCTCTGTGAGGAGCTTATCATGCAGATGAGAAATATCATGCTCATAAAGGTGCAGACCTCCGAAAGCCTCATAGTATGTATGCCCGATGAATTGCAGAAATTAAAGGAACTCTCCGAAAAATTAAGCCTTGAAATCATAATGCAGAAACTCGATTCCTTGCAGAAATGCCGTGAAAGAATGAGGAACGTTCTCAACAAGCGTGTTGAATTTGAGATGTCGCTTATAAAACTTTGCGGAAATATACCACAAATTTCCCCTCAGGGTATTGACAATTCTGAAATTTATGATAAAATAAAATCATTGGAGGAAAAAATTAAACAGACGGCAAAAAATACTAACCGTGAGGTGCTTACAGCTTCCGCACCCATTACGGAGAATATGCCCGAACCAAATGTGAAAATAGATGTCAGAAACATCAAAGAAGAAGAACTTACGCCCTGTCCCCAGTGGGAGGAAATATTCAAGCGTTTCATGCCCGCAAAACCTGCTATGGCTGGCTCTCTTGACGGCTCATATGCAAAGACAAAGGGAAATGTAATGGTTATTTTTACCCCGAACAGATTCTTTATAGATTTGCTTAAAACCGACAGGGAAAGCGCAATATCACTCAGCAGGATAATATATGAAATGCTCGGTCAGAAATACCGCATAGTCGCAAGATGTACCACTACGATAGACGAACAGAAAAACATGGTCGAAAGACTTATAAACAAAGCTAAAAACAGCAATATTGAAACGGCTGTTGATAATAATATATAATAAACCCAAAGGAGTAATTAAACATGAAGGCAAGAATACCTAAGAACGTCAATGGCGGCGGCGCACAGAATATGAACCAGATGATTAAACAGGCTCAGAAAATGCAGGACCAGATTACCGAACTTCAAGACGATATTGAAGCAAGGGATTTCTCTGCAACCGCAGGCGGCGGTGCTGTTGAGGTAGTTCTCACAGGTAAGAAAACTATAAAATCTCTTACACTCAAACCCGAAGTTGTTGACCCCGAAGATATCGAAATGCTTCAGGATTTAATAATCAGCGCAGTCAATGAGGCTGTAAACAATATCGAAAATACAACTGAAAGCGAAATGAGCAAAATAACAGGCGGAGTTTCCCTTCCGGGACTGTTTTAATGGCAGACCATAATGCATTGCCTCTTGTGATACTTGCGGAAAAATTTGCCTCCCTTCCGGGAATAGGCATGAAGTCCGCACAGCGTCTTGCATATCATGTAATGGGTATGGAGGATTCAGACGTTGAGGATTTCGCAAAGGCACTCATAAATGCCAGAAGAAATGTTCACCGCTGTAAAATCTGTCAGAATCTCACTGAAAGGGAAATATGCCCCATATGTGACGACAGCAGCAGGGACACAAGTGTCATATGCGTTGTTGAATCCCCGAAAGACGTTTCGGCTTTTGAAAGAACAAGGGAATTTAAAGGCGTTTATCATGTTCTTCACGGACTTATTTCACCTATGGACGGAATCATGCCCGACAGCCTTAAAATAAAGGAACTGCTCGCAAGAATAAACCGTGGCGGTGTCAGCGAAATAATAATGGCTACAAATCCCACCGTTGAGGGGGACGCAACTGCAATGTATATAGCAGGGCTTCTCAAACCCCTCGGACTGAAAGTCTCACGCCTTGCGTTCGGACTGCCCGTGGGCGGAATGCTTGAATATGCCGATGAAGTGACGCTTTATAAGGCACTTGAAAACAGAAATGATATGTAATAA
>JAFYFU010000031.1 GCA_017543595.1 Ruminococcus sp. | reverse complement strand
TTGGTTTTTCTGTCGTTGAAAGTTTCAACAGGACCGTTGCCGTACCATGTAACATCTTCCGCACCTTCAGGGAGTTTCATAATTGAACCTACTCTCAGGAGATTTCCGAGTCCTGATTTTGTGGGGTCAAAGCTGAAATTAATTTTAACTTTTCCGTCAGGGAATATGTCATATCTTATGTCTGTCTTTGAGCTTACAGCAGGCATATTTATATGTGATATGACAGTTTTGCTTCCGTTTTCGCCGTCAAGAATTTCAATGTTTTCAACTTTTGCGCCGTCCATAGCCTTTTCCCAGTTCTTATCAAAAGTCTTAGCCCAGCCTGCTCCGTTGTTGTCGTTTTCAACATATCCTCTCCAAAAATTGGGAGAAGGACCTTCTTCAATGAGTTCCTCACCCTTATAAGAATAAGTTTTCATAAAGCCCGTTGATTTGTCAATTGCGAAATTGAAATCCTTTCCCATAGGTACATATACATCAGGGGTATCAACAATGCTTACTTCACCGCTTCCGTTGTTGTTTTTAACGGAAGTTCCGCCGTCAGCCTGCAAGGGTATCTGTGCATATGATACTTCCGTACCTGCGGGAACAAGGTCTGTTGCAGTCTTTGTCAGTACGGATATATTCAGATAAAATTCATCGCCTGAAAGATTATTTGCGGGAATATCAAACGGCACGGAAAGTGTTGTCGTTTTCTGAGGGGCGGCAGAGGCATTTTTAAGAGTTCCGCTGTCTATTGCCATACCGTTTTTGAGAAGTTCCCATTTTACGGTATATTCGTTCAAATCACGGAAATTATTTTCATTGTAAACGGATACTTCATGGTTTGCAATCTGCTTTGAATCTGCGGAAAACCAGAAATTCTGATACTGGAATTTTACTTCCGCAAGTTCGGGCTGTTCGGTTCTGTCGGGGCTGACTATACCGTTTTCACAAAAACTGTTGTCATTGGGAGAATCTCCCCAGTCACCGCCGTAGCCGTAGAATTTTCCTTTGATTTCATTGGGATAGAGGTTGGTTCTTGCGTAATCCTCGGAATAATAATCCCAGCCGCCTCCTACGTTGTCAAGCGGAACGGCTCTTGACTGGTCAACCCAATCCCAGATAAAACCTCCCAACATTCTGTCGGAACTTCTTACAACGTCCCAGTATTCTTTCAGCGCACCTACGGAATTACCCATAGCATGAGCATATTCACACATAACATAGGGGATTTTTCCGTCACCCCTGTTATAGCCGATAACGTCCGAACCGGGGTACATATTACTGTTCATATCCGTGCCGAGTTTATCGCCCTGACCCTCACTGTGTACGGGGCGGGTCTTGTCATGGTCTTTGAAATACCATATCATATCCTTGAAAAGTCCGCCTGCGGCATTGGGGTCGCCCGTGTAAGCCATTTCATTTCCGATAGACCACGCTATAATTGACGGATTGTTTTTAAGACGCTGGTAAGCTGTTTCCGTCCTGTCAATGCCGAGGTCATGGAAAAGTGCCTTGCTGTCGTTGTTCTTGTCGTCCATGAGTGCATGGGATTCCATATTTGTTTCACCCATTAAGTACATACCGTACTTGTTGCAGAGCCAGTATAAATATGAATCGTTGCTGTAATGGGAAGTTCTTATGGCATTGATATTATTTTTCTGCATAAGCCTTACATCTTCCTCAATGGTTTCCTGCGGAACGGCTTTGCCGTTGAACGGGTCGGTATCGTGGCGGTTTACACCTTTGAGGAGCAGACGTTTTCCGTTAATTGTTATTGCCTGCCATGATTTCGTTGTAACATTACAGTTCCAGTCTACTTCCGTGCGAGTAAAGCCTATTTCACGGAATCCGAGCTGTGTCGAGACTATCTCCTGAACATTTCCCTTATCATCTTTGAGAGTAAGAACAAGGGCATAAATATTCGGAGTTTCGGCAGACCATAATTTCGGGGATTTTACATTTGTTTCAAGTTCAACGGTTTCTTTGGAGTTACCGCCTATATTGCCTGTTTTTGCGGAAACACCGCTGAGAATATTTTTTCCGTTTTCGTCATAGGCATCAGCCTGAACAGTCCAGTTGCTTTTTCCGGAGGAAGTAAAATTACTTACATCAACACTTAATTTAAGTTCTGCATTTGTATAATAATCATCAAGGTCTGTCACAACAGCGTAGTCGCTTATCTGAACGGAAGGAGTGCTTACAAGCATTACATCACGGAATATACCGCCGTCATAAATCATATCCTGGTCTTCAAACCATGTGCCGTCACAGAATTTATGCACTTCAACGGCAAGAGTGTTTTCGCCGTCAGTGAGATAATCTGTTATGTCAAATCTGTGGGGACTGAATGTGTCCTCGCTGTAACCTACTTGTTTTCCGTTTAGATATACATAATATGCGGACTCAACACCGTCAAACTGAATATATATTCTCCTGTCGCCCTTTTTCATTGAGCTGTCAAGAGTGAATTTCTTTCGGTAAAGACCTACGGGATTGTAATTGGTGGGCGCATTGGGAACAGGCACATATCCGTCATATTTGTCCTGCCACGGTTCGGCTACATTCCTGTAAATTGAGAAGTCAAAGCCCTGACAGGTCCAGCTTTTCGGGAGCTGTACTGTTTTCCAGTTATCATAGGGCTGACCCTTGTAATCGGGATTCATGAATCCGCCGTACCTGAAAGCTGCGGCTTTTTCGTCATTCTGAACAACTGTAAGTTCCCAGTCCTGATTTTTACCTGTGAGCATTTGCAGATAATCCGAATTTTCTCTTGCGTTATAGTCCCAGACGGAATTTACGGCGGATTCCGTATCCTGATAAGGTACAGCGTTTACAGTTGCGGGCATACGGTTTATTTCGTATATTTTTTCAGTGCCGTCCTTGCCCGTCCATTCGTTATGGTTAAAGCTTACAGCTTTTGAAGTTGCGGGAATTACAGAACCGCTTACAGGCAGGGCTAAAATCATTCCCGACAGTAAAAGCGACAAACTGCGTTTCATTTTATGACCTCCTCTTATTTAAAATCGTCAGATTTGCGCTTTTAAGTCTTGTGCTTTTATTCACTTCGCTGTTGCTGCGTTCATTCTCAGCACAAGGCGCAAATCTTCCTCTTATTTAAATATTTAAAACTTTTTTATTTTTCCGAGAATATAGTCGGAATGTAACTGAATATCTTCCTTGTCAATTTCACCGTTTGCATTTATGTCAGCGGATTCAAAAATTTCGGCATCTCCGTCAGACAGTGCTTTCCTCATGAGAATATGGTCAAAGACATCAATAATTCCGTCATCGTTCAAATCGCCAAGGGTAAAATCATTATCCGAAATTTCGGGGAGATTAAGTCTCCACCAGTTCACATTGAAGAGATAGCCCTCTCCGCCCTTGAATACAAAGTAAACATCATGAATACCCGTTACCTTGCTTATTTCGCAGTTCATGGTCTGCCATTTCTGCCAGCCGCCTGTACTGCCTACGGACATTTCGCCTATTTTAGTGCCGTCAGGTGCGCCCACACGGACTTCAATGGAAGCTGCCGCACCGTTTGAACCCATTCTGAAATCAATTGATTCAGCCTCACCGTTTTTGAAGTCAATATTTTTAAAGCCTATATAATCGCCGTTTTCTATGTAAGCGACATCTTTTCCGCCCTCGCTGCAATTTTCAACATTAATGCCTTTCTGAACACTGTAATTCTCAGCTTCTGTTATTTCGGAGGAAGAATCCAAACCGCTCAGGCGCAGAATATGTGACGATTTTGAAATATTTCCGTTTCCGTCAGTTACATATATGCGATATTCACCCTCTTTTTTGGGAGTTTTTATCTCAGTTGCATTTGCGGAGGCTCTTGTCATTGATTCACCTGTCTTGAATGAATCTGTATTGTCGGGTGCAATCCAGACAGTACTGTCACCCTTGCGTATGGGGAGTTTGCTGCCACATGAAGTTTCACAGCTTGCGGGGAATACATAATCCGCCACGGAAATTATATCTTTCGGAACAAGATTTCTGTTGTCGTCCGAAACGCCTGAATTAAGGCAAACTTTATACTGTTCAAGTTTCCATACGTTGTCCGAAACAACAACAGGCTCATCAATATCACTGTCGGGAGGATTCTTGCCCATTTTGTTTACAGTCGCATATGTGCGCTTGATTCTTAAATGGTGCTTGTCGCCAAATTCCTCACAGTTTATGGTATATGTTACATTAGGGTCAATTTCAAGAACGTTGTCATTTTCTTCTATGTAGGCTGTACCCTCATCATTGTGAAGTCCGTAAGTGGGCTGATAGGGTGCGGCTGCGGGAATACCCTGAACATAGTTTTCATTGATTACCGTTCCGGGCATCTGACCGATAGTATAAATTCCGCCGCTGTCGTGCAGACGGTTAAGGCTGTCAATTACACGGTTATAGCAAATCATGTTGTCTTTTGAAGTTGTGCTGTCCTTGAAATTACACCAGCCCCAGCCCATATGTATGCCGTTGTAAGCCGTTTTCTTGATTGTATTCGACAAAACTTTTACAGTATCGGTATAGTAGCAGGTTATAGCCGCACAGCCTCCGAAACCGTGAACAACGCTTATATCATAGAGCATATTTTCGGAAATTACGTCATTTTTGCAGATACCCTCAACTTCTCTTGAAAAACGTTCGTGATTGTCCCATGACGCATCGCCGATATAAATATGCTGCGGGTGACCTATGGTTATTCCGCTTGATGTTATATCTGTTATATAATTTTCGGAAATGCTTGAATTTATAACATCATTGTCCATTGAAATTCCGTCCGCACCTGTATGCTTTATGACGTTTCCCGTAAAATTTATATTGTCGGAATTGGAAACATGAACCGCAGCAGGCAGAGTATCAACCATTTCATATTTGTATTTGTGCCAGTTTGAATCCGCAAAGGCTGTATATGTCTGTGCCGCCTGACAGGTAGTTTTTCCGTGTGAACCGTCAACATCTGTAAGCTGATAGTCTGTATTTGCGAAAGTTATTCCGCTGAAAGAAAGATTTTCAACACGTTCGGAAGTTGAATTTCCTTTGATAACTATAAGCTGTTCGGCAATCGGTGCTTCAACATCGGCGGTTGACATATCCTCCCCGTATCTCGGATAGTAATACAGAACTTTTGCAGTCTTGTCAAAATAAAACTCTCCCGCCTCATCTACAAACGAAAAAGCATTATAAATGGTATGTGTACCGCTCGTTGAGAATCCCGCATTCCAGCCGGGAGTTTGTGCAATAGCTCCGTATGGCTGCTGATACAGCAGGACAACAGAACCGTTTTCGTATTTTACGTCACGGGTGCAGACTATATTTTCATTCCATGTAGTTCCGTTGATTATTTCGAGGTCATCAAAATTTGAAGTGATTCTCGGAATATCGTTTTCGCCGTAGGCTGAACCGTCATCTTTTGTACCCGAATCCCATGCCCAGTCAGCCTGTCCCTTTTCCACGGAATATTTGCCGTAACCGCCTTTTGACTGAACTCTTATGCTTCCCATATTTGCACGCCTGTCGTTTACATAGAGATTTCTGAGTTTTATATCACGGTCAAGAGGGGCGCAGTAGAGGTTATCATTATATTTTTTCCAGCCTGTTACTTTTTCCGAGCCGTTTACAACAGGGGTTTCTCCGTCATAAGCCTTATACGAAATCGTATGACCGTTTGTTCCCGAATCCCTTGTATCGAATACAATCGGCTGAGTTATGCGGTAATCACCGCCACGCAGATAAACCGTAATATCGGCGTTCATGTCGTCATTGAGATTTCTTACCGTGTCACGGGCTTTTTCAATCGTCCTGAACGGAGAATTAATTGAACCGTTTCCGCTGTCGTTTCCGTCAGGGGAAACATAGATTTCAATACCGCTTTCAGCGTCAGCATTAACCGAAGGGCTGTCAGCAAGAGGAACAGGCAAAAGCGAAAGGCTTAAAATCATTCCTATTCCCGAACAGAAAAATCTTTTAACATTATTCATAATACCACCTTCTACATTAATTTTTTACATTCTGTTAATATTATATTAAATAATTATGTGAATTACAACCCACAAAATGCATAAACGGTGGACAAAATACATAAATTCTGAACAAAATGCATAAATTTTATTTCCGCAAAAGGCATTAAATGCAATAAAAAATCCCCGCCTTGCGGACGGGGGCTTATTTTATACAGAATTTTTTTCTCCGTACATGATAATATTTATACTGAAAATATTGTCATTTATTTCAAGTTCCATAGAGCCGTTATAACTCTCGACAGTATTTTTCACAGACCTCAGACCGAATCCGTGATTTGCCTTTTTGACGACAGGCAGACCATCGCTGCCGATTGTGATATTTCCCTGATAAGGATTGTACAGAGAAAGAACAAGCGTTTCCTCAGAAAGCATACCTATTCTGACATTTATGATTCTGTTGTCGCCTTCAAGATTACTTACGGCGAGTATTGCGTTTTCGACAAGATTTCCGATAATTCCGCACATATCCGCTTCTTTTACGGGGATTTCATCGGGCAGGTCAACAGACCATGATATTTCAATATTCTGTTGCTGTGCCATATCGTCATAATAGCAGGCAATTGCATCGACAGCCTGATTTATGCAGATTTCCTTGTTGTTACGGCTTACGGCGGTAACTATCGGGGAGATATATTCTTTGAGTTTTTCGGTCTGTCTGCTTTGAAGAAGTTCATTTATTACGAGTATGTGCTGTCTGAAATCGTGACGTTGTTCCCTTGATTCTTGAAGATATTTTCTTGTTTTCCTGTATTGTTTTTCCTCCATTTTGAGCAGGTCATAACTGTTCTGTAATTTTGCGGTTTCGGTAATTTTTCTTGCAAGCCACCAAAACATATGATACAAAAACCATATGATTACGGGTATTGAAAGAAGTACGACAAGGCATATTTTCCGCAGTCTGCCGACCATTACATTTTCATAGCTTACGGGATTCATCCATATTACAGCCAATGTTGTGACAGATGAGGCGGCAACCAGAACTTTCCATGCGGAATCAAGGCTTTCCGTTTCAAAAAGATAGGGAAATTTTACCGCAAAAGTCCTTGCAAATACCAGTATCAGCAAAAAAGCTGCACCGAGGCGTATAAGCCCCGATTCAGCCGTAAAAACTCTCTCTGTATTGCCTATTTCGGAGGGTGCTGTCAGAAATGTGCAGTATGTACACACAAAAGCAATCAACTTTACCGCATTTACGAAAGCAAAAAGTTTTTTCTGAAACGAAAGGTCAAAACAAAAATCATAGGCAAAGAAAAATATTATCATTGACGGAAATATTGTGCTGTTTGAACTTGTTCCGAGAAGTGTGCAGGAAACTGTTCCCGCAAGAATAACAGATGTCAGAAGAAGTGCAAGCAGACCGAACATGAACGGCTTTTTTACACGCAGAGAACGATACACGGGGAAAATTGCAATAACGGCAGCAGGTATTATTATTGAAAAATCAAGAAAATACCTCACTGCAAGATTCATATTCATATTTCAAGTTTCCTCCTCATTCTCGCAGAAATGTATTTTGTAAACTTTGATATTATTTCTTTTTTGTCCCTCTGCCTTATGGGATAGGAAGTGCCGTCCTGCATTGTTATCTTGTCATCTTTTGCCATTACGGCATAGTTCATATTTACAATTATTCCACGGTTGCAGACAAGGAAATTCTGTTCGTCCGCCAGGATTTTTTCATATTCCTTGAAAAGACTGTTGCTTTTATAAGTTTCTCCCGAAATGGTTCTTATTTCGGAAATGTGATTGTTTGAAAGAATCGAAAAGACATCGCTTGCGGATATTTCCGTTTCTGTCCTTGAAATACTTACTTTTATGGTCTTGTCAATTTTTGAAAATGAACGTATGGTTCTGTCCATAATTTCTGAAAAATCGTGATATTTGTACGGTTTGCACAGATATCCTTTCGGTTCGGCAGAAAAAGTTTTGAACACAAATTCCCTTGTTGTTGACATAAAAATAATACATATATCCGTGTCGAACATTCTGAGTCTCCCTGCGAGTTCAAGTCCGTTCATTCCGCTCATGCATATATCAAGAAACACTATCTGAAACCTGCCTTTTTTATATTCGCCGAGGAATTTTTCCGCACTTTCATAGCGAACAATGCGGAAATCGGCATAATGGCAGGCAATAAAATATTCTTTTATGTATTCTTCTATTTTGCTCCGGTCTGTTTCAATGTCATCTACAACAGCGATATTAAACCTCATGCGATTCACCTCAGAAAATAAATTGTTTTAATTGTTAATTATTAATACCGTCAACGGGATTTTCTTCAATGTACCTGTCGAGTATTTCGCAGGCGGAGCGTACAAATCTCACGCAGGGACGCACCTTGTAATACTGTTCTGTGCGCTTTTCGGGCGTGGGGTCTTTTGTCACGCTCAGACCTTTAAGAAGTTCCGAACAGTTGATTGTACCGTAAATATTTTTGAACTGTTCCGCAAGGTACTGTATTCTCTTATAGTGTTCGGCTTTGAGGGCGTTGTCCTTTTCGGTATCTGCGCCGTAAAGTATGCCTGCGACCATGAACATTCCCGAACAAGCCCCGCAGACTTCTCTCATTCTGCCTATTCCTCCGCCGAAAGATGAAGATATACGCTTTGCAAATTCCTCATCTGTACCTGTAATATCTGAAAAAGCCGTAAATACCGCCTGTGAACAGTTGCAGCCTTCCGCAAAAAGTTTGCAGGCTTTTTCTGCATGATTGTATTTCATAAAAAAACCACCTTTCGGAATAATTATATCACAGAAAAATACCCTTAATCAAGTCTGTAAAACATATTTAAGTTAGTATATACTAACAAAGAAATAATATTTTTTTATGAATATACTTGATTAAAACAGCAAAATGTTGTATAATTAAGTGGTATAAAGGGACGGGCTGTCTGTCTGTCCTGAAACCGAAAGGAGTAATTATTAATGATTTATTCGCACGAAGTTGAAACAATGTGTCCTGTCGCTCAGGGCGTTGCTCACGGCGCAGCTCCCATTCCTGAGGAGGCTAAGTGGGTAAAGGCAAAAGAGATTAAGGATATCTCAGGATTTACGCACGGTATCGGTTGGTGCGCACCCCAGCAGGGTACCTGCAAGCTTACTCTCAATGTTAAGGAGGGCGTTATACAGGAGGCTCTCGTTGAAACAATAGGCTGTTCGGGCATGACCCATTCCGCAGCTATGGCTGCTGAGATTCTCCCCGGCAGAACTATCCTCGAAGCCCTTAACACAGACCTCGTTTGTGATGCTATAAATACAGCCATGAGAGAACTTTTCCTCCAGATAGTTTACGGACGTTCACAGTCTGCTTTCTCAGAGGGCGGTCTTGTTGTCGGCGCAGGTCTTGAAGACCTCGGAAAAGGTCTCCGTTCACAGATTGGTACTACATACGGCACTCTTGCAAAAGGTCCCCGTTACCTCGAACTCACTGACGGCTACATCACAGGTATTGCACTTGATGCGGACGACCAGATTATCGGCTACAAGTTCATTAACTTCGGTAAGATGATGGACTTCATCAAAGCAGGCGATGACGCAAATACTGCTTTTGAAAAGGCTCAGGGTCAGTACGGCAGAGTTGCTGATGCTGTTAAGATTGTTGACCCCAGAAAGGAATAAGGAGGACTTTAAAAATGGCTTTATTTGAATCATATGAAAGACGTGAGAAACAGATTCTCGCTGTTATAAAGGAATATGGCATAAATTCCATTGAGGAATGTGCTGAAATCTGCAAGGCTAAGGGTCTTGACATCTACAAGCTTGTTGAGGGTATCCAGCCTATATGTTTTGAGAACGCTAAGTGGGCTTACACAGTAGGCTGCGCTATTGCTATAAAGAAAGGCTGTACAAAGGCTTCCGAAGCTGCTGCCGCTATCGGTGAGGGACTTCAAGCTTTCTGTATCCCCGGTTCTGTTGCAGACCAGCGTAAGGTTGGTTTAGGTCACGGCAACCTCGGCAAAATGCTCCTCGAAGAAGACACAGAATGTTTCGCTTTCCTCGCAGGTCACGAATCTTTCGCTGCTGCTGAGGGTGCTATCGGTATCGCTGAAAAAGCCAACAAGGTACGTCAGAAGCCCCTCCGTGTTATTCTCAACGGTCTCGGAAAAGACGCTGCACAGATTATCGCACGTATCAACGGCTTTACTTACATCGAAACAGAAATGGACTACGCAACAGGCGAAGTTAAGGAAGTTTTCCGCAAGGCTTACTCAGAAGGTCTCCGTGCAAAGGTAAACTGCTACGGTGCAAATGATGTAAGAGAAGGCGTTGCTATCATGTGGAAAGAAAATGTTGACGTTTCTATCACAGGTAACTCAACCAACCCCACACGTTTCCAGCACCCCGTTGCAGGTACTTACAAGAAAGAAAGAACCGATGCAGGCAAGAAGTATTTCTCAGTTGCTTCGGGCGGCGGTACAGGACGTACACTTCACCCCGATAACATGGCAGCAGGTCCTGCTTCATACGGTATGACCGATACTATGGGACGTATGCACTCAGATGCTCAGTTTGCAGGTTCTTCATCTGTTCCCGCACACGTTGAAATGATGGGTCTTATCGGCATGGGCAACAACCCGATGGTTGGCGCAACAGTTGCTTGCGCAGTTGCTGTTGAAGAAGCTATGAAAGGCTGATATATAAATGATTAACTGCCGTTCAGGTAATAACCTGACGGCAGTTTTTTTGTTCGGAAATTTTCTGTTAATTAAAATTTATCTCAATTTCTCCGGAAGTTGCATTGCATTTTATTGTTTTGTCTGCGTTATTATTGATTGTGCAGTTGTCCTTATATGAACCGCCGCCGACTGTTATTGAACCGCTTGTCACCGAAAGTTCAAAATTGCAGTCGTTTTGTTTTCCGTTGAGATTCATTTCAATATCGCCCGAAGTGCTTTTTATTTCCATATCGCATATATCGGAATCTTTGATTTTTGTTTCTCCGCTTGTGCTTTCAAGGGTAAATTTGTCCGCATTAACTTTCTCGAAATGTGTATCTCCCGATGAGGAAATTTTATTGACAGTTGTGAAATTGCAGTTTCTGAAATCTAAATCTCCGCTTGAAACCTCAATATTAATATCTTTTCCGTTTTCGATATTCATTAAATCTATATCACCCGAAGAAGTTTTGATTTTTCCGCCCATGTCAATGCTGTCAAAGAGGATATCTCCCGAAGAAGCGTCAATATCAATAGTATCAAGCTGATTTTTGTTCAGGGTAATTTCTATATAATTATCCTTTGAATCGTTGTGCATATGAATACCCGAATTTTGCGGAGATTCTATATCAAGCCTGCCGTTTTTCTGATTAATTTCAGGGACAAGGCTTTCATAGACCCTGTAATGCAGTTTATTTTCATCGCCGAATTTTACTCTCAAATCCGTACTTGAAAGATTTGCGGTGAGCTGATTTATATTTTCAAGCTTTACGGTATCTTCTTTTACATTTTCCGAGGCAAAACTTGATATTCCGCAGGCTGTCAGGCATGATGACAGCATAGCGATTGCAGATATTAACATTAAAACTCTTGACTTTTTCATAACTTTTCTCCTTATCTAAAATCGTCAAATTGCGCTTTTTGAGGCTTGCGCTTTCGTTCACTGCATTATATTTCGTTCACTCCCAGCGCAAGAGCGCAATTTTCCTTAATTTAAAATCACCAGCCCTGCTCCATGAGCCAGTTATTGAGTTCACGTTCACGGTCACGGAGTTCCTTTTCTCCGCCGTCAAAGTGATTCATTTCTTTTTCGCCGACAATACCGCCGTCAACGATATATAAAACTCTGCTGCATTTTGCGGCAACTTTCGGGTCATGAGTAACGCACATAACGGTAGTTCCGTCACGGTTGAGAGATAAAAGTTCATTCATTACTTCATCGGAGCTTGAACGGTTAAGCGCACCTGTCGGTTCGTCTGCGAAAATCATTTTCGGATTGTTTATCATACTTCTGCAAATGCAAGCCCTTTGGAGCTGTCCGCCCGATACTTCATTTATATCGTTTCCGCCTACGCTGTCAATTCCAAGCCTGTGCATTAATGCACGCCCACGTTCCTCAGTCTGTTTGCGTGATTCATGATTCTTTTTTGATTTAACGGCTGGGAGAATAATATTATCCAGTACGGAAAGATTTTTCATCATGTACATCTGCTGGAAAATAAATCCCATTTCGTCAAGTCTGAGCCTTGCGAGTTCCTTGTCACTGAGTTTTGCGGTTTCCTTGCCGTTGAAAATAACTTCTCCTGCGGTAACTTTATCCATGCCCGATACGCAGTAAAGAAGGGTTGATTTTCCCGAACCCGAAGGTCCCATGACTGCGACCATTTCGCCCTCATTGATAGTGAGGTCAATATTTTTAAGCACGTTGTTCTGTCTTTTGTTTACGATATAAGTCTTGCAGAGACCCTTTGTTTTTAAAACTGTATTCATAATAATCCTCCTGTAAATTGATTTATTTATTCAATGCTTGCCGCATCGCTTGCTTTTATTGTTCTTGTATAGAGTGCTGTCAGGAATGAACCTATAACTGTAATGCCTATCAGTATTGCGGGGCATACTGCGAATACTTCAACGGGATTAATGTCACATTCAGCACCCGAAACATCGCCTATCATTGAGCATATCCGGTTAAAAATGACATTGCTTAACGGTCTTAATACCGACAATGAGACTGCACAGGCGATTATTGATACAATTACAAATCTCATTGCGTGCTGTGCGATTACCGAACCATTGGATATTCCGACAGCTTTCATAAGGGCGATTTCGCTTTTTTCCTTTGATATGAAAGAACGCTCCATAAGGATTACAACCATAATCGTTACGACAACAGTAAGTATCATCATCATTTTCTTGATAGCATTGATAGTATCGGACATCTGAGTACACTGCTTTATCATTTCTGTCGTGGTATAGACTTTATCGCTACCAATAACGGTTTTGATTTTTTCTATATTATCCGCAATAGTTTTCTCGTTGGGGTTGCCGTCAAAGTGTACCTGTATGCCAAAGCATGAAATGCTGTCATTTAATGCAAAGCCGTCAAAATCGGAGGAAAGTTGTACAGAGTGACCGCTTCCCTGAAAAGTTGAAAATTTTCCCGTTATGATAAATTCGTATTCTTTACCGCCGATTTTTGTTCTTACTCTGTCGCCTATCTCAGCACCCAAATCTTCCATAGCATAGCCTGTCATGGCGATTTCGTCAAATTTTTCGGGAGCATATCCCTCATCACATCTGAACAGGTCATTTTCCAGACCTCTTGAAACATAATACCATATTTTAGCTTTTTTGTCTCCGCAGAATGTTTCATAGCACGAACCCATAGTTATGCCTGATTTTCCCGATATGCCGTTATCTGCGAGCATTTTGTCCGTTTTTTCAATGGCTTTCTCGCAATTACTGAAATCCGTAAAAATATCAGGATAGTAGCTTAAATCAGCAATATGAGCTTCACTTGTCGGAATGTCAAACAGATAGAGTATTTTTTCGCTTTTGAGTGTCAGTGCAAATACCGACATAATTGTCATCATAAGCATACAGAGTGAGAATATCAATGTTACAACTATAAATCTTTTTGGCGAACTGATTATATCATTGAATGAAAGAAAACCTGTTGTCGGAAGTTTTGAACGTCCCAGGTGCATAATGCTTTTTTTGCCGAATCTTTCGCCCGTCTGACCGTTTCTTACTGCGTCAATGGGAGAGAGTTTATTTACTTTTCGTGTACAGCCGTAGCAGAAAAGCATTATTATTGCAACGATACCGACTGAACTCAAAGCACCCGTAAGGATACTGCTTTCGTTGACAAATATTATATTTTTTGTTATGGTTTTCATCATGGCATTTCCAAGCGGTATTGAACCGAAAAATCCCAAAACCGAACCGACAACCGATATTGCAAAATATTTTACTATGTACAGACTTCTTATACTGCCGTTGTTCATGCCTATGGCTTTCATAACGCCTATTTCATGAAATTCCTCGCTGATTGTAAATCCTACCGTAAACCTCAGCATTACAAATGATGTTATCATAAGTATAACGCTTATTGCAAGCATTATATATGCGGAGAACATATCATAAATATAAATGCCCTTATATTCGCTTTTTGACTCAACATAAATATTATCATAGCCAAGCTGATTGATTTCCTCAATGTCGGAAGTATTTATATAGAGAATATCTTCTTTTAAGCTTTCCGCTGCGGGGTCATTATATAAAAGGTCATAATCTTCATGGTTCATAATTATGCATGGAGAATAATTGCTGTCATTGCCTAAAAATGCACCCCTGAAACGTCCTGCATATTCAAGCTCAATTTTTGCGTCACCTATTTCAAACTGAAACTTGTCATCAGCCGAAATATTTATATCCTGCGTGAATACCGATATAGCGTAGAAACAGCCTTTCGGAACTTCTTTGATAATTTTTTCGTCATCGTCAAAATAATTCATAGGAAATTCTTTATCGGAAATAAGAACGGGCATATTGATATAATTGTCCATTTTCTTTCCGTTGCGTTTTAAGCTGTTTCCGTCAAGAATACATATTCGGCTTTCGGTTCTGACTTCGCTGACGGACGGGAGATTTTCAATCTCTTTTTTTATTTCGTCATTCGGACGCATATCAACCGTTGCATCGGGAGCATTTGAAATCTCGAAATAATGCTCAATTCCCCCCGTGACAGCGATGATATTGTTTGTGCTTGCCGCTGCGAACATTGAACACATTATCACAAAAAGCAATAATATGATGTTCATGGTTTTCTTGCGTTTAAGGTCTTTTTTGAGTATTCTCATAAACATAAGCCTTACCTCTTTCCCTGTGTTTGTTTTTCTATGCTTAGATTATATCATGCAAATTCTTAACAAGTCTTTAACTTTTGAAAAAATTTCCAAAAAAAATTAAAACAGGATTATTTTTCAATTAGTCCACCTAATCTGCAAATAATCAGTTGACAAATCATGAATTGATTGATAATATTTATTTATAAGCAATTTGTACGAAATTTTAAACACATATAGGATTATATTATAAAAAATATAAGGAATTTAAACAGGAGATGTGAGTATGAAAAAACAAATAATTTCCACTTTTACAGCGGCAGCAACGGCAATTCCGCTGCTTTGCGGTTCGGTTTCGGTTGCAAATGCCGACAACCCCGCAATACAGACAATTTATTCGACAGACCCCGCCCCTATGGTTTATGATGATACCGTTTATCTTTATACGGGACGTGACAAGGACAATTCCACTTTTTACCATATGCCCGACTGGCATTGTTATTCCTCAACGGATATGCAGAACTGGACAGACCACGGTACTATATTATCATGGGACAGTTTCACATGGGGAAAGGAAGATTCCGCATGGGCTGCACAGTGCATTGAAAGAAACGGTAAATTTTATTACTATGTAACGCTTGAAACCAACGGAGGCAGAGCTATCGGTGTAGCTGTTGCAGACAGCCCGACAGGACCTTTTAAAGACGCTCTCGGAAAACCCCTCGTAGGTCCTGACTGGGAATTTATTGACCCGACTGTATTTATTGATGATGACGGTCAGGCTTGGCTTATGTTCGGAAATCCCAACTGCCACTATGTAAAATTAAATGAAGATATGATATCCTATTCGGGAAGCATAGGACAAATGGAAATGACACACGCAGCTTTCGGACCTACCAACAGGGAAAAAGCTCCGTCATCATACGGCGAA
>JAFYFU010000030.1 GCA_017543595.1 Ruminococcus sp. | reverse complement strand
GTCAAGCGTCATGGTTACTGCATTAAGCCTGTAATTGTCAAATGCCGTCAGAAATTTCCCTATTCTCTGCAAAAGGAAAATATCGCCGAATCCCTCGTATCCGCCATCGGCTATATCCCTCATAAGCGAATACAAAGCTCTTTCGTTGTCAAAAGATTTAATATATGCTATCTCCCCTGCTGTAAACATATACATGGGCGACATAAGCACCGCAGTAAGCGGAATATCAAGCAGAGGATTGTTTATTATTCTGAGCAAATCTATAAGTATTGATATTTCACGGGAGTTAAGATAGCCTCTTTTGTCCGCACCTTTTGCATCAATTCCCCTGAGTGCAAGCTGATTGATATATTCTGCGGAAAATCTGTTTTTTCTGACAAGTATGCAGAAATCGCAGGGACGGCAGGGTCTTGTCTTTCCGTTTTCGTCAACAACGGGATAACCGCCGTTAATCATATCGGCTATTTTTTCGGCTGTGTAAACTGCTTCGGGATTTTCGGGTCTTTCGGTTTCGTCATCATCATCTGTTTCGGGTGTGTCATCATTTATAAATGCGATATGTGTTTTGCAGTCGGGAATGTCCCTGTAACTCTCCGCACCGAAATAAAGCTTTTCATCGTCATTATAGTCAATATCTCCGCAGTTTTCGGACATGATATTCAGGAACATATAATTTACGAAATCTATCACTGACTGTGAACTTCTGAAATTTTTGTTAAGAACAACCGACTGATTCTTACAACTGCTGTTTTTGTTATATCTTTCGGAATTTTTAAAAGTGGATATGAAGTTTTTCGGATTTGCAAGCCTGAACCCGTATATAGACTGCTTGACATCTCCGACAAGAAAAACATTGTCGCCGTAGAGGGGCTGACCGTTTGAATTTCTCCTGAAATTTTTTGACAAAAGCTTGAATATCATATCCTGCTTGTTGTTTGAATCCTGATATTCGTCTATCATGATTATATCGTAATTCTGAGATATGCTTTTTGCAATTTCGGACTGTATAATATTTCCGTCCTCATCAAAATCGGAAAGAAGTTCAAGGGTGATTCTTTCGCCGTCATCAAAACTCAGGGCATTTTTATCGGCTTTTCTGTTCCATATAAATTCATGGTATTTCTTTATAACTTCCGTGATTACGGTAGTTATTTCGGCGGTTTCTTCAAAGTCGCTTTCTGCGGCTGCTGCGCTTTTTACGACTTTTCTTATAATTTTTATATATTCCGTTCTGTTCTTTCCGTACAGTTCATTCAGTCCTTGATTGCAGTCAACATTCTTTGAAATTCTCACTTTGTCGTCAAAATGAGTAAATCTTTCAATATCGCTGTCTTTCGGGAGAATATCATTTTCAAACATTTTCAGGATTTCAATGATTTTGTCGTTCTCCCTGTCGCACTGGTCTTTTGATTTGACTGCGACTGCAACGGTATATATATCGGGGAAAATTTTCGGGATAAGAGCCGTATTTTCATCGGAAAGTGCCTTAGCCGTATTCAGTTCCTTTATGCAGGATTTCATAAATGCTTTGTAGTAAACTGATTCCCTGAAAGGCTTTGAATACTCTCTGTTGGCTTTTTCAAGCCATTTGTCACAGTATGCCTCCGATTCGAGAAATTCGTCAATACAGTTTATCAAATCAACAAGTCTTTTTTCGTTTGATATGCAGAATTTATCATACAAAAACGAAAACTTTTCGTTTTCATTCTCGCAGTAATAATCTATAAGGTCGTCCATAGCCTGAGATTTCAGTACTCTTGTATCCGTATCGTCAAGGACTGTAAATCCCGAAGTTATTCCCTGTTCTTCAACATTATCCCTTATAAGCTCAAAACAGAATGAATTTATCGTGCATATCTTGGCATTTTTAAGGTGTATCTGCTGTTCAAGGAGATACTTGTCGGAGGGGTTATCGTTTACAAGCTTTGCAAGTTTTCTTTCAAGACGCTTTTTGAGTTCGGCTGCTGCGTCATTTGTAAAGGTAACTATAACTATCCTGTCAGCCTTTACTCCCGATTCGGGGTCGGCAAGAATCCTTGATATTCTTTCGGTGAGAACGGCAGTTTTTCCGCTTCCTGCCGCCGCCGAAACTATAATGGAGGAATCTTTTGCATTTATTGCGTCCTCCTGCTGCTGAGTCCACGCCATAAAATCACTCCTTTTCAAGTTTGTCGCTGAGAATTTCCTCAACCTTTTCGAGTTCTTCCTCATCGGGTGTACGGCTTATTATACTTCCGTCTGAATTTCCGCAAATATCGGCATATCCGCAGAAATCGCAGGGAGAACTTTTTCCGCTCATAAGCGGTACAGGCTCGGCATTTCCGCTCAACAGAGATTCAGCCATTTCAACAAGTTTTCCGTAGGTGTATTCTTTGAGTTTTTTCATTCCCTCGCTTGAAATACAGCTTGAAGTTTTTGAAATATCTCCTTTTGCGCCTATCTTTGCAGGTATATAATTTCCTGCGCCGTTTTTCTCCATAGCGTTTATTACTTTTTTGCTTCCGAGGACTAATCCCGTTGTTTTAAGGCTTTTATTCACTTCCGACTGATTAAAAGATTTATCTTTTGAGTCGTCAATGGCAATATCCTTTATTTTTACGGGAGAATACAAAACGCCTGCGGGGACATATCCGTCATAGATTCCGCCTGAATCTGTTGCCGCAAAAAGATACAGCAGCATCTGCATATTAAGACCCGATGCGAGATTTTCGCTGTTTATTTCTTTTTTACTGCTCTTATAGTCAATTATACGCATATATTTCTTGTCATCTATGATACATTCGTCAACACGGTCAATTTTTCCCGAAAAGCGAAGAATATTTCCGTTTCCGAAAGGAAGTGTCACGGATTTTTCGTTTTCTATTTTTATTTCATAGTCTTTCGGCATGAAATCCGATGCCATAAGTGAATGTTGCGTGTGTATCATTATATTTGAGATATCCTCTGTGAGCTTTTTGAAAATAAACTCAAATCTTGCTGTTTTTCCGAAATCTCCCGCAAGGTTTTTATTTCTGTATTCCTCTGCATTTTCTTTTATTTCGGAGCATATCTGTTCATAGCTCATGGCTGTAAACTCCTGTTTTGTGCGCTTTTTGAGAATACCTCTGAAACATTCATGGGTTATATCTCCTGCGATTTTGACATCAATGTCAATTTTTTCATAGGTATGCAGTTTCAGTATGCTGTTGCAGAAATACATAAAATGGCACTTGTTATAATTTTCAAGGGCTGTCGGGGATATATACAGCGGGTCAAATCTTTTAAGTTTTTCCATTACAGACCTGTCTATTCTGTAATTCTGTTCAAAGTTTGATTTTTTTATTATTTTTTCTATTCGCCTGCGGTAATTTTCATCAGATACAAGAATACTGCCTATTGCCGCAATACGGCTGTCATTCATCTTGAAATCACGCATATACCTGTAAAATGCCGAATGGAGTGTTACTGCATAATAATCGGGTGTGATTTTGTCATCTGTTATAACTTTATCCTCACAGCCGAACATACTTATTATATCGCCTATGACCTGAGAGGGATATTTAGCCTGTCCGGACAAATCGGAAAGCGGATATGTTATATAAAGCTTTTCAGATGCCGTTGAAAGTGTCTTGTATACTATAAGCCTTTCGGAAGCTATGAGGTCTGATAAGGGTCTTGCAATTTCGATGCCTTTTTCGGAGAGTTTTTCCTTGTCATTTTCCGAAAACAATCCGTGCAGGCTTACCTGATTAGGAAAATCTCCCTCTGTTGAACCTATGGCGAAAAGTATTTTCGGGGAATTTAGTCTTGCTGTACGGGCTGATGCCGCAATTACGCTGTCAATTGTCTGAGGCGGTACGGAATATTTAAGCCTTGCCGTCATTGAACGTATAATTCTTGAAAGTTCCGAAAAGCTTATTTCTTTTTCTCCGAGAGTAGAAACAACGCTGTCGAAAATATCCATAAGGCTTGACCAGAGCTTTTTTATTTCAGATGCCGAATAGTCCTTGTTTTCTTTTATAAGTTTAACCATTAAAGCTGAGATATTTTTCTCAGCATTACATTCAACAAGATATTCATACAGATAACGGCAGTATTCCTCAGCGTTGCGTTCTTTTCTCATTTTTTTCCTGAGTTTTGAAATGGGAGTTATAATACTCTCTCTCAGATTTTCTATAAGTTCGAGATTATCGTCTGCCGCCTCAAAGGGTGAAAGCCACATATCACCGTCAACGCCCCATTTATAGCAGTAATTTTCAAGGAGTGCCGCATCTTCGGGGGATATTCCGCTTATTCCGCATTTTATCATTTTGAACAACTGTTCCGAACGTATATTCCTTGCCGAAAGTACATCGAGGAGTGTATTGAAAAATACCATAAGCGGAGTATTTACCGCAACTTTTTCCGTACTCATGAAAAAAGGTATTTCGTATCTTTCAAAGGCGGATTTCAGAATACTTTCATAGGGGGCTATATTGTTTGAAAGTATGGCTATATCGCTGTATTTCAGATTCTTTTCCGAATGTATCAGCCTTTTTACAGTCGCACAAACATAATCGACTTCCCCGTACATATCCCTTGATTCAAATATATGAAAATTTTCGGGTTTGGGGGCGTTTTCGGGCTGAAATTTAAAATTCTGCATTATGTGTTCGCTGATATATTCAAGGTCTGCATGGGCGAAACGCTTGCTTTTTCCGCACTGTGTAACTTTAAATTCAATATTTGCGTCCCTGCATATTTCCGCAATTGCACGGAAAGTCCTGTTTACGGTTTCAAAAAGGGTATATTTTCCCGCATAGGGATTATTTGTTCTGAGAGTTATAATTACATTTGCCGCAGATGATATAATAACTTTAAGCATATCAATCTGGTCACCCGTAAAGCTCTCAAATTCGTCTATATATACATTCCTGCCCTTGAAATATTGATGAAGGTTTGCTATATGCGCCGCAACACGGATATTTTCAAAATTGTCCTTGAATCCGTATTCCGACATAAGTCTTTCATATTCAAAGTATATATCTGCTATATCGTTTGTCTTGTCGGAAATTCTCTTTTCTGTGAAAACTGCGGAACTGCGGAGCATATCGGGGGTTATTCCCGAACGCTTCATATCGTTTATAAGGTCAAGGACTTCCTCCGCAAAGCCGTTATGCGTACTTTGTCTGCGGAAAAATCTGAACTGTTCGGGTCTTTTCATTACTGCCGAAACAGCCTGATATATGAGTATCATTCTTGCATATTCGTCCGCATATTCGCCGTGTCTGTCGGGTTCTCCGAAATCCTGAAAGAGCTGTCTTGCAATTCCCGTGAAACTCGTTGAAATCAGCTTGTTAAATTCAACAGAGCCGAGATAAAAATAAAGGCTTTTATCAAATTCATATGAATACTGTTCGGGGACAAGGACTATCTGTCCGAAATCGTTATCATTTCCCGATTTTATGCGTTCAAACATAAGTGTGGTTTTTCCGCTTCCCGAACCGCCCGTAATAAATTCTACCATAATCTCACCTGCGCTTACTTAAAAAATATGCATACCTTACGGTATGCATATTTCAATTATCAAAATCCGTTCTTGTGATACTCTTTCATAACAGCCGCATAATCTCTGCTGCTCTTGCTCACAGTGAATGAAGTTTCAATTCCTTCGATTGTTTCTTTGCTTGAATATTCCCAGATACCGTATTTTGTATTGGGAGCGAACTGAGGTCTTGTTTCCGAGAAATCAGAAATCAGAAGGTCAAAGTCATCAAATACTTTTCCTGAAAGCTTTGTATTGAAGAAGTCAAGATAGCTGTAAACTCCCACATACATATCTTCGCCCTGTACTTCGTTGCAGAAAGCGGAAACTATTTCGGAAACTTCATCAACAGACATATTTTCGTAAGTATCTCCGCCTATTTGGAGGTAAATGGGATACTCAAACTTCAAGCCTGCGATTGATTCGTTGAGAGCCTTTGCTTCTTCAATTGCTTCTTCCTTGTTTGTTGCGGAAGTTATCCAGTAAGCACCGACTGCAAGTCCTGCGTCTTTTGCACCGCTGTAATTGAGTTCAAAGTTTTCGTTTATGTAGGAATCACCGTTTCCGATGCCGTTTCCTGCATTTATGAGAGCGTAGTCAATACCGCTGTTCTTAACAACATTCCAGTCAAGAACTTCCGCACCGATGTACTCAACGCCCTTTAATGAATCATCAGCCTTTGTTACGGTTGTTGAAGTTGAACCGCTTTCAGCCTTTGCTGTTGTGGATTCAGCGGGCTGAACGGGTGCAAGTGAACCGTCACCGTTTTTCCTGTATGTATTGGGTGAAATAGCTGCGGGATAGTTATAATATCCGTGGTTGAGGTCAACATCACCGCTTATTCCGTTTACACGACCTGTTGACGAATACTGCCATATACCGTATGCACCGCTGAATGCGGGGTGTGCTGCTCCGAAATGTGCTACCCATACAGCATATTTGCTGAGAACGTCCTGATAAATCTTAC
>JAFYFU010000029.1 GCA_017543595.1 Ruminococcus sp. | reverse complement strand
GGAAATAATAAAAGATATTGTGCGTACTCAGAACGCACCAAACAAAGCTGTTATGCCGTATGTTTTCACAAGCATGATACTCGGAAATTCCGCCTATGATTCTATTGGACAGTTCGGAAAAATCCGTTACAGTATAAGTCAGACACCGCAGGTGTTTATTGACTGTCAGGTAATGGAAGAAAACGACAGGCTTATGATAGTATGGGATTACGACAGTAAATTGTTTGAAGAAGATACTATAAAATTCATGTTCGGGAAATTTAAAAATCTTTTAAATTCCGTTGATGAGTTGGGAACAGTTTCGGAGAATTTCTTTGAATTGTCCGAAAGAGACAGAAATATCCTTGACGATTACAACGGCACAAATCAGGAAATTCCCTGTGTTACGGCTGTTGAAATGATAAAGGACAGCTTTGAAAAATATAAAAACAAAATCGCTGTAAAAGATGATCCAAATTCCCTTACTTACGGGGATCTTGAAAAGCTTTCCGATGAAGCCGCAAATATTCTCAGGGAAAACGGTGTAAATGACGGTGATGTTGTTGCGGTAAGCTCCGCAAGAAACGTATGGACAATTGTAAATATTCTCGCCGTCCTGAAATGCAACTGTGCTTTTGTGAATATCAATGAGGATTACCCCGAAAACAGAAAAAATTATATCCTTGAAAAAAGCTGTGCGAAAATCATGGTTGACGGCAGTAAAATAAGCCGTATATCCCCCGAAAAATGCAGAAAATTTGAATATGTGAAAAATGTTGACGGTGATTCCCTCGCCTATGCGATTTTTACATCTGGAAGTACGGGAACTCCGAAAGGCGTTGCAATCACTCACAAGGGACTCTGCAACACTGTAATTGATATAAATAAACGCTTTGAAATAACCGAAAAAGATAAAATACTTTGCGTTACATCATTCTGCTTTGACCTCTCGATATACGATATATTCGGTGCATTTGCATCGGGTGCGGAATTTTACATAGCAAAAGATTCAAGAGATGTTGACGACCTTATAAACATAATTGACAGAGAGAAAATAACTTTCCTCAACTGTGTGCCTGCGATTACAAATCTTATAGTCAGCAGATGCGGAATCAAGGAAAATTACAGGAATCTCAGTATGAGATTGTTTATGATGAGCGGTGACTGGATACCCGTATCATTGCCAAACGAAATTAAAAAATATTTCCCGAAAAGCGTATCCGTTTCGCTCGGAGGTGCTACGGAAGGCTCTATCTGGTCAATTTTCCATGTGATTCAGGAAAGTGACAGTATGCTTTCAAGTATCCCTTACGGCAGACCTCTCAGCAATCAGAAAATGTATATTCTCAATGAGGCACTTCATGAGTGTCCCGTAAATACAATAGGCGAAATATACATAGGCGGAGAAAGTGTTGCTGTCGGTTATCTCAACGACAGCGAAAAAACTGCGGCTGCTTTCATTGATACCGAAAAATTCGGAAAAATCTACAAAACAGGCGATTTCGGACGCATTTCCGAAAACGGAACAATGGAATTTCTCGGCAGACGTGATTCTCAGGTGAAAATTCACGGTCACAGAATTGAACTCTCCGAAATTGAAAATGTACTGGTAAAATATAAAAATATAACAAATGCCGTTGCCGATATCAAAAAATCCGAAACGGGTTCGGTTCATCTCTGCGTTTATTATGTTTCCCCCGAAGAATATTCAAAGGACGAATTGTCCGAATATCTCGGAGACTATCTCACAAGATACATGATACCCGAATTTTACATTCAAATCGAAAATATTCCGCTTACTTCAAACGGAAAAGTAAATAAAAAGGCACTCCCCTCCCCCGATTTCAAGTCATCATCAAACGAAATTTCCGACAGCGGAAATTATTCCGATACTGAAAACAAACTCGTTGAAATATGGTGCAATATTCTCGGTACGGACAGAAATTCAATAAACATCAACACAGGATTTTTCAATCTCGGCGGTGATTCCGTAAATATGATTCAGACAGCGGGAGAAATTGAAAAAGTTTTCGGTGTGAATATTCCGTTTCAGAAATTCCTGCAACATTCAACTATCAGGGAAATTGCCCTGCTTATTGACAGCGAAAAATCCGATTTTTCCGACACGGAAGAAGAAACTTTCAGGATAAGCCCCGAATCAAAATATGAACCTTTCAACCTCAGCGAACTTCAAGAATCTTATTTTATCGGAAGAAGTGCCGACGGTTACAAGGGACTTGTCACAAACGGCTATGTTGAGCTTATCTGCTCATATTATGATGACGAAAAATTCCGCCGTGTGCTGAAAAAACTCATTGAACGCCATGATATGCTCAGAACTGTATTCCACGCAGACAGCACACAGCAGATACTTGAAACTGCCGAACTCCCCGAAATAACGCTTGTTGACAAAACGGGGCTTACAGATGAGGAACTTGAAAATTACTGCCTTGATGTCAGAAAAGAAATGACACTTGTCCGCCTTGACCTTGAAAAAGCTCCCCTTATTAAAATTCTTGTCAGCCTGCTTGAAAATCACAGGGCAATAGTGCATATATACGTTGACGGACTTATCATTGACGGTTGGAGTTATCAGATATTCCACCTTGAACTTGAAAAGCTTTACAATGACGAAAATGCCGAATTAAAGCCCCTTGAAGCCTCTTACCGTGACTATGTGAAATACAAGGAATATCAGAAAACAACCAAAAAATATCAGAAAGCAAAAGAATACTGGCTTTCAAAAATACCCGAACTCCCCGAAGCAGGAACACTCCCGCTTCTTTCGGACTTTAAAAATCTCCCGTCAATCGAAGGCGGACAGATAAAATGCGGACTTAACATAGATGACTGGCATAAGCTTGAAGAAAAATCAAAAATATTCGGAATATCGCCTTTTACAGTAATATTCACATCTTTTGCACTGACAATAGCAAGGTGGAATAAAAATCAGAAATTCATGCTGAATATCCCTGAATTTGACCGCCCGCAATTCCACGAAGATGTAAATAAAATAATTGGCATATGTTCTTCATTCCTGCTCTTTACAGCGGAAAACGACCCGAACAAAACTTTCTTTGAAACAGTCCGCAGAAATCATGAACAGCTCTGGACTCTCAAAGAAAACAACAGTTTTTCGGGAATGGAAGTCCTGCGTGAAATATACAAGGGAATGAGAAATTATGAAACCGCACTTGTCCCGATAGTTTTCGGCATGATGGCAAATGTCGAACTCCCCGAAAATAAGGTTATGACCGTGAAATATCAGGAAAACCATACAACTCAGATATGGATTGATATTAATACGATACTCTACAATGACCGCATAGAATTTAACTGGAATTACATCAAGGGACTTATGGACGGCGAAATGCTTGAAAGAATGGTTGAAGTTCAGGAGGAAATTCTCCACAGGGCAATTTATGAGGAGGATTTCTGGGAAAAGCCATGCAAAGTATCTCTCCCCGATTACGACAGAAAAATTATAGATGACATAAACAACACGGACAAGCCGTTTACATACAGACCTTTTTCGGAACTCATTTCCGAAAGCTTTGAAAAATACTCCGATAAGATATTTGTTTCGGACGAAAACCGCAGTCTTACATACGGGGAATTTGAAAAATATGTAATGGGCATGGCTGAAAAGCTCATAGATTCAGGCTGTAAACAGGGCGACTATGTATCTGTACACATGAGAAAATCAATTGAACAGATAATTGCTGTTGTTGCCGTTGAATACATAGGTGCTGTATACGTCCCGATAGAATACAACTATACACAGCAGCTTACTTTGAGATGCATGAGGAATATAAATTCTGTCTATCTCATAACCAACGGCGAATTTGATGCTCCCGACATAAAAATAATATCCGCAGAATCTGAAAAATCAGACAAGCATATTCCGCCTGTCCGCACAGACGAAAATTCCCTTGTGGCAGCTATAAATACTTCGGGTTCGACAGGACTTCCGAAAACTGTAAAAGTAACTCAGAAGGGCTTGCTAAACGGAATTGTATTTATCAACAGGGAACTTAAAATAGATTCCTCCGATACATTCATAGCCCTTGAAAACTATGCTCACGATATGTCAATGTACGATATTTTCGGCAGTATGTTCGCAGGAGCAGGTATTGCCGTTCCCGTTGAGGAAAAAGCCAAAGACCCCGAACAGTGGATTCTTCTCATGGAGAAATACAATGTCACTCTCTGGAACTCCGTACCCGCATTTATTCAGATGATAATTGAACATTCTCAGGGAAATATCCCCGACTGCATGAAAAATCTGAAATATATAATCTCAGGCGGAGACTATCTCAACATCAAGACAGCAGGAATTTTAAAGAAAAATATTCCGAATCTCAGGCTTATAAATGTCGGCGGTCCTACCGAAACAACTATCTGGAATATCGGTCATGAAGTTACAGATGAGGATATCAGAAATGAACTTATCCCCTACGGCAGACCTATCGACAATACAAAATATCTTATTCTCAATGACAATATGGAAATATGCCCCGTCAACGTTGTCGGAATGATGTACTGTTCGGGAATAGGCGTAAGTCAAGGATATGTGAACAATCCCGTTGAGAACTTCAAAAACTTCTCGGTACTCCCCGAAACAGGCGAAATTGTTTACAGGACGGGAGACCTCGGAAAATATGACGAAAACGGAAATATTATCTTTATGGGAAGAAACGATTTGCAGGTTGAAATAAACGGAAAACGTATCGAACTCAACGGCATAAGCAAGACAATAATTTCACATAAAGATGTACAGAACTGCGTTTCCACACTCACAAAGGACAAAAACAACATAATTGCATATTATGTTTCCGACAGGGAAATATCCGGTGAAGAATTTAAGGATTTCCTCTCCAACAGACTCCCCTATTTCGAGATACCGAAATTCTATGTGAAAATTGACGAAGTACCGCTCACAAACAACGGAAAAGCCGATTACAAGAAACTTGCCGAAATAAACGTAAACACTGCCGAAGAACCTAAACCCGACAACATTCCGAGAGATGAAACAGAAAAGAAACTCCTTGACACTTATTCGGAAATGCTCGGCATACAGGCTGATTTGCATACGGATTTCTTTGAAATGGGCGGAAATTCGCTCATGGCTGTAAAAATGGTTTCCAAAATACGCACAGAATTTGATATTCCGATATCCCTTACCGAAATGTTCAGCGTTCTGACGATTTCCGAACTCTATGACCTTATTCTTAAAAAATTAAAAGAAAAGGAGAACTCTCCGAATGAAGATTAAAAAACTTTACTGGTCTGCCTCCGCAAGCTGGTATATTGAAAACGACAGCCTTTTCATAAACGGCGTGAAATATTCAGACGACATAAAGGAACTTTTCCCGAAATTCTATTTCATGACCGTAAAAGGCTTGTCTGTTACGGAACTTCTTGAAAATTACCGTGACAAAGACACAAATTCAATAATAATGTTTATTGAAAAACTCAAAGGCGAAAAAATCCTTGTAAATTCCCTTGATGATTTGAATATGCTTTTCAGCTCACAGAACAGAATTTACAAAGATATAGACAATTCGGGCGATGCTGTAAAAGCATCTCCCGAAGAAAGAGAAAAATTCACAAATTCCGCCCTCCGCAGAAAAGTTTCAAATTGCTGTTTCCCCGTTGAACTTGAAAATATACCCGCAGGAGATTTGATAAACAGAAAATCCGTAAGAATTTTTGACAAAGAAAAGAAAATAAGCTTTCATCAGCTTTCCGCCCTGCTTTCGGCAGTCAGAGAATACGAAAACAAAAAATATCTCTATCCGAGCGGCGGCGGACTTTACCCCGTTGACATATATGTATTCGTAAAGGAAAACCGTGTGGAAAATCTCTCTCAGGGGCTGTATTTGTTTATTCCCTACGAAAACAGGCTTGCCGTTGTTGATATTCCCGAAGGAGATTTCAAAGAGGCACATTATTTCTCAAACCGTGACATACACGAAAGCTCTGCATTTTCGGTTTATCTTGTATACAATGCGGAATACAGTATGCCGAAATATGACGGTCTTGGCTATTATCTCGGAATCGCTGACGGCGGAATAATATCTCAGGCTTTGACCGTAAAAGCTTTTTCCGAAGAAATAGGAAGCTGTATAATAGGCGAAATGAATTTTGATGAAATTTCAGAATATTTTCATCTTTCACCCTTGCAGAAATATCTCCACTGCATAGAATTTGGAATCGAAAAGAAAGGACTTTGATTATGAGAACATCAAAATGGTTCAGCCATTACAAATACAAGGACAATGCGGATTATAATATTTTCTGCTTTGTACACGCCGGCGGAAGTTCGGGAAGTTTTTCGGGCTGGGCAAAAAATTTCGGGGAAAATATAAATATTATCCCCGTTGAATACCCCATGCGTGAAAGACGTTTTGCCGAACCCATGCCCGACAGTATTCAGGAACTTGCAAAAAACCTCGCAGAAGAAAATGAAGATTTTTTCCGTGATAAAAAATTTGCTTTCTGGGGACACTGCACAGGCGGACTTGTCGCCTTTGAAACGGCAAAATATTTAAGCCTTAACAAGAATCTCAATGCCGAATATCTGTTTATATCCTCTCTTACTGCCCCCGAATTTTCGCAAGTCCCCGATATTTCTGGAATGAATGATGAAGAATTTACGGAGTTCATAATAAAATCGGGATTTGTCGCAAAGGAATTATGCGAAAACAAGGAAATACTTGAATATTTCCTGCCGATTACAAGGGCTGATTTTGCTGTTCACCGTTCTTACAGCACCGACAAAATAAAGCTTGATATTCCGATAATTCTTTTCAACGGCACTGACGACAGCATAAGCGTTTCGGAATCGCAGATTGACGCATGGGAGAATTATACCACAAAGGGTATTGAAAAAAATTATTACAGCGGAAATCATTTCTACATCAACGAACACCTTGCGGAAGTATGCGCCAAACTTACTTCCTATCTCACGGAACAGGAGAAATCTTAATGAACAATATGGAAAAAATGATTTCGGACATCTGGAAAGATGTACTGAAAAATGATAACATAGAACTTGACGACAATTTTTTTGATGTGGGCGGAACATCTCTCAAAGCCCTCGAAATAGTCGAAAAATGCAAAAAATCAGGAATAATCATACCGATTTACAAAATGTTCACCTGCCAGACAATAAGGGAAATTTCTGCGGTTGCGGAGTTTTCCGAAAATCAATACCGTGACGTTGACCTGCTTATGAACGTCATAAAGAAAATAGACGGCTTTGAACCCGATGAAAATTATATTAAAATGCTTGACGAATACAGGAAAAAATATGAAAATATTTCATATAAAGTTCTCCCAGAACCGAAAAATATACTTGTAACGGGTGCAACGGGCTATATTGCCTGCCATATAATACAGAAAATTCTGACGGAATCTTCATCGCATATTTATGCGATTGTCCGTGGAAAAGACGAAAAATCTGCGGCTGAACGCTTCTGGAATCTCACGGATTTTTATTTCCCTGATTCATCTTACAGGGAAATTTATGCGGACAGAATCACTTTCCTTACGGGCGACCTCACAAAAGATTATTTCGGACTTCCCGAAAGCAAATATTCTGAACTGTCCGAAATTATCGACACTGTACTGCATACCGCCGCAAACATAAACCACTACGGAAAATGGGAAGAATTTGAAAAATTAAACATAAACGGCACAAAGAGAGTTATAGAATTTATGAAAACAGGCTGCGAAAAAACTCTCAATCATGTGTCTACAATTTCTACCTGCCACACATACAAGAGGTCTGAAAAGCCGATTCCATTTACGGAATACGACACTTTGCTTGATGAAGATGCGGAAAATTATTATGTGCGTTCAAAACTCATATCCGAAAATCTTGTTGTTTCCGAAAGAGGAAATTTCAGATTCAAGATATTCCGCCCCTCAAATATTATTCAAAGTTTCAAATATGGAAAATATCCCTACGGCACGACAAAAGACAATCTTTATGTTGTAAATACCGAACTCAGCATTTTGAATCTTCTCGAAAAAGACGGATTGTTCCCCGATTTGAATAAGAAACTCCTTGACTTCTCATATGTTGACGAAACCGCAGAGGCTATATACCGCCTTATGGGAATTGAAGAAAACGATTGTTTTATATATCATGTATATAATCCGAATATGATGACGATTTCCGAATACGCTGACCTCATAGGAAAAGAAAAAATCCCGCTTGACAAAATCCGTGATGTATTCACCGAAAAATTTGACAGTATATCCTACGATTTGAAACAGCTCTGCACCCTCAGTATTGCAGAGGGAAATGTAAATCAAGCTTTGATTATGTCTCCCGAAAACAGCAGAACTGTTGAACTTCTGAAAAAACTCGGCTTTGAATGGGATTCTCTCGGAGAAAAAAATATCAGCGATATTATTAATTTCCAATAATTATATCAGGCTAACAAAAATAAATTTTAAAATGCCGTTGTTTATTAAAACGGCTTATATTTAAAAACAAAGCCACTGCTTTTTTGTTTGTTTATACAAAAATTATACATTGCAAAAAATCAGACTTGACAACTGTATAATTTTATGCTATGCTTTACTAAGGTTAGCAGTAAATAACAAATAAAATTTAAGGAGTGGTTTTGTGATGCCAATTAATTTAAGCGAACCCGAAAAAGAAGTGGTTATCAAAAAAATCGGCGGTTCGCCCGAAGTGCGTAAACACCTCGAAACACTGGGATTTACAGTCGGAGAAAAAGTCTCTCTTGTGAGCATACTCAGCGGGAGCGTTATCATCAAAGTCAAGGAATCCCGTATCGCTGTCGGTGAGGAACTTGCAAGAAAAATTATGGTCTGATACAGGCAAAATTTGACGATTTTAAATATTTAAATAAGGAGGAAAAAATGAAAACTCTTAAAGAAGTACCCGTAGGTTCAACTGTAAAGGTTGTGAAACTTCACGGTGAAGGTGCGGTAAAACGCCGTATAATGGACATGGGACTTACCAAAGGCACGGAGGTTTTTGTCCGCAAAGTTGCACCGCTCGGCGACCCTATGGAAATAAAAGTGCGTGGCTATGAACTTTCCGTAAGGAAAGCCGATGCCGAAATGGTAGAAGTTGAATAAATTTTTAACCATATGTTAGTTTTAACTAATTTTTGAAAGGAAGCATAAACATGGAAATACATATTGCCCTTGCGGGTAATCCGAACTGCGGTAAGACTACGCTGTTCAATGCCCTGACAGGCTCAAATCAGTTTGTCGGAAACTGGCCCGGAGTTACTGTTGAGAAAAAAGAGGGAAAACTCAAAAAATACGAGGGAGTTACAATTACCGATTTGCCCGGTATTTATTCGCTCTCGCCCTATACGCCAGAAGAAATTGTCGCAAGAAATTATCTGATAAATGAACGTCCCGATGTTATTTTAAACATAATAGACGGCACTAACATTGAGAGAAATCTCTATCTTACCACACAGCTTACAGAACTCGGAATCCCCGTTGTTTGTGCGGTAAACATGATAGATATTGTAAACAAAAACGGCGACAATATAAAATTAAAGGAACTCGAAAAACATCTCGGCTGTAAAGTCGTTGCAATTTCAGCCCTCAAAGGTACGGGAATCGCCGATGCTGCGGAAGTTGCCGTAAAAGCCGCAAATTCCGAAAAAACTGTCCCCATGCATACTTTTTCGGGAGTTGTCGAACACGCAATAGCTCATATCGAAGAAGCTGTCCTGCACGATATGCCCGAAGAAGAACAACGCTGGTATGCTGTTAAGATTTTTGAGCGTGACGAACAGGTCATGCAGAAGTTAAGTATTCCGCAAAGCACTCTCGAACATATCGAAAAGGATATAGCCGCCGCTGAAAATGAACTTGATGACGATTCCGAAAGCATTATCACCAATGAGCGTTACACCTATATTTCGTCAATTATAAAGGATTGCTGTCAGAAAAATTCTTCAAATTCCGTATCTGTTTCGGATAAAATTGACAGAATTGTAACGAACCGCTGGCTTGGTCTGCCGATTTTCGCAGTCATTATGTTTTTAGTTTATTATATTTCAATGGTTGGCATTGGTGCGGCTGCGACTGACTGGACAAATGATAATCTTTTCGGTGACGGCTTTCATCTTTTCGGAATAGGTTCGTCCGCATATGAAGAAATTGCCGAGGAGTACGCAGGCGCACAGGAAATTATTGACGGATATGATGCGTACATAGAAGAAAACGGAAGCGTTTCCGATGAATTTACTTATTTTGTTGAAGATGAGGAAACGCTTGAAACAATCGAAGAAACCGCCTCTGTTGCAGATTATGAAGAAGCTCTTGAAACTGTTGAAAGAATCGGTGAAGAACCCGACCCCGCAAATTACGGCGTATGGATTCCGAGTATTCCCGCCCTTGTCGAAACGGGTCTTGATGCGGTAAATAGGGCTGACTGGCTGAAAGCTTTGATTCTTGACGGAATTGTTGCAGGTGTCGGAGCAGTTCTCGGATTTGTTCCTCAAATGCTTGTATTGTTCTTACTTCTTGCATTTCTGGAAGCCTGCGGATACATGGCAAGAATCGCTTTTGTACTTGACAGAATTTTCCGTAAATTCGGTCTTTCGGGAAAATCGTTCATACCTATGCTGGTAGGTACGGGCTGCGGAGTTCCGGGTATCATGGCAAGCCGTACAATTGAGAATCAGCGTGACCGCCGTATGACGATTATCACAACTACATTTATTCCCTGCGGTGCAAAAGTTCCGTTTATTTCAATGATTGCAGGTGCGATTTTCGGCGGTTCTGCGTGGGTGGCAACTTCCGCATACTTTGTCGGAATGGCATCGGTTATAGTATCGGGTATCATGCTTAAAAAGACTGCTATGTTTTCGGGAGAGCCTGCTCCTTTCGTAATGGAACTCCCTGCATATCATCTCCCGACAGCAGGAAATGTTCTGCGTTCAATGTGGGAGCGTGGCTGGTCATTCATCAAAAAGGCAGGAACTATCATTCTTGTTTCAACGATATTCGTATGGTTCACATCATTTTTCGGATTCACTGACGATGGATTCAGAATGTTGGAAGAAGATGAGCTTAATATGTCAATTCTTGCGAAAATAGGTTCGGGAATTGCTTGGATTTTCGCTCCTCTCGGCTGGGGAAACTGGCAGGCAGCCGTTGCCTCCGTTACGGGACTTGTCGCAAAGGAAAACATAGTCGGCACAATGGGTATCCTCTACGGCGGCGGAGATTCACCCGTATGGCAGACATTAAGCATGAATTTTACAAGCGTAACAGGTTATTCATTCCTCTTGTTCAATCTGCTTTGTGCGCCCTGTTTTGCGGCAATCGGAGCTATCAAGCGTGAAATGAACAACGCTAAATGGACATGGTTTGCTATCGGATATCAGTGCGGATTTGCTTATGCAGTTTCACTTATGGTAAATCAGTTTGGCGGACTTTTTACAGGCAACACAAATATAATAGGTGTAATTGCGGCTGCGGCTATTCTGGTATTCATGGTATATATGCTGTTTTTCAAAAAGAGCAGTGAATCTTTAAAATTAAAAGCTGTTAAAGCCTGAATAAAAATTTCCCTCGTCTTTGGCGGGGGATTTTTATAAAGCCACAAAAGGCGAAAATTGACGATTTTAGATAGGAGTAAAAAAATGATTACATGGTTTTCTGAAAATCTGGGAACAATTATAATTTCACTGATACTGATTGCAATAGTTATATCTGTTATTGTTTCGCATTTCAAAAAAAAGAAAAACGGGGAAACTTCATGCGGCTGCGGCTGTTCACACTGTGCAATGCACGACACCTGCCATAACAAAGGCAAAAATTAAACTGATTCCCTGAATTTGACAATACGGCTTGTGACGATTTTGATAAATTTTTTCATTGATATTTGTGTATTATTTAGTGAAATCATACTTGACTTTTTGTAAACAATATGTTAAAATATACGTTATCAGAGAACATTAAATTAAAAAACATTTATGCACCACATTTCGGGAACGGCGCATATTTTGACATTTTTATTACAAACACGGAGTATTAATATGGGTATGAACGATGAAACAATAATGGGGTATAATCCTGTACAGTACAAAAGAATGACAATTTTGTTCGTGATTCTTTCGCTTTTGAATATATTCACGGTAACAGTCGCCTTTATACGTTCGGGCTATGGTCTTTATCACGCAGAGGACGCACTCAGTCACGTTGCAAAGATAACACAATGCGTTCAAAGTGTAAATGAAAATTCTCTGAATATCGTTATGCACGCTGATGACAGCAAACTTGTCGAAAGCGAAAAAACATATATCGACAGTATGTTTGATACTATGGACGAAGAATCAGAAAAATATCTTGAAATTAACCTTGACAGCATAGATAAAAAACTGCGTGGAAATTTCAACACTGCAAAGGAAAAAGTAAGCCGATATCATGAAGCTCTTAATGCATTTAACGATGATATTTTGAAAAATGCGGAAAATAATTCTGCCGATGGCAACACTGTAAACAAAGTTATGGCGGCATATACCATAAATATTGAACCGCTGAAAACAGATGCGGAAGTTTCCATGAACAATCTGTTCGATTTGCAGAACAAAACTACTTATGATTTTTTCGTAAGATGTGCGCAGCAGTTTCTTTTTGTTCTTCTCTTTCTTGCGGTTACAATGACAGTCGGTATCATAGGAATAAAGAAGATGAGGAAAAATGCAAAAATCTCCGCCGAAACTGCCGTTGAAGAACATAACAAGGCTGTAAGTTCACAGAATAAAGCTATTGACATAGCATATACAAATATTCTTACAGGTCTTAAAAACAGATATTCCCTCGAAGAAGATTTCACGGACAATCTTTCATCAAAAATATTTACTTCCGCTCTTTTTGGTTTCAGTGATTTTGACAAACTGAATGGAAAATACGGAAGAAGTACAGCAGACGAATTTCTCTCGAATGTATCACAGATTCTTGTGCGTGAGTTTGGAAAATCGGCTGATATATACAGCACGGAATCAAATGAATTTTGCTTTGTGTTCAAAGACCGTATGGTAAGCACCATACAGACCGAAAAAATTATCAACAATATTATGGACATTCTTTCCGCCCCGATGGAAATAGGAGAAATTACAGTTCAGCTTACCGTATCGTGTTCATACTGCGAATATAAACCAAATTCACATATGAGTTTTGACAAGCTTCTTATTTTAATGGACAGAGCGATGTCAGCCGCAAAACAAAACAGTTCTTTGACCAATTCAAACTGTCTGGTAAGTGCAAATTAAAAAATAAAATCGCTGATAAAAAATGCTCCCCGTTACAGGGAGCATTTTTAACTTATTTTATGCTTATGGTATAATTGCCGTCTTTGAGTTCTCCTATTTTAATTTCAAGACCCGTGTCAACAGTTTGTCCGCCATTCTCGTCATACCAGCGAAATCCTGAAATACTGCCGTTTATTACGTCACCCGAATGATAGAAATTATCTGTGTTCGTATCGTCAATTATGCGGATAAGTCGTCTGCCTTCGTCATGATTTGTAAATTCGCTTCCGCTTGCATAACGGAAATAAGTATTCCAGCCGTATTCCGTTGTTGCGTCAATATGGTAAACACGGATACCTTCACTCGGAGTTACCCACCATGCGGTATTTTTTCCGACACCGCTGTTATTGCCGTCTTTTGTTGCGTATTCTATTATGAAATATTCCGAGAAATAATCATCTGCAAGCTGACCGTTGGGAATGATTACGCAGTTTCCTGAATCCGTCTGTGCGTTGCTGAGAGTAAAAGTCTGCTCGCCCTTTGATTTGTCGTAAACCTGCACCTGATTTTTACGATACCAGCCCTCCACAAGTTTAGAAAAAGCACCAAAGTCAGAACCTGCATCTGTATCCATAAGTTCAATGCCTGCCGAACCATGCATACCTTCGCTGTCATCAGAGGTGTGGAGGTAATAGTCGGGAAGACCTGAGCAGTGTCCAAGTTCATGACAGTAAGTGCTTACGTAATTTACATAATTATCGGCTGAATTAATCTGGTCATTTCCTGTGATGATATGACCTATACCAACGCCGTCAACACGATATTCGGGGTCACCGAATGCGCCCGCACAAGCTCCCCAGTGTTTTTCTCCTGCCTTTGTGGGGACAGTGAAAAGTGTAGCATCAATTCTTCCGTCACCGTTGCCGTCAAACTGCGAGAAATCTACTTGGTCTTTGAATGCCTCATAACATTCCTCAGCGATTTTAACTTTATTCTCATCATAAGCCGACTGATTTTCCTTTGTCGTATAGCGGAAAACCTGTCCGTCAAAGTTCATGCTTCCTTTTGAAGTTCTGCTGTAAAATGCCGAAATGCTTTCAAAAGGATAACACGGATTTGATTCATTTGCCGAACCGAATGAAATATAATTCAGTTCATCAATTGTCGGTTCATAGTCATACTTGCAGTCGGGGAAATCAACATAGAAAACAACAAGCTTTGCATTTCCATTAGTCGGGAGAGATGCACCATGCTTAGCCAGATTTGCGGAAATAAATTCATCATTTATTTCTGTCTGTTCGGGAGTTATGCTTCCCTCCGCAGGCTGTTCAGGCTGTTCTCCTGAAACAAGCATTTGTTTAAGCATACAAACATCAAATATGTCAAGCTTATTATCCTGACATACATCGCCTGCTTCCGGATTCGCAAGATATACATTCGGGACAGCAAGAATCCATTCCTGTAAAAGAACTATATCGCTTATTTCAAACTGACCGTTATTATTCACATCACCTGGCAGAAAATTTGTCTCAGGCTGTTCGGGTTCTGCTATGACGGGCTGTGCGTTTTCGAGGTCAAATCTTCCTTCTTCGTTCTTTATTTTTGACCACATATAGCGCAGAAGCCAGCCGTCAAAATTAGTAATCTTTGTTGCCGAACCTGCCATCATGATAGAATTTTCACCGCCTGGGAATCCTCCCGGGGGGAATCCGTCAAGTTCGCCCTCTCCGCCGTAAAAATCCGTTATGCCGAAACCGTGACCTATTTCATGTTCAAGAACATGATAATTTCCGTTTTCTGCCATGCTGAGGTATGCCGTATCGGACAAACGCTGTCCCCAGTCGCCGCCGCAGCCGCCTATATCGGGGAATCCCTGAGTTGCCCACATACACATATCAAAACGTTTGTCAAGTCCGCCGGGGTATTCATATCCTGTTTCCATGAAATGCTCAAAGCGTGAAAGTTCAAGAGGCGCATAGGGTTCTTTGTCGGGGATTGTATCCCTTCCGTTTGTGGTATCGTACTGTGCGTCATAGTATTTTGTATCGGTGTATACAATTTCGTCATCATGCAGGTCAAGCAGACAGCTTTTGTCTATAACTGCCCAGCCGACAATTTTAACATCAATGTGGTCATAAAGCCAGCCGTCATAGCCTTTAAGCCAGTCATTCCATGCATTTATGCTTTCGGAAAGCATTTTCTCAAATTTCTGACGCTGTTCATAAGTTATTGTGTTGTATGACTGCCATTTGACAACATAATTAATAGTACCCTTGCCCGCAACAATCTGGTCAAAGATTGTATTTCTGCGTACAGTTGACTGTTCACGTTCAATGCGGTTTGTCCAAATCCAGTCCGCAGCGTACTGAAAATCCGCAGGCATATCATTGATATCCTCAGCCTCCGCACTGATAATCTCGGCAGGCACATATGCCTGCGGAAAACTTACTGCTGAAAAACACATCGCAGCCGAAAGAACTGCTGTCAATAATCTGTTGTGTTTCATGTAATCCCTCCATAGACCTGTTCTTTGCGGAAAGACTGACTTTAAGCCAGCCTTTCTCAATTTGTCCCCTTACAGAACAATTTATATGATATACTCTGTGCAGATGAGTATTATCACTCCTGACTAATTAAAAATTTTTTCATAAGACAAAAATCAAATACATCAAGTTTTCCGTCCTTGCATAAATCCGCTGCTTGCCAGTTTGTTAAATTTGTTTCGGGTATGTCAAGCAGCCATTTCTGAAACAGTACAACATCTGCAATATCAAATTTTCCGTCTGCGTTCACATCTCCTGTTATAAATTCTGTTTCTTCCGAATCTGTTTCTGATTTTGTTAATAATTTCGCATTACTGAGAGTAATTTCTCCGCTGTATGCAGTAACAGCTATTCCGTCAAGGTCATTGTAGTCAATTTCAAGCTGTTTCAGTGCCGATATTACATCTTCCGCAAGAAATACGGCTTTATCGCCGTTGAAATAAAACGGCTGTATCGTATGCCATATCTGAGGAGTTCCCGACCATTTCTGCAAAGCAATCACGGGGGGATAACCTGTTGCGCTTATGTAGTCTGTTTCAATTGCGTAGGTATTTCCGAGTGTTTCAAGTAAATTTTTATCGAGAGATATGCGGTCTTTATCTGCTGATAATTCCTGTTTTGTTTCGTATCCTTTCGGATATTTTCCGACATTTGAGTAAATAATATTATGTTTCGGAGTTTCTCCCTGACGTTCAAACAATTCTGTCAGCGTTACAAATTCATAGCCCTGTTCAACGAGTTTCGGCATTACAATTTTAAGGGCTTCAACGGTCTGCTGATTTCCTGCCGCATCATGCAGAAGAACTATTACACCGTCTTTTGCACCGTTTAGAATATAATCGGCACGTTCCTGAGCAGTAACATTCGGCATATAATCCTGACAACCAATTCCGCAGATAAAAGGCAAATCAATTGCATCATACATACTCTGGCTTACATCAATAAACGGCGGGCGGAAAAATTTAGTTGTTTCGCCGATTATTTCTTTTACTTTTTCGTCAACATAGGAAACTTCCGCTTGAAGTTCTTCCGCTGACATTTTTGACATATTTGAATGTGTCTTTGAATGATTATCAATTTCCATTCCCATATCGTAGGCACGTTTCACAGAAACAGCACTTTCCGCATTGATATTGTCGCCGATAAGAAAGAATGAAGCTTTTGCGTTATATTCTTCGAGAATATCAAGAACATCATTCGTTGTGGTTGTGTTGGGTCCGTCATCAAATGTCAGTGCAATAAGCTTTGATTCGTTTTCTGCGGCATCTGCTGATTTAAAAGTGAAATTGCCGAATATTAAACTTGTTGCCGTCAGTGCCGATAATACAAAAGGCACAATTTTTAACATTATTACCACCTCATAATATTTCCTTAACCTGATTAGATAATATCACATAACAGGAGAATTTTCAATAACATTTTTCACAATACCGCTTACATAATGCATAATAATTATTGACACAAAGTAAATTAATGGTGTATAATATAAAAAAGGAGTGATTTTATGAAACGTATAGGAGTTATAATCCCTGCAATTACGGATTTCCTGCAAAATGAACTGCTTGACGGAATATTTAAAACGGCATCTTCCGCAGGATTTGATATAATTGTCCTTACTACTGCGACAAACGGTCTGGAATTTCATGTTCAAAGCGAAATAATGAACGGAGAAGAAAGCATATATTCTCTCCTTGAAAGTGCGGATTTTGACGGAATACTTTTCGTTTCGCAGTATTTTATAAAAGAATCCGTCCGCTGTATGATTTCGGAAAAAATTAAAAAAATTTCCGTTCCCTGCATTGACCTCGGAGGAGAAAGTCTCGGATTTGAAACAGTAAGCATACCGCAGGACAAAATAATGCACGAACTTACAAATCACATAATAGAAAAACACAACTGCAAAAATTTGATTTTTCTCGCAGGATATAAAGACAATCCCGATTCCGAACAGCGAATGTCAGGATTTCTGCGTGCGGTTGACGAACATGATTGCAGATATGAAATTGTCTACGGTGATTTCTGGAAATATCATGCCGAAAAACTCGGAGAAGAATTTCTAAACCATGAAAGAACTCTCCCCGATGCAGTTGTATGTGCCAACGACATAATGGCTGTAACTCTCTGCAATACGCTGAAAAAAGGCGGTATTTCCGTTCCCGAAGATATACTTGTAACGGGATATGACGGACATCTCTTTGCACTTTCAAATTTCCCGCCGATTACAACCGTAAGCGGAAGTATGTACACCCTCGGAAAAATCGGCACGCAAAAACTCATTGAAAAACTTGGCGGTAAAATCATTAAAAAACCCGATATAGGAATACATATACTTTACGGCACAAGCTGCGGCTGTGTCGAACGAAACAAAGGCTGTCAGGAAGCTGCACAGCTTGTTCAGGACTATATCCGCCACGAATCAGAGGCAGGAGAAATGCTTGAAATGCGTATAAATTCAGATTTTATAACAAAAGCCTCAGATGTTGATTCCCTGTCGGAACTAACAGAACTTATTGACGGAACTGCACATTATCTCAAAGGCTATCAGTCAATGCACTGGTGTCTGTATCCCGACTGGGACAGCAACCCCGAAAACCCCGATATATGTCGTACAAAGCCTTATCCCGAAGAAATGCTTTGTATACTTTCAAAAGAGGCGCAGAAAGACGGTAAAAAACCCGAATTGTTCAAAACCTCGGAAATTGTGCCTTTGCTGGCACAGCACCACAAACCTCTGATTATGTTTATACTTCCGCTCCATGCGTCATCGCAAGTCTTTGGTTACTGCGGTTTCGCCTATAAAAATGCATCGGATTTTACGGTATCAATAATGCTTTTCAATCTTATGAGTGCGGTTGCAAACGGTCTGCGTATGCTGAGAAGAAAATACTATACAGAATATTTGCAGAAAAAAATTGAAGAAGCATCTCTTTATGATAAAATGACAAATCTGCTGAGTAAAAAAGGACTGTTGCTTTATCTTGAAAAACATGAGCAGGAATCTGTCAGAAATGGCATTATGCTTATCACAATAGCAAGATTATTGGCTGTACAGAATATAAAAAATAACAACCGTCTGTCCGATAATGTAATACAGTCGGAATTACTTCTTGCAAATGCAATTCAGCTTATATCGGGTCAGAAATTTCAGGCGGCAAGGCTTGACAAAAAAACTTTTGCAATAATCTATCCGCTATCCGAAAACAATACTCCCAAAAATTTTGCGGAAGAAATAATGGTACAGCTTGATATTCTGATTAAAAAAATGCAGGAAGGCTCTGATGTTGCATTTATCCCCGAACCCTGTTATGTGTGCGGTAATATAACAGCACCGTTTGAAAAATGTCTCCTCGAACTCTGGGAAACGCTTAATGAAAATATACCGAAAGAAAACAGGTTTGCAGGCATAAGTCAACTCAGAAAACTCAGGCGGGAAATTCACAAAGCCCCCGAACTCAACTGGAATCTCAAAGAACTTGCAAAATATCTCAATATAAGCAAAAGCTATGTGCAGAAATTATACAAGGAAAGTTTCGGAATAAGCTATATTGATGACCTCATAGAAGCAAGAATAGGAATGGCAAAACAACTGCTTAAAACAACTGATATGCGTATAAATGAAATAGCCGTGTCGTGCGGTTATCAGAATCCCACACATTTCATGAGACAGTTCAGAAATAAAACAGGAATGTCACCATCTCAGTTCAGAAATATGCAGTAAAGATATAAAAAAACTATCGGCATTACGTCAAAATCGGGATTCCGAAAAAGCTTAAAATGCTGATAGTTTTATAAATATATTCAAAAAAATTTATTTAAAATAAAAAACTTTACCTCTTGGGCGAAACGGAAGTCTCGCCCCTTCGGGAATAAGAAAAGCGTGTTCATGATGAATTTTAAGATTATGTTCAATTTCTGCATCGGTAATTATGAGTATAGGACCGCTTTTCGGAAAATCCTTTGCATTTTCAAGCAAATCAACGGCAGGCTGTAAAATTGTACCTCCTCTGCCCTTGACCATTACACGCCCCGCAATATCTTCGGGTGCAATATAGCCTGCGTCATAAGCCTGTGCATCGCAGAAAACCACTCTCACGAGGGAAACATCTTTTGCGACAGAATAGCTTGCAGTTGCCCCCAGTGCTTTGCCTATCATTTCAGGGGACATAGAACCTGAAGTATCAATAATTACCGCATAAGTTCGGCTGTATTCAGGCATTTCAGGGCGCACCCAACTCGGACGGGGAATATCGGGAGTGCTGCTCTGCCGTCTGCTTGGGCGTGCATATGTGCGGTACTTTTCAACAGGCATGAACCATGTATCGAACCATTTAGCGAGTTCAACGTCCCACGGGACAGGCGGCATGGAGAGTGCTTTTATTTCCTCTATAAGTCCGACAGGAATAAATCCCCTGTCCGTTGATGTGTGATATTCAAGACCGCTCCGCAGCGCACTTTTGCAGAAATCGTCAAGAGTTGTCGGCTTGTTGCTGTCGGGAGTCCAGCCTTTGTCGATAATATCCCCTTTGCCGTAGCCCCTGAAAGTGCCGAGTTTTAAGCTTTGGCGGATATTTTCCATAAGTCTGTCATATATTTCCTCTGCCGAAATATTTCTCAGCGTTTCGTCATACATAAGACCGTTTTGCGGCATAATTCCTATCTGCATTTCATGAAGCCAGCCGTTTATGACGAAATCGCAGGCGATATTCCACAGATACGGGTCACGCCCGTTTCGCCTTGCGTGGTGCTGTAAACCTGCGTGAAGATATTCATGTGCAAGCACAAATTTCCATTCTTCCAGAGTAAGTCCTGCGGCGGGATTCACATATATTTCGCCGACTGTAACATCAACAGCAGCTATTTCGATATCGTTCAGTTCGGTTTTTCCAGTTGTTTCAATTATTTTGAAACCCGTTGCAAGTCCTCCCAACAGCGGATAATGATTTATGAACCAGTCCGCAGCTTTTTGCATTATTGATTTTGGCTTGCTGTAACTTGTCGGCTTGTCGGCTGCTCTATCTATTACCGAACGGACGGAATATGCAAGAGCATAGGCAAATTCCGTGATATAACTGTTTTTTCCGTAGCGGTATGTAAGCGGAGAATCAGTGCCTATCATGTCGGGATATTCTCCTGCCGTTCCGAAAGTATCAAATTTTACGGGTATATTGTTATTCACCAGATACTCATATATTTTCAGTTCGGTTGATGCCGAGCCGTAAACCGCAAGTTTTGCCGTATCTATATCACTTTTGCCGAATTTTACATCTGCGAGAAACCTTGATATAAAAATATCGCAAGCCATATTCCAGAGGTCAGGGTCATATTTGTTTACCCATTTCTGTTGTTTTTCTGTTATCTGCTGCCGGTATCCCGGCATACGTTCCGCATCAAAATGCCCGAAAGAGAGGTGCAGCATACAGTGTGCGATAATATAAGCCCATTCTTTCGGCTGTCTGTCACAATCTTTATTTAAATATACAATACCCGATGAGGAAACTTTTGCGGGAATATTTTTTCCGAGGCGGCTTTTCTGAACAATTTCAGTTCGTATGTCAATATGTCCGAAAAGCGGGTGACCTTTTACAAGTGTCAATCCGTCAAGGAGCTGCTGTTCGTTTTTTGAAATTTTATTTTCGTTCTTTTTCTTTCCCATGATTATTTATCATTTTTTATAAGTCTTGGCAAATCATGGACTATCTCAATCATGAACCATTCAGGCAGGACTTTTCCGTCATCGGAAGAAACTATCATCTGTGCGAGTTCAAGATTGATATGTGACAAGTCTTTTATAAGTGCCTTTGCACGGTGGGTGAGAAACTGTGTATTTTTATCCATTTTCTGCTTGTCTTCGGGGAGTTCCATGAGCAGTTTTGCACGGAAACTCTGCGATACAAAATAAAGCACATCTCTGTCTTTGGGGTCGGAAGGGAATCTCGCCTCACCCTTGATTATCTGATTTAACAGATATTTGTTCTCGGCATTTTTAACAAAGGCAAGAAACATTCCTGCATGACCTGCCGAAACTGAACCATACGCAAGCACACGCAGTATATTTTCCGAAACATCTTTCTCCCCTGCGCCGTATTCTTTCAGGGCATCACTCAGCATATGCCACGAACGGGGCGTAGAATAGGGTTCTTCGGTCTTGGGCGGTTCGGAAAACAAATGGTCGGGTCGCTGAGTTATGTAATCAATCACCCACGGGTGCAGTTCATTTTCATAAGCCCATTCAAGCCATTGTTGCGGATTTGCCGTAAGCTGAACATGAAACATTCTGTTTATCAGGGCTGTTGACATAGTTTTCACTATTGCGCCGTCCTGCGAACGGTTGCCTGCTCCGATAACTACACTTCCTTTCGGAAGATGATATTCGCCTATGCGTTTTTCGTGAATGAGGCTGTAAAAAGCTTTCTGCACTTCCTGCGAGCAGGCGTTGAGTTCATCGAGAAACAGAACATAAGGCTCTTTGCGGGCTATCATTTTGGGAGGGACAAACCGTGATGTTTCGCCGTCTATCTGCGGAATACCGATAATATCTTCTGGGGCGAGCTGACTGCCGAGAAGCGATATACAGGGCATTCCCACATCATCTGCAAATTTCTGCACAAGTGCGGATTTTCCTATTCCGGGCGCACCCCATATGAAAACAGGGCGTGACGGTGAAAGATTAAGCAAAATATCGGATAATTCACTTTGAGTAACTGTAAATGATAAATTCATATTCCACCCCATTATTATTTTTCTCTTAAAAATTATAGCAGATATTGTTGGAAATGTCAACAAATTTTCCGCCGTCCGAAAAAAAGAACATCACTGATATGATGTTCTTTAAATCAAATATTTTAATTGTTGTTATCCCATTCACGATTATCTTTTGCATTATCGTAAGCCTGAATTGCATCGGCAAGGACATCAAGCTGAAAAACATAATCTTTTGTTAATTCATATGCCGTCCCATTGAGTTCCACGCTTGCCAGCAAAGTTTCCGTCAGTTGATTATTGTTTAAATTTCCTTTGTAGTAAAAACAGCCGTCCCCGGGATTATCTTGATTGTTCGGGTCACTGTAAATCCAGTTTTCGTTCCAGCCTGAAACCATGTTGAGTGTGATTAATTTGTCTTTGCTGTGGTCATCATCATCTTCGGGATTATGGTCACAATAAATCAGCTTATTGTCTGCGAATGTGATATTGTTAAAATTAAATACACCACTGTAAACATCGGAGATTACTTCCTGATTGTTTGTATCTTCTGACTTGTCGTACCACATCGGAATAAAGCTTACTCTGAGTGCCTCATCGGGATTTTTTCTTGTATCCTTAATTTGCACAAGTTTATCAACGGAATATGAATTGTCACTGATTTCTTCCCATTCATAATCGTCTTTTTTTAATTCTTCGCCCTCGGCATTATCGCCCTCATGAACTGCAATATTTATATCTTCGGGTTCAAAGGAATTTATTGGCTTATTGCTTTTGTATACAGTTGCAAAAACAATAAGAGGAGCGATGAACAGAGTTACAACAATACCGCCGATTATGCCTATTTTTTTCTTTTTCATTCAGCACTCCCCTTTTTCATGAATTTTTGCGTTTGATTACATTCTCGGCGTATGCCTGAGAACTGAGATAAGCGCATTCTGTTTCGCTGTTTATGAAACTTGCTGTGGGGCGGTATACATCTTTATTGTCAATTGATGCGGATAAAGACTCAAAACGGTCTGCTTTTACTTCTGAAACATTAATATATACACAGTCTTTTTCGTCATTTGAAAGCAAATTATCTCCTGTTGAAGTGCTGTCACGGAAACCGCCTATGATTATGTTTTCGCCCTTTGAACCGTCCCCGTATCCTTTATAGATATTTGAACCCGTCCAGAAATCATAGTCTGTTGTTTTGGAATTATTTGATACTTCCGATATGCGGTAGATACCTTCTTTCTGAACGTGAATGGTTTTTCTTCCGTTCAAAATAGCGGCGGGGAAAGTATAGGAAGTATTTGAGTAATTTATTGTCACCTTTTTATTTTGTTTGTCAAATGAATGGTTTGTGTAATCATTTATATCCAGCGAATAGGGATAGTCCTCCGAATCCAGTTTGATATTTTCCATTGTCGAATTATTGTATGTGTATGTCATATTTTTGTCACAGTTAAGTGTTACATAGAAAACTTCTTCGGGGTTGACTGTAAAATCAGTTGTATTTTCTTCAAAGCGTTCTATTTTGAATACAAATTTCTGTTCCGAGTCGGTGCTGTGGATATTTTCGTCCGCAAAAACAATCTTTTCAATATCGAAATAGTAATTTCGTTTGTCGGGCTGATTCTTAACAGTAATTTCACATATATATTCACCATTGTCGTCACGCTTTGTAAGAGCAGCTTCCGGTTCTCCGCTTGTAGCTGATGTTCCAGTGCTGACAAGCACAATATCATCTTCTTCAATCCTGAACTCAATATCTTTTGTCAGCGGAATATAACCGTTTAAAGGTTTTGTTTCTTTCAGGAAATATGTGCCTTCTTCGAGCGAGTTGCCAATCTTGGGAATTATGCCTTTATTTACCCCTTCTTCCGAACTGCTTATAAGCTCTGTATAATTGTTTGTTCCGTCCGAAAAAGTCATAGGGTATCTGTCTCTGACAATATCTCCGCCAATCCCTTCTACACCCCTGTACAGTTCAAACTTAGCACCACCGAGCTTTTCGCCTTTTTCATTTACTTTGAAAGCCTTTAAGCTGAATTGTTTGTTGAATACATCAATATACGCAACAAGCTGGTCATCTGTTTCTGATTTCTGTGCTTTTATCCAGTTATCATTCGCACCATTTATTATAACATTGTTACTCTGCACTGAAAAAGTAATTTTGTTGGGCAAGCCAATGTATGAATCAGGAGTTTTCTTCTGTTCGAGAACATAATTTACATCCTCAACAAAATCATACATGATTGTAACTCTGCCTGTTCTGTCTGATGTAAATTCACCGATTTTATTACCGTCTGCATCAGTCAAAACAAACACACCGTTTGGAAGCGGGTCATGATTGTTTTTATTAAACAGATCTGTACTTGATGTAGTTTCTTTCTTGTCATACAGTGTAATTACAATACCGCCTGAACGTGTATTTGTAATTTTATCACTGCGGACATTTTCAAAATCGTTTCCGTTGGAATTATCCGCAGTATATTTGGGGTCTCCCAAATCATATTCAGCCTTGTAACTGAAAAGTTGCTCTGTACCGCTTTTGTTGGGCGTTGCTATGACATTATTAAATGAACCATTGGGTACCGTAGCAGGGTTACCACTATATGATATTAAATTTCCTTCTGAGTCTGTAACAGGGTTTACAAGTTCCACTTCAAATATCTGATAATCATTAATTTTTGTTCCTGTGTCCAGACTGTCGAAATAATAGCGGACAGATGTATCAGGGTGTTTTATTGTTTTTACAGTGTTGGGTACAAGCGATGTGGGAGTTATTGTTACTGTTCCGTCCTGTGCGGTTGTTCTGCTCACTTTATAAACTGCCGTATAGATATTTGCATGAGATTCTGTAAATGCCTCATCACTCCATATTTTTTTTGCTTCAAGTCCGTAACCTCTCTTATTGACGGTTTCCACATCAATACTGCTGTCATTTATATTTATATCGCCTGTAATGCCTTCATCTTGTCCTGTTTCTTTTGTTAAAGTAGTTTCACTGACTTCTGGTAACAAGTGCGTATACTTCAAATCATATCTAAGCCATTTATAGCCGAGCGGAACTTCCGATTCTTTTTCCACAACTTTAAACTTTGTTCCTATAATCAAACCAGGGACTTCAACGGTATATCCCGCAGGAATTTTGGAAATTGCGCCGTTCATTGAAGTTTCAAAAGTAACCGTCTTTTTTTCGTCCTCATCGGTTATAACGTCATAATCGGAATATTCGGTAGAATCAAATTTCTGCTCATCTGCATTCCATGTACATAAGTGTCCGCTTGTATCTTTTACGTAATAGGGGCGCATATTTGCAGCTTTAAAATCATCTGTGTCAATTTCATTGGTAAGATACAAACGGAAACTAAACTCCGTTTTGTCATCAGGGTATAATACTACATTTCCGTCTTTATCAAACAGTTTTTTCTTGAGAGTAAGTGTTTTAAGACTCGGAG
>JAFYFU010000028.1 GCA_017543595.1 Ruminococcus sp. | reverse complement strand
TTTGAAGCCAGTCCAGAAAATGCTCTTTTGTAACGATAAGCCTTTTCCCTATTTTTATTACAGGGAAATCTTTTGAGTTCATGACCTGATACGCACAGGATAACGAAATATTCAGATACCCTGCAACGTCTTTGGCATTCATTGTAAGCGGAAGTTCTTCGTTTGAGTTAAATCTCGGTAAGTTCATAAAAATTACCACCTTTCATTTTTTTACTTTTATGTTAGGCAGTTTTAATTTTTTACTTCCGGATTTACTACTATTATTATATATAAATCATATATCATTACTTAACAAAAAACAGGGCTGAACAATCAGCCCTGTCTTGTTTTTTATCATTTTACAAAGTTTCTATATGTATGACCATGAATTACTTTTGTCTGATTCTCTTTGTCTTTGTTGTTGAAAATCATTCCCTCGATGTAACATTCTCCCTGCCTCATTGAAACAAGCTCATTAACAGGAACACCTAAATTTCTTGATATTGATTTAGCTGATATATTGTCAGGTTTGAAGTATACTTTCATCTCAGCACCGTTCATCGTCTTTAATTTATCCCTGTTTGATTCAGACAAATTCTGTGTTGCATATGTCAGGCTCAGGTGGAATTTTCTTCCTTCTCTGAGAATTTTTTCGATTGCACTGTTTTTACCACAGTTCTGATTCTGTACTTCATCAATTACTATGTTTATATGCCTTTCTTTTTTGTTGCACTGATAATAGAACAGCGACATTAACAGCATATCGACTAACGATGAGCCGCCCTTAGCTGATGCATCAGAAGAAATTACTATTATACCGTTCTGGTTTTCCAAGAATTCGCCCCAGCTTTTTTCATCTGCATTGTATTCCAGAAACGGGGATATTACGTCCTCCAATTGCATTAAAAGGCTGTCAGTCACTTTCTCTTCAATTATATCGTACAAATCACATATTGAGTAATTCTTGTTGAGTGTTAATTTACCTATACACTCTTTGAGTTCTGCCCTTTGCTTTTTGCCCATGTTCTGAATACTTACTGAAACAATGTCATAAATAACAGTTTTTATCTTATGTGTTGCAACCGGATAGCCAAGTTTCAGAACATTAACGGGTATACAATCTTTTTCAACGTCAATGAATTTAAAATTTTCGTCTACATACCTGATGACTTCTTCATTTACCGTCTCATCTCCGCCTGCAGAAAGATTGTGTATAATTGAATCTCTTGTGAATGAACCGCTTGTATCCAGAACAATTGTAAGCTGTTCTGTTGTCCTGTGCTGAGTTACCATAAACTCAGTCATATAGAACGTCTTGCCGCTGCCGCTTTGTCCGGTAACAAAGCAGTGCAGGTTATCACTTTTATCAAAATCAAATTTACGATATGCTGTATATCCTATATCATTGACTGCCAGAGGTATCATATTTGATTCTGAATTTTCTTTGCCAAACCATTCCTCACAGGATTTAATTTCAATTTTTGACATAATGTCACTGTCAGCAACTTCATTGAGCTTTACTGCGATAAAGTCTTTCCTGTTTGATAAACCGTTGAAATATACCGTACAGGGGTAGCGATTTCTGTTTGTTGCATGGAGCAGGTTTGCGTCAGACAGTGCTTTTTCAAGGCGTGTAACACTGTCTGACGTTCTCATTTTTGAAAGTATCGCATTTTTAACAGTACACTCCTCCATGAGAATCAGTTCATCTTTTACTACTATCTGCATTTTTCCTGAAATAAAATCCATATCTTTGTTATGCATCGTAATCTCAACTGTATCATTTCTCAGTTCAAAGTTGAGAGTTTTCATAAACTCGCTGACAATAGCTTCCTGAGAATTTTCTGCCGTTTCTGCACCCGCAAGAAACATACCAAGCAAAATATTGGAAACTTCCTTACGGTCAATATTGGTATTAAAACAATGGCCGATTGTAAAACAAATATCCATCATTATGCAATAACTTGTCATACCTTGTACAGACAGTAAATTTTTGGCTCTGCTATTTTCCATTAAACTATGAATACTATTTCTAAGTTTTGTGCTGAAATACTTATAATCCTGACAAATAGTTTGAATAATATAACGCATAAGCAAACTGAGCGAATAACTCATTTTCTCTTCTTCCTCATTAGTCATAGCAGTACAGAAATTTTCGCCGAGTGTCATGCATATCCTTTCCTCAGCAGGTATCAGATACTGCACATTGTCAGAAATAATAGCCATATTATGCGGCTTAATTTCAGTTTCAGATTTAAGCGAAATCAGTTCTCTGACAACTTCTGAACGCCTTTTACAATTATCAGCCTTGCAATTATCAACAAAAACTGTTGTTTCATCTTTTGCACTGCGGACAATCTTTCTGATTCCTGTTATATTTGAATCAAAAACCGTTACGCCCTTGCCTTTGTTATAAGTTTTAAGATAACAGCAAACCTGTCTTGTACTCTCTGAATCCGGTGATGAAATTATAAGTGTATGCCTCATATGAAAGCCGATATCATCAAGCAGAGACGAAATCAAGCCGCATACAGAATATGCAAACAGAACCAAATTTTCAGATGTATTGAGATATTTATTCACCAAAGATGTAATTTTGTCATGATTAATTTCGCCGTCCGGCATAATTTTTCTCTGAAATGTTTCGGAACACTCCGCAAGAAGTTCAGCATCATAATTGCCATCATTACATTTGAAGAATACTTTTTTAACATCATTCTCTGTACTCAATGAAAATCCTGAGAACTCAGGAATGAAATCTGATTCATTGACCGGAAATTTGCTGATACAGTCTGCAAGAAATTCATTTGCAATAGTCGAACTTGAACAAACGTAATTGAATCCTTTGAAGTATGGCAACAGTTTCTTTGTTGTCAGCTTTTCAAGTGGAATCATAGTTCTGCGATTTTCTCCGTTTGAATCAAAATATTCAACAAATTTGAAATCCTGATATGCACTGTTCTTTTCAATCCTGATATTTTTCATGTTGTCAATTAAAATATATCCTACTTTGATTTCCTCCTTGCCGCTTTCCATGCATATACCGCAACCTGATTCATCTGTGGCGAAACGTCTTACGGAAGTTCTTTTTATCTTTTTAAGCCTTTCATTCTGCATTCTCTGCTGCATGTTATCTTTTATAAGTGATTGATTCTGAGCAAAAAGCATTCTGACTTGTCCCGTCATTTCAGCCACAGAACGGTTTGCATTGTTCATATATTCCGAAAGTTGTGGCTGGATAATGTTAATTACACAGTCTGCAATCTCATTTATGTTTGGATAACCCAATTCTGAGATAACATTTTTAATTGCTATATAGACATCTGACATTGTTGCAGGTGTATAATTTTGAAATGTAAGATTCTGACACAATGTGCTTGACATTTGCGGCTGAAATCCTCCTTTATTCGTGTTCATATTTGAATGGTTGTTGTTCATGGTAAAATCCTCCATAATATAATAGTCAGTGCAGGAAACTTTTTGCTTTCCTTTTCTGCTGACTTCATTATATCATGAATACAAAAATTTTTGTAGGAAGATTTTCTATTAATTTTTTGATGCAAAAAAGCACTTCCGTTAAGAAGTGCTTTATGTAATGATTTGTACAATAACCTGCACATAAACCTCAATTATCAGAATTACGCTCTGAGCAAGTGCAGGTTATAGTATTCAATGCCGGTCTGGACTTTCTTTCCTTTAAAAGTAATTTGTGAAATCGTAATAAAATTATTGAAGAAAGTAAAGTACACATACAAATCATACTGATTTTCCTCTCCATAATAAATATCTATGTGTACAGGTTGGATAATCCTTTTATCGTTCTTTGTTTTTTCATTTATCTCTTTTGTAATCTTGTCTGCTAACACCTCATAAGCAAAGACAGGACAGCCTGAACTGTTAATTTCTTTAACATAGTTTATCAGTTCATTTGTATTTCCGGATAGATAATAAGCATTCATTTTAGAAATAATTTCATTAGCTTTTTCATAACCATAAAACTTAACACATCGCCAGTTTCTATCCATAGACAATATTCTCATCAAAAAATCAAATGATGTATAAAGATTAGGATTATATGCCAATGCAAGCATAGGTAATCCCGTTTGACTAATCCATGAAGCCTCTGTTATTTGCATATCGTAAAATGTATAACAATTTAAGCTTACTCCCTGATGCCATTTTGATAATTTGCTTTGTATTCTTCCACATATATCCACACTTGTAATAGGTGTCACAGTAGCAGTCATTACCATGAAATAAAGATAATTATGTGCTGTTTCTATATCTTCAATGTTCTTATAAGAGAAAATAACCTTCTCAATGTCGGCAATATATCTGTCAATTTTCAGCTTACTCTCAAACAAATCTCTTGTTCCGAAACGTAAAAGTGAACGATTGCCCAGCCGTTCCAATACTATCATATGAGGCAATTTTGATACTTGCTCAAAACTTTTGATAGCTGCTGTAAGTTTCATATTTGTGTTTGTATGTCCTATTCCGGTGTTTACATATGTCAATTTATCATGATGAATACACAGAAGTTCCTGAAAAACAATAATCCATTGACCCAAAGTTATTTCTTTTTCATTATGTTTCTCCATCAGCCAATACTCAGCAATTGTTTCAGCATACTTTTCAGCAAAGTTATAATCATCGCTGTATTTCTCCAAGTCTTTATTATCGACATTCTTTTTATACAGTATCATAGACCATACGTTCTTAGTTTGCTCATTGCTAAAATCTATTTTCTTTCTGTTAATGATTTCCTTAAACTCAACCCATTTCATAGGTTTTGAAGTATCCTCAGATATAAACAAATCAGTAATCTCCTGGCAAACATCTTCTTCGTTACGATAATCATACAATACATTTTTCATATCTTCAATCTCAGCAATCACACGGCTTGAAAGCATCATATTGTAGAAAGTTTTTATTATTCCTTCATTCGGACGTTGCAGATTATTGATATCATCTCTCATAAGGTCATAATTGAGCCATTTAAGCCTGTTTTCAATTATTTTAAATTCGCCACATTTTGTTTGTATTTCTTCCAGCATGGTTGAATCAATGATATTATGTATATTATTCCAAAAGCTATGAATCTCATTTATTTTTTTCTCTCTGTATTCGGCATCATCTACTGCTTTTCGATACTGTTCTATCTTATCCTTGAATCGCTCTTCGTGCATTGCGTTCTTTGTGTCAGTGTGTTCCAGCGATGATTTTATCATAAGATTGAGAATAGAAGGCTGAGAACCATTTTTAGACTTTTTTTCTCTGCATTGGTCTATGGCAATAAAATACAACACTTTCAACAAATCAAACATCTTTGATTTGTCATTTTTATCTTCATAAGCTGTTATATCAAGGTGTAACTGTTCCCTGAGCTTTTTTGTTATACAACTGCTGTCCCCTGTAAATACTAATTTTCTCGCACTTTGAACGGGGTCATCGTGCCTTTTGTTTGTGGTTTCATCTTTATTCTCAATCTCATCGGCAAGTATTTCACAAAGATTTTCTTTTGTAACCTTGCTGTCAAATTCAGGCTTATATTTTGTCGTTATCTCAAAATTGAACTCATCAGCCATAATCATCGCCTCCTGATTACAGTATACACCATTTAAAAAGTTTCGGCAATTATATTGATACTATTTATTGAATTTCGTCACTATGCACAAATATTATAATAAAAGCCCCCTTGAAAATCAGGGGAGCAGACTTATTATCTTATAAATCCGGCAGTTTCTTTGTGCATATTGCTGTACAGGCAAATTGTCTGAATCAAGAAATTTCAAGCTGATATGATGGTATTCCCGGCTTGTTTTGTTCCGGATTTTAAAAATAAGGGTAAAATAAGGGTACTAAAAGTATTTATCTTTCACACAAGCAAAAAATGTCCCCGAAAAAGCCTGTTTTTCGGGGATTTCTGGTTGCGGCGGCTGGATTTGAACCAACGACCTTCGGGTTATGAGCCCGACGAGCTACCTAGCTGCTCCACACCGCGATATTTAAACATTCAAGTCATCATCGCCTGACGACTTATATATTATATCACAGAAAAAATAATATGTCAATAGTTTTTAATATATTTTTTTATTTTAATTTTATAAAAATTATTTGCTTGTTTTGCGTACGTTTATGACAACTATATTCTTGAAAATAAAACAAATTTTATTAATCAAACACAAAGCAACCAAATAATAAAAGTTAATTTTATTATTGTACTTAAAAGATTGACATTTAAATAACAGTGTGATATAATTTTTCTGAGGTGGTTTTATGGGTTATGTAAAAGAATTTTGCATTATACTGTTGTTTTCATTTGTCGGTGAAATACTGAATCATGTAATTCCCTTGCCCGTACCTGCGAGCATATACGGAATAGTCCTGCTTTTCACTGCACTTGAAACAAAAATCATAAAGCTTAAAGACATAGAAAAAACAGGACAGTTTCTTATTGACATAATGCCGATAATGTTTATTCCTGCGGCGGTAGGGCTTCTTGAATCGTGGGATATAGTCAAATCCTCGGCACTGGAATTTTTAATTGTAATGGCTGTATCGACAATATTTGTAATGGCAGTTGCAGGACTTGTTACACAGTTAATAATAAGGAAAAGCGGAGGCAGAAAAAATGATTGAATTTCTTGAAAACTCGGTATTTTTCGGGGTTGCTGTAAGTCTTTGTGCGTACAGTTTCGGAATGTTTCTGAAAAAAAAGACGGGGCTTGCAATATTCAATCCCCTGCTTGTAGCGGTTGCGGCAGTAATAGCAATTCTTGCGGTTACAAAGATTGACTATCAGAAATATTATTTGGGAGCGAAATACATAAGCTATTTACTGACACCTGCAACTGTATCTCTGGCGATACCGCTTTACAGGCAGTTTGAACTCCTGAAACACAACATAAAAGCCATATTATGCGGAATAATATCGGGAGCGGTAACAAGTTTTCTGTGTGTGCTTGCAATGGCAGTAATATTTAAATTTTCACATGAAGAATATGTAACATTTCTTCCGAAATCCATAACAACGGCAATAGGAATGGGAGTTTCGGAAGAACTCGGCGGATATGTCGCAATAACCGCTGCGATAATCATAATAACGGGAATATTCGGAAATATAATCGGCGAAACCGTGTTCAAAATATTCAAGATAACCGAACCCGTTGCAAGGGGTATAGCACTAGGGACTTCTTCCCATGCAATAGGTACGGCTAAGGCTATGGAACTCGGAGAAACCGAAGGTGCAATGAGCAGTCTTTCAATAGTTATATGCGGACTTTTCACCGTAATCGGTTCAATGATATTCGCAAAGCTTTATTAAGAACAAACATATAATGGAGGATTTTTATGAAAAAAATAAAATTATTAAATCAGACACAGTTGCAAAAGGTTTATGAGGAAGCAAAGAGAAGGACAGAAAAAGCACTTTGTGGTAATAAGTTGATTTTGCCATCAATGTTGCAAATTACATATATGCAATATAGGGATACCTTTAACTTTATGTTAGGATTGCCTCAAAATTGCATTCTCTTGAAAGAATTACGCAAAACACAATACATTGACAACACCAACATTGATAAAATCAAGTTTCTAATGATAAGAGAACATTTTTTGTCAATGCGTGAATTTGCTTGTTGTACAGTTAATGAGGTAAAATCATATGACCCAAAAATAAGCGGATTATATGGAGAAAAGCTTACGCTAATGGAGCTTGAATTTATGAAAGCAAAAAAATACAATGGGAATATATTGTTTGACATTTATATACCTGACGGCAATGGAAAATATTCTCAAATTGACAGCCTTTTTGTTTGTTCAAAGGGAATTTTTGTAATTGAAAGCAAAAATTACTATGGAAGCATTTATGGAAATGAAAATGACTACAAATGGCGAGGAATAGGCGAAACCAAGAGACACTACGAGTGGGAATTTTACAATCCGTTAAAACAAAATTCCTCGCATATAAATGCTATTCACTACCACTTGCGAGGAATACCTTGCTTTTCACTTGTAGTATTTCCTGAATCATGTAACTTGAACCAAGTATTCACAAAAAGCAAGGATATATACGTAATTAATCGTTATGCCATGTTAAATGTTTTCTCAAAAGTATTTAACTCTTCCCCTGATGTGCTTGATGATTACATGATAAAGAATGTAACGGATTACATTTCAAATTTTTGTGATGCAGATGAAAAAATAATAAAGTCTCACCACAATAACATTAATGACAACATTACAAGGAATTTTAATGACATTGATGACTTTGAAAATTTTGGTGATAATAATTAATTATTAAAAATTATAAAATTCCTCAATAAATCCCGCATATTCGGGGTTTGAAATCCTGAGATGAGCAAGGGCTTCTTTCCTGTGACGGAGAAACTCTGCATACATTTCGGGATTTTTTTCTTTCAAATCCGATTCAAAACGCCTGTTATGCTCAATAAGTGCCGAAAAAGCGGAGGGATTATTTTCTTCAAGGCGGACAGCAAGTTTTATTTTCCGCAGTTCAACAGCCTCCTGAATTTTCTGTTCGCTTGTGTTTAAATTTTCGGCGAGTTCGTGTATATGATTCTGCAAATGAACGAGCAATTCTTCCTGGTCAAGTTCGCTGATACCTTTCCAGATACCTTTTGCTTTCAGAATATCGTTTAACTGCTGTTCTGCGGATTTATCAACGGAAATATTACCCAATATTTTTTCGGTATATTTTTCAATTTCCGCATCTGCATCAGAACCGAAAGCCCATTCAAATTCAAGTCTTTCCTGATTTCCGTATGCGAGGATTTTTTTGTCGGGATTATCGGAATTTTCGGTGATATACGGCGGTTCTATGCCTGAATCCGCAAGGGCGGAAATTATGGTTCTCCTGCACCGTCCCTGCTCCACAAAATATGCAAGTCCGAGCTGACGGAATCTGTCGTTGAGATTTTCGATATGCGAAGCGAAATACAGTTTCACACCCGATTCATTCAGCGACTTGTCAAGGGCTTTTATTTTGTCTGCGGCAGTTATGTCAATATTGCAAACCGCACCAGAATCAACGACAACGCATTTAGTTTCGTTATTTAATGCGTTTTCTATTTCGCCTGTGAAAATATTTATGTTTGCAAAATATAAATTCCCTGAAAATCTGTATATAACGGCATTTTTCAAAGGCACGGCATAGGTATTTCTTTCAAGGCTGTGAAAGCCCTCATGTCCGGAAATAACACCCAGAAAAGAACGTTTCGGATTTGCCGTATTTATGACTACCGATACGAAAGAGAGAATAACTCCGATAAGTACGCCGTAAACCGTCCCGAAAACCAGTACCCCTAAAAATGCCCCAGAAAATATAAACAATTCTCTTTTGTCCTGACGGAAAAGACGTTCCGCAAGGTCAAATTCAACCGCTCCCAGAAGTGCGGAAATTACTATCGCAGTAAGTACGGGTACGGGCAGATATTGTATAAATCCCGTACAGAAAAGCAGAATTATCATCATGGTAACAGATGCGGAAATCGACATGACCTGAGATTTACCGCCGTACTGTTCGCCCATTGAAGTCCTTGAAACAGAACCGTTCACGGGACAGCACCCCACAAAACAAGCACAGAGATTTCCTGTTGCATAGACTAAAATTTCCCTGTTGCCGTTGAGTTTACAGCCGTTTTTATTTGCGAAACTGTTGCTTGCAAGGAGAGTTTCAGCCATAATTACTATTGCAACTGTAAGGCTTGCGGTTATTATGTCATTCAGCATATCAAAATCAAAATGCGGAAAACTCCATGCAGGCAGACCGCTGTCAACCGCCGAAAGCTTTGCGACATTGTACCTGTCCGCAAGACCCGTATAACCGATAACCGCACCGCCAATCATTACAAAAATCGACATGGGAAATTTAGGAATCAATTTCTTTGAAACAAGCAGAACAACAAGAGATACCGAACCGAAAACAAATGACATGATGTTGAAATTTTCACGGCAGGTATGATATATATGCACAGAAAGTTCGACAAGTTCCCCGGAACCTACCGAACCGCCGAGAATTTTCGGAATCTGCATAAGTATTATCGTTGAGGATATACCGCTTATGAATCCGCCCATTACGGGCGTTGAAATATATGTGACAAGCCGTCCCGCCCTGAAAATGTAAAAAATCAAAAGCCATATCCCCACAAAAAAACTTATCATGGGAACAACCGAAACAGCTTTTTCGGAATAAAATTCAATTCCGACTGTTCCGAGAAATGCTCCAACAAGTGCGGCAGGCGCAGCGTCCACACCGAAAATAAACTGCGGAGATGTAGAAAACAATCCGAAAACAAGTATCGGAAATACCGAACCGTAAAGACCGTATACGGGCGGAAGCCCCGAAACCTGTGCATATCCCATTGAAATCGGAATGGAAACAAGTGCGATAATTATTCCCGTGAAAATATCTTTCGGGAGAGTTTTAAGAGAAAAGCCCTGTATTTTCATTTCTTCACCGACTTTCTGAGAGTTTTCAGATAAATTTTATGCCCGTCCGAAACCCTGTAACTTTCAACAGCTTTCTGAATGGTTTTATTATGGACAAAATCGGAAAGCATATTTTTTTCAAGATAAACAACGGCGGATTCGTATTGTTTTGCGAGGGCTGTTGCGAAATACCACGCACTCATCATATTTATGTAATATTCATCGCTTTTAATATCAGAAACAAGTTCAAGGTATTCGGGCTTGAAAGATTCGTCAAGATAGTGGCACATAAGCATACCCGTTCCGAACCTGACAGTATAAATCCTGTCGGAATTTATCCATATTTTTATGCTGTCAATAAGCCTGTCCCTGTGCTTTTTAAAGATAACGGGTCTTAACTGGTCACATACAGCCCAGTTGTCAACATACGGCAGAAACTCATCAATAAGCATAATCAGTTTGTCATAATCTTTCACCTGAGATATTATAAATGAATGTAACTGATTTTCCTCAAAGTATCTGTGCGGAAGCGAACGGCAGAAATTTTCACCCATGCCCTGAGATGTTATTTTTTTCGCAAGGGCTTTCAAATCGGGAGTACGCACGCCTATTATATTTTCGTTCGGCACATTCGGAATAAGGCTTTTTGAGAATGTCTTGTATTTTTCGTCACGCAGGGAATAAAGTTCTTTCAATATATCCATAACAGTCACCTTTCGGAGTTTATTTTATTAACAATATCATTCTAACATATTTGACATAAAAAATCAACAATTTAAAATAATTTTCTCTCTCATGACGTTAAAAATGTTATTGAATTTTTGGACAAATCATGATATAATTAACACATAAAACAGTGAAAGGAGAGGCGCAGATGAAAAAATACGCTGTCTACAAATCTGACACAGGTTACTACTGCCGTGAATACATTGACGATATGCGGCAACTCAAAGGAACAAAATTTGAACGTTTCGTAATGGAAGATAAACTGCCAATCGTAATAGATTCGGGCGGCGGATATTCGGAATTTTCCGAAAAAGACTACCGTTTTGTGGGAATAATCGAAACAGACCGTCAGCCGCCTCTCCCCGTTGAAAAAATGTACTTCAAAAACAAGGAGAATTTCAGACTCGGCTGGATTTCCCCCGAAGGAGACACTTATTCGTGCGGATATACGGGACACAACAAAGCCGCAAAATATCTCGCCGAAAAATTCTGTCTTGATTCAAGAACCCCCGAACAGGCTCTCGGAAAAAGAGGCTGGCTCAAAATAATTGATTCGTGGAACGGCGTAAGGCGTGAACACGGTCAGTTCGTCTATTCGCTTTCGGGCAAGATTACAAAGCGTCAGGCTGACAAGCTTTTTGACCTCGGACTTTACAACAACGAGGAAGTCGCAAAAATGATTAAAAACTGCGAAAACAACTGGTAATTACGATAAAATATCCGACACTCCCTGTCGGATATTTTAATTGAAAAATATATAATAAAATATATGTTTTTATTTTTAAAATATATATTTAGCGGGGGATATGTTTTTTTGAACAAAGAGATATTGACATTTGATATTAAATGTTGTATAATAATACTTAACACAGTCCGGTGCATCTTCCGGCACAAGTCAGAATTTTTTATCAAAATAAATCAGCAGGATACAGGAGGTAATTTTATGCCCGAATCAAGATTTATAAAAACTGTCGCTTTCGGCGGATACGACAAGAATGATGTAAACAAAAAACTCAGTTCACTCTATCAGCAGATATATGACCTCAAAAACGACCTCAGAGAAACAAAACTAACAGTGGAAAGCTATAAAAAAGGCTCTGACGAAGAAAAAGCCCATGAATCCGTTCTCGGACAGGAAAGAGCCAAACTTACGGAATTACAGGTGAAAAATAAAACCGTTTCCGACAAGTTGAAACAGTATGAAAACGAAATTTCACAGAAAGATTCAAAATTAAAGGGACTCGAAGAAAAAAATGCTTCCCTCGAAAAAGCACTCAGAAATATACGCAACGAAATTGATGCGATGCAGGCGGGCGATGACCCCATAGCCCTCAGTACGGTTTTCATGGAGGCTAAAAAATCCGCAGACTTAATAAAATCCTCCGCAGAGGAAAAAGCAAGGAAAATTTCGGAAAATATAATAAATGATGCCAACAACACCGCTGCACAGATAATCTATGAGGCAGAAGTAAAAGCCGCCGAAACAGAGGCTGCCGCCCTCAACAATGCCGAACAGATTAAAGTTTCGTCCGAAAACCTCCGTGCAAAAATGATTGAGGACACAACAAAAATATATACACAGATTTCAAACCTCAAAAAAGCCTTTGAAGTTTTTGCGGAAAAAGGCTACTATATGCTCGAAGATTCCGAAAACCTCCTCAGAAAAACAGAGGAAGAACTCAAAGGCGGAGAAATCCCCGTTTTCAAAGTTCCCCAGCACATAGAACCCGAATACCCCGAAGCACCCGTGCTTACTCCCGTTGAATACAACTACGAAACGGAAGAAGAAACGGAAATTCCCGCAGAAACAACAGAACAAATCATAAGCGATTCAATGAAAAAACTTCATGATATCGCCGATTCAATGAAAAATAAAGAACCTGAACAGGAAACTGCGGAACAAGAACCCGAACAGGCAGAAGTTCAGGAAACAATTCAGGTCGCAGAACCTGCGGAAATCCCCGAAGAATCAGAACAAGAACCCCCGAAGAATACTGAAAGTCAGACAGTTTCCACGGAAGAAAACAATAAAAAAAGCAGCAGCCTGAGCCTCGATGAACTTATGAAAGCCTCACTGAATTTGTAAAACAGACCGCTGTACCCGATAAATAATATTTGATGATTTAAGGAGCTGTTTAAATGAATGATATAATTATTGTAAGACCCGAAAAATGCGTCGGCTGTAACGCTTGTGTAAGAGTCTGCCCCGCACCCGAAGCAAATATCACGAAAGTGCTCGACAACGGAAAAATTGTCACAAATGTAAACAATGAACGCTGCATAGCCTGCGGTGAATGTGTAAAAGTCTGTAACCATGGTGCAAGAGATTACCTTGATGATACAGAAGCCTGCATGACAAGAATCGCAAAAGAAAAAGTAATTATCCTCGCCGCACCGTCAATAAAATCAGTATTCCCCACCAACTGGAAAGGCATACTCGACTGGTTCAGAAAAAAAGGCTGTCTTATATTTGACGTTTCCCTCGGTGCAGATATATGCACATGGGCGCATATCCGTGCCATGGAAACAAAAAAAGTGGGAAATATCATAACCCAGCCCTGTGCGGCAATAGTAAACTACATAGAAACATACCAGCCCAAGCTTCTTATGAACCTCTCCCCTATCCACAGCCCGATAGCCTGCGCTGCAACATACATTAAAAAATACAAGAACCTCTCAAATCCGATAGCCGTTCTCAGCCCGTGCATAGCAAAAAGAAAAGAATTTGACGAAACGGGTCTTGTTGATTACAGCGTGACATTCAAGAAACTTATTGACTATTTCGACAAGAACGATATAAAACCCTCCTCCCATGCCGCAACAGACCTCGAATATGCGTTTGATGACCAGCAGGGACAGCTCGGTTCAATTTATCCCCGTCCCGGCGGACTGAGAGACAACCTCCTCGCACATGACCCCGAACTCAGCGTTACAACGTCCGAAGGTGTAAACAAAGTGTACCCCGAACTTAATATGTACGCAGGTATGCCCGAATACAAACACCCCGAAATATTTGACGTTCTCTCCTGCGAATACGGCTGTAACTTAGCCCCCGGCTCAGGTTCAAGACAGTCCGTTTTCGATGTGATGACATCAATGAAAAATATCGAAAAGGAAGCCAAGAGCAGAAGAAAAACAGGCGTTTTCCGTTCGGGTGACGACAGGCTTTTCAGAAAATTTGACGAAGAACTCAAACTTTCAGACTTCATGAGAAGTTACAAGCCCCTTAAACCCACTCCCATTCCGACAGACAAACAGCTCAATGAAGTATATGAACTCCTCGGCAAGCACACTGAGCAGGAAAGAACATATAACTGCCATGCCTGCGGTTACAAGTCCTGCCGTGATATGGCTATTGCTATATGCCGTGGCGTAAATACTCCCGATAACTGTATCGTCCACACAAAGGCTATGCTTACCGCTAAACACAGCGAACTCACGGCACAGCACGAAAAACTTTCGGGAGTAACTTCTGTCTGCGTTGAACTCGCCGAACACCTCAAGAACAGCATTGATTCAATTATCAACAATATAAACGCAATAGACAGCTCAACGTCAAAGACAAAGGAAAAAGCCGACAATGTAAGCGGTCTCCTCAAAAATATCGTCACATTCTGCGGTCAGAACACAACTATGGACGAAAATTCCGTCCGCCAGATGATTACAATTCTCGAAACAACAATAAAGGCTTTCAGCGCACTCGATGACAACGTAAATACCACAAATGAAAGTTCTTCAGTAATCAACAAGTCAATAAAGGAAATTTCAGAACTCGTAAACAAAATAAACGACACCCTCCACTCATCTTAAACAGGAAAACAAAAGACCTGAATAATTCTTTCAGGTCTTTTTAATGCCCCGTGTTATTTTTGCCCTGCAATAAACTTTCTGTATAATAATATTATATCCTTACTGTCAATTTAACCGAATTTCAAATAAAAAATCAATGCAAATCAATGTTTTTCAATTTTATTTTTATTTTTCCCTTGACAACATATCAAAAAAATGATATACTATATTGTAAGTAAATTTATACAAATATATGTTAAATTATATACTTTTCGTATGATTTTATTTCCCTTGCCCATACGTTCGGTATATGTATTTTTAATAATATCTTCAACAAGCTGAATCAGGAAGGAAGGATTCAATGATTGAACTCGAAACAGGTCATGAGGTAGAGCTTGAATACGGCGGGAGAGCCGAGATAACAGGTATAATAGGCAAAGGTATACACGATATAGTATATATCGCCTCGTATAACGGTTCTCAGTGGGCTCTTAAATGGTATGACATAGAAAAACTCGATGACCCTGAAAAAATGCTTAGCAATTTAAAGGAAAATATAGCTGACGGCGCACCGAACAACAAATTCATGTGGCCGAAGTATATGACCAAAAAGTATTCTGACGGTTCTTTCGGTTTCCTTATGGAAATGAAACCCGAAAGCTTTGAGTACCTCAGCGATATACTTAAAGGATATAAAATAGTAAACGAACACGAAACAGGCAGAGCAAACAAGAAAAATGTAAAGTTTTCAAGTCTCTTTTCCATGACTACCGCCGCCCTGAATATCGTGAACGCTTTCAGAAAACTCCACAGCGCAGGCAAAACTTATCAGTACCTCGATGACGGCGGTTTCTTCATCAATGCCGATACGGGTGCGATACTTGTCGGAGGCTGTGACCATATAGTAAAGGAAGGCACGGCTAAACCCCTTGTCGGCGGTATGCCGGGATATATGGCTCCCGAACTCGTAAAAGGCGAAGCTTGTCCCGATATGAAAACCGACAGATACACCCTCGCCGCATCGCTTTTCAAGCTTCTTTTCCGCGGCGACCCCCTCGAAGGCAAAAAAGTCGTCAATGATGTGTGCCTCGAAAAAGAGGAAATCCTCAGACATTACGGAAAAGATGCGGTTTTTGTCTATGACCCGCAGGACGATTCAAACAGACCCGTGAGAGGCATACACGACAGCGTTATGAAATTCTGGGAGACATACCCCGATTACGTCAAGGAAATCTTCACAAGGGCTTTCACGGAAGGTCTGAACGACCCCGAAAAACGTGTTGACGAAAGCGACTGGCAGACAGTCCTTGTAAGACTCAGAGCCGAAACAATTCGCTGTCCGATGTGCGGAAGAACAAATTTTGCACACTTCTTTGAAAAGGCTGACCATAAAACCTATAAATGCCCCAATTGCAGAGAAGAAATTCCCACCCTCGAAATGTCGCACCGCAAATGGAAAACACCCATTTTCAAGGGCGCAAAACTATATGAATGTGATGTATATTCCGATTCAACGGATTTTCTTACGGTTGTCGGCGAAGTTGTCGAAAATAAACTGCGCTCAGGCTATTACGGCATCAAGAACTGCTCCGACAGAAAATGGAAGGCAAAAATGAAAGACGGCATTTTCCACGATATAGACCCCGGAAAAGGTTTCCCGATATGGGAGGGTCTTGAAATAGACTTCGGAGAGGTAAAAGCAAAAATGTGACCTTTTTGTGTCACTTTCGGGTGTCTGCCCGATAAATGCAATGCTGTTTTTGAACAGCTTATATATGAAAGGAGTAATTACTTTATGAGCAATAATAGAGAAAACACAAAACCTGCTTCTGCATTTGACTTTGATGATGATGACCCCCTTGGTGCTACCGAGGTCTCAAAGAAAAGTCTTGTTATATTCTTTCTCATAGATACATCAGGAAGCATGAAAGGTAAAAAAATGGGTGAGCTTAATACCGTTATGGAGGAGCTTATTCCCGAAATAAGGCGTGTGGGAGAGGCTGACACAGATGTAAAGCTCGCAGTTCTCACATTCGCAACAGATGTAAAGTGGATGTATTCCGCACCTATTTCAATAGAAGAATTTTCGTGGGCAAAACTCAACGCTGACGGCGTTACAAGCATGGGCGCAGCATTCTCAGAACTCTCCGCAAGAATGTCAAGAAACAGTTTCCTCAACTCCCCCTCTCTCTCGTTTGCACCCGTTATATTCCTCATGACAGACGGTTATCCGTCCGATGACTATAAAGTCGGTCTTAAAGCTTTGCAGGCTAACAGCTGGTATAAATTCGGTCTTAAAGCCGCTCTCGGTATAGGAAATGAAGCAAATGACGAAATGCTCGCAGAATTTACAGGCACAAAGGATACGGTTGTTCATGCTTATTCAGGAAGCCAGCTTGCAAACATGATTAAAATAGTTGCCGTTACAGCATCTCAGATAGGCAGTAAGAGTATGACACTTTCAGAAGAAACAGACAGGGAACTCACGGAGGAGGACGTTCTCACAGCAAAACAGAAACTCCTCGGCGAACAGATTCAGGGACTTGTCAATCAGGACGATTCCAACGATGTTTCTTTCGATACAGGCTGGTAATATTAAATTTACTGCCTGAATTACATCGAAAGGAGTGCGTTTGTCAATGTTCAAAGGTTTCAGCAACTCCGTAAGGGGTGCAAGCCACGAGAAAAGAAATCTCGTTTGTCAGGACAGTTCAGCTTATAAAGCCTGCGACAATTACGCTATCGCAGTAGTTGCTGACGGTCACGGAAGTAAAAAACATTTCAGAAGTCATATAGGCTCAAAAGCTGCTGTCGATGCCATAATAGAAACTATCGACAAATTTTATTCCGACCCTGACAGATTTGAGGAATGTTTTCAGAAAAATCATAAATTTGTCCTGCAAAATATAGAAAAGCAGATAATTTCCCTCTGGAATGACAAGGTTCTCGCACATATTGCGGAAAACCCCGTAACGAGAGAAGAAAAAAGCGATTTCACAAATGAAGAATTTAAAAAAATACCTGTTGAATCTTACTACGGCTCTACGCTCATAGCAGCCGTAATGGGAAGGAAATTCTCTTTCGGATTCCAGCTCGGCGACGGCAGTCTTGTTGCGGTATTTGAGGACGGTCATACAATTATGCCGATAGGCGATGACGAATCAGCCCCCGCAAATATAACCGCATCTATATGCAATGCAAACGCATCAAGAATGTTCAACAGTTTCTATGAACCCGAAAAGAAAATTCTTGCGCTTTTATGTTCAACAGACGGTCTTTACACTTCATTCGGAAGTGACAGGGATTTCCTCGACTATCACACGATAATCGCAGGACAGCTTCACAATGCGGAAGCTTTTGAACCGTCTTTGGTGAAAAATATAACCAAGAGAACACATTTCGGAACAGAGGACGATATATCCCTTTCGTGCGTGTTCGATGAAAAGCTTGCGACAGAAAAGCTTGAAGTTCTCCAAAAAGCCATTGAGAAAAATAAGGAAAAGGCTGCCGCAAGAAAAGCCAAGCTTCTTAACAGATAAAACAAAGCCGTACAGTTGTACGGCTTTTTTATTACCTGAATTTTTTGTACTGCGGAGCTTTTTCAAATGCGGGGAGAGTTATATCTTCGTCTGTGATTTCGGGGAGGGAATATTTCAGAGACCACGCCATAAGCGTTCCGCCTGTGCCTGATGCACGGTTTGCAATAAACCACTGATGATGCGCCTTTGAATTTTTACTGCCTCGTCCGTCATCTGCTATCGGATAAGAAATAACCGCACCGTTTTGCATGAATTTTTCTGTTGTCCTGAAATTCACAACCGCCATAAGCTGTTTGAAATAATCCGTATCGGAATCAAAGGGAATATTTTTCATATACTCATCGGGATTTATATTTTTGAGGATATACTCACTGCTTTCGCCGTCAAAAAATCTTGCCTGTATGCTGTTGACGGTTATCTTGACACTTCCCAGACCGAGCGGTTTTGCATAGCCCAATTTAAACATACGGTCACTGTTTTCGCTGTTTTCGCCGAGGGCGAGAGTCCAGACAAGTTCCCTGAGCTGAGATTCTTTGATATTCTCAAAATAGATGTTAAAGCTGAATTTTGAACCTTCTTTGCAGAGTTCTGCGGAACAGTTTCTCTTTGTTTTTTCTTCTGCGGAATAATCCTCTTTTTTAAGCATGGGATTATGGAGATAAAATTTTCTGCCTTTGAGATTTACTTTGCAGAGAGTTTTTTCAGGGGCATGAACAGTTATTCTGCCCTGTTTTTTCTTTGTGTAGGCTGTTGTTTTGCTCTCGTAAGTCCATGCAAGAGCGTTTTCGGGTCTTTGAGTGTAAAACTCAACGGAAGTCGTTTTCGGGACGGATAGTTCTTTAAGCGTAACATATTTTTCGGAACTGAAATTTATCGGTACTGCATCGGAGAATCTTAAATATCCTGCCTTGTTCCATTTTTTCTCATTGTGCTGTGAAGAACTTCTGTCATAGAAAGATGAAATTCCGAAAAGCGAACAGGCTTTGCAGAGAAAATCTCCCTCTGTCTTTGAACAGGATATGTGACTGCCGAGAATATCGTCTATCTTGTGGAGAAAAACAGAACGTCCTATCTGGGAAGGTGAAAGATATACAAGATTATCTCCTGTATCACTGCTTATTATCTCATAGAAAACAGGGAACATTTTATTCTCCGTGGGAGTTATCTCATAAGTAAGCTGTTCCTTGTATTTTTTGAAATAAAAGCCTTCCTCATAGATTTTGAGATTCTTGTTATAGTCCTCAACGGCATAGTCAAGATTATCACAGTCTATTTCATCGCCTGCGACTGAAAATACAGAAGTTTTAAGGGATTTTCCGTGGATTTCGTACCATGTTCTCTTATATTTTCCCTCGCCGAAAGCGTAGCCCTTAAAGGGCTTTTTTACTGCGGGATAGAGATGCCAGCCGTTTTCGTCATATTTTATAAGACCTGCATTTCTTGGGAAAGAATGTCTTGCGGACATGATATTATTATTGTTCACGGAAAAACAACTGTTGCTGAGAGCCTCATAATAAGACCTTATAACGCCTTTAAGACGGCTTCCCGTTATAGTCGGGACATCTCCCACACGGTAGAAATCATAGACATAATGCCTGTTGTATTCATTTGTACCAATGAAATCCGTGTCGGGGAATTTTTTTTCCGCATCGGGAATACAAAGCGGAGTTTTAACGGTAATAGTACAGTTTATCTTGCCTGTAAGATTACCTTTTTCGGGGATATCTCTGTCAACCTCATCTGTCTGACTTACAAAATTATAGGGGTTTATAAATCTTTTGCCTGTTTCGTACCAATTTTTATCGGGTGAAGCCATTTTAGCACTCCTTTACAATTTTTCTGAAATTACCTGCCCCATTCCGAGAGCGGTTTTTATGCCTATGCCTGAATACTGTGACAAATCACACAGCATGGAAATATAGCTTTTAAAATCATTTTCACCGTTTATTTTAAGCTTTATGTTCCCCGTGAAAGAGGGAATTTTTATGCCTTCCAGAGAAAATGACGAACCTGAAAGCGTATAATTTACTGCTGAGACATTTTTTTCGATTTCGTCTGCGAGAACTTCATAATTATTGTTTTCTATTCCGAAAACGCTGTCAAATTTTCTTGCTATGCTCAGAAATATAAGCCTTAAAGTCGGAAGAATAACATACTGCCCCGAACTTTTAAAAGACGCAGGGGTAATTATATCGAGTTTTCTGGTAATATTTTTTTCGTCCGAGATATAATTTTTATTTAAGAAATCATCAAACGAAAAGCAGATTTTTTCCGGATTTCCGAAAGAAATATTATCGTTTTTATATTTTATGTATGCAGTTTTAAGATTTAAAACGGGTGTTATTATATTCTCGCAGGCTTCTTTTCCGATTGCGGAAACCGTCCAGATATTCCGATTGTTTTCATATCTGACGTACTGCGAAAAAGGTCTTGAAATATTGTCGTGCATTTTCCCTGCATAATCAGGGGAGATTTTTTCCATAAGCAGACCGTGCATTACAGAAGATGCCCTTATATTATATTCAATATTTTTTTCGCTTTCAAAGGGAATATTTACCTTGCAAATCAAATTCACCACTTCTTTCCGTTCCGCAAAAGCTGTTATTATTATAGCATAAAATAAAGTGTTATTCAAGTGATATCCGTGAAATTTATATGAAAAACAAAAAAGCTATTGCATTTTATGAAAGAAAATGATATAATAAAAGCTGTATTATGCTGTTGTTTTCCGCATAATCAAGGATTTAAAAAGAATAAAAGGAGGGGGCATTTGCCCTGTTTGATATATGTATAAAAAAAATATAAGCGAAAATGAAAATGATATGATTTTCGGCAGAAATCCCGTTATTGAAGCACTTAAATCGGGTTCACCCATTGATGTTATCTACATGGAGGGAAACGGCGGAAGCCTTAACCTTATCCGCAGTCTTGCAAAGGAAAAAGGTATCCCCGTAAAAGATGCCGATTCAAAAAAATTATCCCAGCTTTCGGGAGGTGCATCTCATCAGGGAGTAGCCGCTGTCGGGGCTTGCGGAGAATATGTGCAGTTAGAGGATATTCTCGCAGTTTCCGCAAAGAAAAATACAAAGCCGTTTATTATAATATGCGATGAAATCGAAGACCCGCACAACCTCGGAGCTATTATCCGTACAGCGGAAACTTCGGGCGCAGACGGCATTATAATTCCGAAAAGAAGAAGTGCGGGACTTAATGCAACTGTTTTCAAGACCTCCGCAGGGGCGGCAAGCTATGTCCCAGTTGCAAGAGTTCCCAATCTTGCGGCTGCAATAGACAAACTCAAAGAAAACGGCGTATGGATTTACGGCACGGATATTTCGGGCAGCGATTACAGCGAAACGGATTTTTCAGGGGGCTGTGCGCTTGTAATCGGTTCGGAAGGTTTCGGAATGAGCAGACTTATAAAAGAAAAATGCGATTTTATGATAAAACTCCCAATGCTCGGAAAAATAAATTCCCTCAATGCTTCTGTTGCGGCAGGTATTTTCATGTATGAAGTCCTGCGTCAGCGCAGGTCATCAAAGGAGGGATAACGTGTCCGAAAACAAATCTCCCCTTGACACAAACCAAAACAACCAAAAAAACAAAAGCCCTGCAAATGAATTTAAGCCCCTTGACCTGACAGATATTGACAAAGTTTCTGTTGTGCGTTCGGAAGATGTAACAATAAAGGAAAAGACTGTCATCAAAAAAGTAAATCCAAAAGGTGAGGCTTTTCCCGAACAGGATTCCGTTCCGCAGATAAGAAGAATGAGCGATTCCACAAGGGCAAGGGACCTCGAAAAATTAAAGAAAAAATCCAGAAACAGAAACGATTTCAATTCCCCTTACGGAAAAGATACCCCTGACGGAGAATATGTTTTCACTCCGCCGAAATTCAAAAAGAAAAAACGCACACGAAAAAGTATAGTAAATGAATTTGAAAGCCCCGAAGGACAGAAAAATATAACCGATATCGTCCCTTCTCCGAAGGCTGTTGAGGCGACAAGACCCATACCCCTTGCACCCCGTTCGGATACCACACATATAAATTTCTCTTACGGTTCTGATATCTCCGATATTGATATGCGTGTCAGTCAGTCCCCCGAAGAATATCAGAACGAAAGAGTTAAGGAAAAACGTACAAAACGTATTGTTGACTTTAACTATTATGGCGATGTTGAAGATGTCGGACTTGACATCATGGAACTGAAAAGCATAATTTCATCAAGAGTTATACTGCTTTTACTGCTCTGCATTTTCAGTCTTTACATAATGCTCTGCAATCAGCTTGACCTGCCGATAATAGATATACTCAGCCGAAAAAATATATACGGTTATCTAACCGCACATCTTGTCACGGGAATACTCGCAGTCTGTACCTCAACGGCTGTAATCTCAAAAGGTTTCAAAAATCTTTTCAAATTCAAAGCAGACAGCGATTCCATGACGGCAATAACAGCCGTATCCTGCATAATTGCGATTATAGGGGCATTTTTCAGCCCTGATATGGCAAAACAAGAGATAATTCAGATATATATGCCCGTGGGAATACTCTCCCTGCTTTTCAATGCTGTGGGAAAACTCCTCATACTGCAAAGGGCAGACAGAAATTTTGAATTTGCATCGTCAAGCTTTGACAGACACGGCGTTGTATATGTCAGAAACGAAGAACGTGCAGAACGTCTTACAAGAGGAACTATCGGAGATTTCCCGATACTTGCATCAATGCGTAAAACCGACTTCCTGACGGATTTTCTGAGATATACCTATTCATCGGATATATCGGATTCTTTCTCCAAAAAAGCCGCTCCCGTCTGCCTGATAATTTCAATACTCCTGTCCTGTTTCATTACATTTATGAGAATGGGAACACTTCTTTCACTTGAAGCTGTTGCGTTCGGAACAGCGATATACAATATGCTTGTATGTGCGTCCTCATGCATGGGACTGCCCCTCGCAGTAAATATCCCCCTCGAAAGAGTTGCAAAGGAAACACTTAAAAATGACGGAATACTCCTCGGATATCAAAGCGTTGACGACCTCTATGACGCAAATTCAATGCTTGTTGATGCGGAAAGCCTTTTCCCTGAAAATTCCCTTAAAATAGCAGGCGTTAAAATTTTCGCAAATACAAAAGTCGGTGAGGCACTCCTCGAAGCCGCAAGCATAGCCTATTACGGTGAAAGCATACTGAAAAGACTTTTCAAAGATGTGGTTGACGCAAATGACGGCAGAATACTCCCCGTTGATAATTTTGCCTACGAAGAAGGCGGTTTCTGCGGCTGGATAAATAACAAGCGTGTACTCCTCGGCGGCAGGGAACTCATGGAAAGACACAGCATAGAAGGTATACCCACAAAGGCAAAAGAAGCCGAATATGTCGCTTCCGTACAGGAAGTTATATATCTTTCGGTTTCGGGAAATGCTGCGGCAATGTTTATTATTGACCTAAAAGCAGATAAAGAAGTCAAGAAATGGATTCAGAAACTTTCCAGAAATAAAGTTTTTCTTATAATCAAAAGCGTTGACTCAAATCTCACTCCGAAAAAATTAGCCCGCCTTTTCTGTTTTCCGCAGGAAATGATAAGAATTATCCCGAACAAACTGCATGAAGATTTCGACAAGGAAACTTCACGGACAATAAGACTGAGCGCATCAATGGCGTGTACGGGAAAATTCACATCTTTTGCACAGCTTGTACTCGGCACTAAAATTATACAGTCATCAGCCGTCATAGGTCTGATTTTCCAGACAGTTTCAATAATAGTCGGCTTTGTTGTATCACTCGCCCTTATATTTTCAAAAGCCTTTGAAAACGACTATATTTATATGTCAGCCTCCGCAATGGTTATGTATAATCTGCTGTGCGCCATGTTCACGGGAATCGCAGTAAGCATGAAAAAACTATAATATATGACCGCAGTTTTGCGGTCATATTCCCTTTTTAAATAAAGAAAGGAATGTCAAGAATGTCAATAAAGCATAAACATGACACTGAAAAAGAAATAGAAAACACTGACAACGAATCGACAATGAATATCCCGAAAATATACCCTGACCCTGCTCCCCCACCCCCAAAACCCGTAACTCCTCAGCCCAACAATAATTATGAACAGTTCAGCCCGAATTATAATCAACCGAACTACAATCAACCGAATTACAATCAGCCGAACTATAATCAACCAAATTACAATCAACCGAATTATAATCAACCGAATTATAATCAACCGAACTATAATCAACCAAATTACAATCAACCTAACTACAATCAGCCGAACTATAATCAGCCTAACTACAATCAACCTAACTATAATCAGCCGAATTACAATCAGCCTAACTATAATCAACCTAACTATAATCAGCCGAACTATAATCAGCCGAACTACAATCAGCCGAATTACAATCAACCTAATTATAATCAGCCGAATTATAATCAACCTAATTACAATCAACCCAATCCCAATTATAATCAAATGCAAAATAATAATGTCAGAAATACAAACAATGCCCCTAAAAAGAAATCAAAACCCACTGTTAAAAAATCCTCTCCGCAGAAATCAGAAGGTAAAAAGTCAAGGAAGCATATTCTCCCAAAACCTTTGAGAAAAATCTTAACTTTCCTGCTGATTGTGTTCATAATACTTTTTATTATATATTCGGTAATCGCAATAGGAATAATCAAAAATATAAACTATGAGCCGACAGGCAGCCGCTCACGCACTCAGGGTTCAATATCTTCGGGGGCTGTCACAAATATCCTCCTGATAGGTACGGACAGCCGAAATTCCCTCGAAAGAGGCAGGGCGGACACAACAATGCTGCTCTCAATAAACAGCCGTACAAATCAAATTACGCTCACATCTTTTATGCGTGACAGTTATGTAAATATTCCCGATTACGGCTGGGACAAGCTCAACGCCTCATACACAGCAGGCGGTGCGGAACTCCTCATGGACACGATAGAGAGAAACTTTAATATCAAAATAGACAATTATCTGCTTGTGAATTTCATGTCATTCGCCGCAATAGTCGATTCTGTCGGCGGTATAGACCTCAGTATAACAGACGATGAAGCCGCAGAAATAAATAATATCCTCATGGCGGAAGTAAACGAACTTATGGGTGATGATATGTTCTCGGATTTGCTTGAATCAGGCGGAAAACTCCACCTCAACGGCAAACAGGCTCTTTCTTATTCAAGAATAAGATATGTCGGAAATGCAGACTTTGAACGCACTGAAAGACAAAGAAAAATCATGAATATCATGCTTAACAAGCTTGAATCTCTCAGACCGCAAATCATGAAAGAATTTGCCAAAAATGTAATGCCTACCATGACAACGAACATGAGCAAATTTAAGCTGTACTTGCTTTCTTTAAGATTGCCTTTCATGATAAGATATAACTCAGAACAATTGCAGATACCTGCGGACGGAACTTTCTACGGGGACAGCACTGACAGCGGAGATGTTCTTCAAGTTGATTTTGACACAAATTACAGTATACTCAGAAGCAGAATATTCGCAGAATAACAAAAGGGGCTTTTTACAGCCCCTTTTTTATTAGTAATTTTCAGCGTGGATTTCAACATACGACTGCGGGTGATTGCATACGGGGCATACATCGGGGGCATTTGTACCCACAACGATATGACCGCAATTTCTGCACTCCCAGACCTTGACTTCGCTTTTCTTGAACACTTCCTGCATTTCGATATTTTTCAGCAAGGCACGATAACGCTCCTCGTGATGCTTTTCAATTTCGCCTACCGCACGGAATTTCGCCGCAAGTTCCGGGAAACCTTCTTCCTCGGCAGTTTTTGCGAAATTCTCGTACATATCCGTCCATTCGTAATTCTCACCGTCAGCGGCAGCGGCTAAATTCTGAGCAGTATTTCCGATTCCTTTGAGTTCCTTGAACCACATTTTAGCGTGTTCCTTTTCGTTTTCTGCGGTTTTCAGGAAAATTGCCGAAATCTGTTCAAAGCCCTCTTTTTTTGCGACAGAGGCGAAATAGGTATACTTATTTCTTGCCTGTGATTCGCCTGCAAAAGCCATTTCAAGGTTTTTCTCGGTCTGAGTTCCCGAATAGGGATTTGACTTGTCGGGGATTTCTTCGAGCTTGTCGCCCTTTGCACCGCACTTGGGACAGACAGCATTTTCAATGCTTTCAGCTTCAAATTCCACTCCGCAAATTTTACATCTGAATTTTTTCATAATTTCCTCCTTTAATTTATTTTAATTATTATGCTCCGAATATTTGTAAATTATTCCCGTCAACATATTCTAACATATTCCACATTAAATGTCAACAGTATTTCAGTAAATTTATAAAAAATAAAACCGTTTCCCGAAAGAAACGGTTTTATTTCAAAGTTCTATGCCGTTAAGTTTAAGCAGTTCCCTTGCGCTTTCAACGGAATCAATGCCTTTTTTGTTTTTAACGGGTGCAAATTCTTTTCTGCGGTCAACCTCATAGGCAAGGCAGTTTTCTTGGAGCTTGACCATATCGAGGGCGAGAGTTTCAAATTTATAAGCATTTGGTTCTTCGGGATTGTGAACATTTTCGCTTGTGTCCATATATTTAACTTTTTTAAATGCACGGTGCAGGGGGAGTTTCACGGACAAAGTGCTGTTAAGCTTGTCAACCCTGAAAAGATAATTCAGTATCACTCCGTAGTTATATGACAGCGTGCCGTCAGACTGACGGCTTTTGAGCATTTCCTCAGTCATTTCGTAATATTCAACGATTGAGGGCTTGTTGTCTTCAAGACAGAGAACACCGACTTTTTCATCTGGCGCAGCCTTTGCGACAACCTTTGCGCCTGAGACTTTTCCCGAATCAATTACAGCACCTATAAAACAGGGGTCTGCGATTCTTTGGAGGACATTATCGACAGCAAAGACGTTAAGCCATTCTATGCCCAAATCACGCACGATTTCAAGCATACCCGTCTTTTCCATTGAGGCATACCAGCCACCATTTCCGTTGGGAGCAGTAAGGATTCTGTCTTTTTCGGCGAGCATTAATTTTCCGTCAGTATCAACGGCGGGAAGCTGTTCCTGCACAAAAAACCATATATTTTCCTTACTGTATCCGAAATAATTATGTTCCCTGAAAAAATCCTTTGTTTCCTGATTGTTTTCAATGCTTGTCATCACGAAAAGCGGAACATAAACGCCTGCTTTTTCCGTCACTTCGAGGAGATTATTTATAAGACATTCAAAAATATAAATCTCACGGTTTACACCGATATTAAAAGCCCCTTTCGGCTTTTCAAAGCCGAGCCTGCTCCCCTGACCGCCTGCGAGAAGTATTGCGCCTATTTTTCTTTTTCTTATTGCGTCAAGACCGATATCTGTAAATTTTTCTTTGTTGTGCGTGATTTCGTCAAGCGTCACAGCAAGAAGAGGAGAAAATTTGCCACGTTTTTCTTCTTTTCCGTTTATATTTATAACTGAAAGGTCAAGCCTTTCAAGCTGTTCGTTAAGTTTTTCAATTTCGCTGTGGGAAAGGGTTTTCATATATTCAATGATATGATTCTGTTTCAGATTTTTCAATATTTCCTGAACTTTATCCATATACATATCTCCTTCCGAAATAGTTACATGAATACATTCTACCATATTTACTGCACATTGTCAAGCATTACTGTAAAATAAATGCGGAGCATAAACTCCGCATTTACAATCATTCATTTATTTTAGCTCTTATAATTTTTCTTGATGCAGTCTTTACAAATTCCCTGTCTCTGAAAATAACATTTACAATTCTCTTTGCGGGCGGGAAAGTGTTGTTGACTTCTTCAACCTTTGCATTTATTTCAGCCTGTATATCATCGGAAACGTAATCAGGGTCGGGATATATCTGCGCCTTTATGGTTTCGTCCTCCGAATATACAACGATTTCCTTTATGGGAGCGAAAGATGCAAAGCAGTTTTCGAGTTCCTCAGGAGAAACGTTTTCGCCGTTTGAAAGAATAATCAAATTCTTCTTTCTTCCCGTGATATAGAGATAACCGTCATCATCTTTATGACCGAGGTCACCCGTCATAAGCCAGCCGTCAGGCGTGAGAGATTTTGCGGTTTCCTCAGGATTCTTGTAATACCCCTTCATGACAGATTTGCTTTTTACCCATATTTCACCGTCAACGATTTTAACTTCACAGCCGTTGACGATTTTGCCGACAGAATCAAGTTTCGGAGAATGTCTTATACCCGTACATATTCTCGGTGAACATTCTGTCATTCCGTATCCCTGAGTAATATCCATTCCAAATTCTCTATATCCTTCGATAATTTCAGGGCTGCGATAAGCACCGCCTGAGAATATTACCTCAAAATTTTCGCCGAATACAGCCTTTGCTATTGCCTTTTTATCAGCACCGTCCTTTGCGGACATCTGCATTTTGTTGAGTATTGTTGCGGCAATCATAGGCACGAAAGTACTTAAATTGGGCTGGAAAATATTCAGGTTTCTTGCAAGGTGCATGAGTGAATCGTTTACGCACACCGTTGCACCGTGACACATTCCGCAGAGTATATCGCAGGTAAAGCAGTATACATGATGTACAGGGAGGACGGACAGTATCCTTTTGCCGTGAAAATCTCCGTCATCGAAACAAGTTACATTATCAATCAGATTTCCGTGTGAAAGCATTACCCCTTTGCTTATGCCCGTAGTACCTGATGTGAAAAGTATTGCCGCAGTATCATCAATGGAAAGTTCTTTGATTTCGGGAGTTTTTCCGCTGTATTCCGAGATTATGTCACCGAGGAAAAGTATATCGTCATGTTTTTTCGCAAGGTTGACAAAATATTTTACAGCAGGACACTCATTTCTGAATCTTTCAAGATTCTTCATGTGCTTGTCCTCAAAGAATACAATTTCGCTGTCCGAACGGTTTATCTCGCTTATGATATTGTCAACGCTGTTTGAAGTATCTATCGGAACGGATACATTTCCGCTGCACTGAATACCGAACCATGCGGTAAGATATTCTGAACTTGTTGTGCCTATAATTGCGGCGTGGATTCTTGAATTAAATTTTTCCTGAATCCATACTGCAACGCTGTCGCAGTTCTCTCTGAAAGTTTTAAAGCTTGTATCTTTAAAATCCTTTTTGATGTATTCCTTTATATAAATCTCATCGCCGTAAACCTCCGAGGCTTTGTAAACTATATCTCTGAGGTTTTTTATGTCATTCATTTCAAGCATTGGCAAGACCCTCAAAGTAATCGGCAAGTTCGCCGACAGTCTTACATTTAACGGCTTCTTCCTGCTCGATTTCGATATCAAATTCAGCCTCTGCATCGCCCATCATGCTCATTACATCATAGGAATTGAAACCCAAATCCTCGATAAAGCGGGAATCTCTTGTAATGTTTTCGGGTTCAACCTCAACATACTGACAAATCATTTCTACCATTTTCTCAAACATATTAACACCTCATCAAGTCATATCAATAATTTCTTTTATTGTTTTTTCGGGATTCTCTATACTTCTGAAAAGCACTCTGCCCGTGAAGTAGTAAAGGAACTCTATTTCTTCGGGAGTAGCGCAGTCTGTCTGGTATCCGAAGAAGAAATTAAGTCCGCCGTCACTGGGTCTGTGCATAGCAGTTATATACATAGGCTGTGGCTGTTTGCCGCTGCTGTACCATCTGCTCTTGAATCCTATGCCTTTAAGCTGGGGAACTATACCGCCGAGTGTACCGGGCTGATATGTAAAGCTTACGCTGTGGTAGCAGCCGCCTGCACCTACATTATACTTCTGATTCATTTCCTGTATATATTTAAGTGTGGAATAATCTGCATGGAGGAACAAATCTTCCTGAGCCTTTTTGATTACTCTCATTGATTCAAGGACGGTTGCATCAAGCGGAATAATAGTTCTCATGGGGAAGCAGTGCATTCTTACGCCTCCGCATTTTTTGTTGAGGATAGTTGAACGTCTGCTTACGAAATCTCTTATGCAGATATCGGTTTCATTGTTGTTGAATTTTGAAAGGACGGTTCTTATTGCGTGGAGTATTACGGCACTTACGGGCAAATCATATTTCTGTGCGAAATCCATGATTTTCTTTGTGGAATCAACATCAAGCTCATATGTGATAGTATTTCCGTCACCGTTTGATGTACTGAGAACGCCCCATCTCTGATTGGGGTTATTGTTCTTCTGGCGGAGCTGCATAAGTCTTCCGGGACCTGTGTAGTCCGTGTAAATCGGTTCGGGCATATCAAGCTGTTTATGCCAGTATTCCTCATCTCTTTTCTGCTTTTTGCTTCCCTCATATTCAAAATCTTTCTTTACGGATTCGATATATGAAGTCATGGGCTTGGGATAAGGCAGACCGTAAAGCAGACTGCAATATATTTCTATAACGTCTTTCGCAAAAGCGATAACGGAACTTGAATCCATGCAGGAATGATGAACATTGAAGTAGTAGCCGTTATATCCGTTCGGAAGGGATACTATAACGATTCTTGAAAGTTTTCCGCCGAAAGTGTCAAAGCCCTGAGAAGTCCATTTGTTGAGAACTTCCTCAACTCTGCTTTCTTCCCATTCGGAAAAATCATAGTATTCAAAGTATTCATTCGTATAGGGTACAACGTACTGCCACATCTCGCCTGTTTCGGGGTCTTTCCAGAAACGCAGGCGCATTGACTCGCATCTCTCGACAGCACGGTTAAGAGCCTCACGCAGAGCTGCTATATTGAGCTTTGTCTGGAAGTACTGACCTGTGCCGATGTTTACGATTTCAGACGTAGGGCTGTATTTGAGGGTGTAGATATGAACCATTTGAGCAGGAGTAAGCGGGTAGCAGTCATAAATAATTCCACCGATATTTTTCTCCATATTAAAAGCACCGTCCTAAGTGATAAATTTCGCAATACGAATATTTCGTATTACGAACTAATTATACAACAATTTACCGCAATATTCAATAGGCAAAACTGCCAAAGATAATAAGCGGTTTTTCTCAATATTTGTCAGGATAATATGAAAGCACAATTTTGAGCAGGCGTATGAGTTCTTTAACATCATTTTCACCGAGAATCTTGAAAAGACCCTCATATTCTTTTCTGATGTCCTCACGTTTTTCCTTTGAAACAAGCCTGCCCTTTTCGGTTATAAGGGCTTTGACAACACGCCTGTCGCTTTCGATTCTTGACCTTATGATTAATTCTTTCTGTTCAAGGCTTTTCAGAATATCAGCCATGCGCCCCGGCACGACATGAAGTTTTTTTCCGAGTTCGCCTGCGGAAGCTCCCTGCGGCATTTCGGAAAGGCAGTTAAGCACACCGTACTCCCCTCTTATACTGTTTATGACCTCGATATTGTTTTTCCTGTTCAGGAGGTCAGCGAGGACACCGTACAGTTCTTCCGGGAGATTGTCGTCTTTAACAATCATATTGGATATCTCCTTTCAAAAATATCTGTATGACACATTATATCATATTTTATCAATAAAAGTCAAGGTATTTTTTAAAAGAAAAAGACCACACGAAAGTGCAGTCTTTCCGAAGTACAAACTTCTATATTTTTCCTGGGAGGAGTTCGCTGATTTTATCAGGGGGTATTATGTCAACTGCACCCCCTGCAATATTATGTCGTTTTCAATTATCAGAGAGGAATCTGATTACTTATTGTAAGTTACCCAGCGGTAACGTGCTGTCAGAGGAGTTTTACCGTCAAACGGTTTGAGCCATTCGTCAACATCTCTGCCGGGCCATGTGTTCATCATGATTTTTCCGGGTGTTGAGGGTATATTATCAGTTGCCCTGTAAACTTCTTTTCCGTCAACGAACCATGCAATATGGTCGGGCTGCCAGTCAAAGCCGTATGTGTGATAACCCTGTGATGCATCAAATCCGAGGTCGTACATATATTCATGTTTGCCTTGGCTGTTTGTGTAGTAGTTGAACTGAACCTTTGTAGTATCTTTACCGAGGATTTCGATGTCGATTTCGTCCCAAGGGTTGTTGTCCGAAGGACCTGTGTATGTGAAGAATGAAGATACAACACCGTCATTCTTTATTGCCTGCATTGAAGTCTCATAGTAGCCGTAGTGATAGAAATCCTTTGTTCTGTATTCTGCACCTGAATAGTGATACTTGCCTGTGCGGTCCTGGTCAATTGTAAGGCTGAGTACACCGTTGTCAAGAGATGTATTTTCCTTATACCAGCCGCAGTCAAATACTGACTCGTTGCTCCAACCGTCAGATGCAAAGAAGAGAGGAGTTTCGCCCTTTGTGAAGTCTGCAACAGCAGTTGCATTAGCGTTCATGGGAGTGCCGTATATTGGAATACCATTTGCATCGGTTGAGGGATTTGTTGCGGGCTGGTCAGCGGGAGGAGTTATTGCAGGATTGCCGTTGAGATATGACTCAGGGAGAGTTTTAAGAACGCCTGCATCATATTTCTGTATTGAAGCAGCGTCCATACCTGATATA
>JAFYFU010000027.1 GCA_017543595.1 Ruminococcus sp. | reverse complement strand
GAAACGGCAAGCCTAAAAGCGCAAATTTGACGATTTTAAATAAGAGGAAGATTTTGCCCTTGACACAAATGAACGAAAAAATCTTTGATTTTTGAGTGAATGTGTCAAGATTTAAAAGGCAAAATCTGACGATTTTAAATAGGAGTTTTTATGCCTGAACTTTCAAAGCGTACAGCAAATTTTACGGATTCCGTCATAAGACGCATGACGAGAATTTCAAATCAATATAATGCAATAAATTTATCTCAGGGATTCCCTGATTTTGAACCGCCCAAAGCCATTCTTGACCGCCTCGCAGAAGTTACCCGTGAGGATTTCCACCAGTATTCAATTACATGGGGGGCGCAGAATTTCCGTGAGGCTCTTGCGGAAAAACAGTCAAGGCTTATGGGCAGAAAAATAGACCCCAACAGCGAAACTGTCGTGACCTGCGGAAGCACTGAGGCTATGATGGCTGCCATGATGAGTGTCACAAATGCAGGCGACAAAGTTATTGTATTTTCGCCCTTTTATGAAAATTACGGTGCAGATACCGTTCTTTCAGGGGCAGAACCAATATACGTACCGCTTATACCGCCTGATTTCGGATTTGATGCAGATGTGCTTGAAAATGCCTTTAAACAGCACCCGAAAGCAATTATTCTCTGTAATCCGTCAAATCCCTGCGGAAAAGTTTTCTCACGTGAGGAACTTGAAATAATTGCGGGTCTGGCTGAAAAATATGATACTTTCGTCATCACTGACGAAGTATATGAACATATAATTTATGAACCGTATAAGCATACATATTTCGCAAGTCTGCCGAATATGTGGGAAAGAACCATTTCCTGCTCATCACTTTCAAAGACTTATTCAATAACGGGCTGGCGACTTGGATATGTAATTGCTCCGCCGAATATAATTGATACAGTCAAAAAAGTACATGATTTTCTCACGGTAGGCGCAGCAGCACCCTTGCAGGAGGCTGCCGTCACAGGCTTGAAATTCGGTGATGACTATTACAAATGGCTGCAAGATAAATATACGGAAAAAAGAGATTTATTCCTCAAAGGTCTTGACGATATTGGAATACAGCATACTGTTCCGCAGGGAGCGTATTATATACTGCTTGATATTTCGGAGTTCGGCTATGAGAGCGATTTGGTATTCTGCGAAAAATTAGCCGAATATGTTGGAGTAGGTGCAGTTCCGGGGTCGAGTTTCTTCAAAGAACCCGAAAACAGATATATCAGATTCCACTATGCAAAGAAAAATCAGACCCTTGAAAATGCTCTTGAACGCCTTAACGATATAAGAAAGAAAATGCCGAAAGGTTAATATTATAAAAAAGCTTCCCCGAAAGGAAGCTTTTTATTATTACCATTATCCGAAAATCTTGTCGTCGCTCCAATAAAAATAGGTGTATGCGGAGATAGTATTGTCGCCGTAAAGCGTTTCAAAGTTCATGGTTACGGGTGCGGACGGATAATATGTAACTCTGTAAAGTCCGCCGTTGAGGAAAATAAGTCCGCAGTCTCCCCAGTAAGTTGAATTGCTGTAAGAGTCTATATTTTTATTTTCCCAGAAAGCACCTGTTTCAATTCCGTTGAGATTTCTCTTGAAACCGAAAAGTCTGTTTGTGCTGTCGAATATTACCAGAGGAGTGAACTGCAATCCTGTATCGTCATATGACTGCCATGTGCCGTCCAGATGAGGATATTCTATATAGTTCGACTGAGTGTATTCGTCAATTTTCAGGGGTCTGAAATCGGGCGAGGAAGTGCAGACAGCGTTCGGGAATATATTCTGCAAATCGTTTGAGAGGTTTGTATATTCGTTTTGAAGTTCGGGATTCTGAATGTTATAATTCACATCTGATGCAGTAACGGGGAAAACATATTTTTCACCTGCCATACCGAGGAGGTATGTAAATGACGGCGAACCGTCTGCAAGGTCATATGCCGAATAGACATTTACCGTGAAAAGCATACCTGTGCCTTCTTCATCTTCCCAGCATTTTTTGCTGTAAACGGACATACCCTGAACATATATTCTGTCTTTCCATGCGGACGGGAAAGTAAATTTGCATATTCCTTGGCAGTCCCATTCAAGACCGTTGTCCGTAAGAGTAAGTGACGGGTCAAGGGGAGATTCTGTTGCGGGTTCGGTAGTTGTAACGGGTTCTGTTGTCTGCGGTTCGGCAGTAGTTGTTATAACGGTTGTTGTTGTGGTAGTGGGCTGTGCGGTTGTCGTGGAAGCAGTAGTTGTAGTTGTCGTGCTTGTTGTTGAGGTAGTCGAAGATGTAGTTGAAACTGTCGAAGTAGTTGTAGTATTTTCAGTGGTGGTTTCCGTGGAAGTTTCGGTAGTTTCTGTTGCGACTATTTTTGCGGAAAGTTCGGAAGATGATGAACTTTCTTTTTTATCCGCACATGAACTGAGTGCAGCAAGCACCAGCATTAAAACAATAATATTTCTTTTCATATCTTTCTCCTAAATTAACTCTTTTCTTATGACTGTTCCGTTTGGGAAATCAATATTGGATTTGAATGAAAATTTCATCATAGCATGATTGGCGGTTTCTATTTCCTCGCCGTTTTCGTCATAGATATTTTCAAGAGTGAGTACAACGGGCTTTTGTGACGGCGCAAGAATTTCAACGGTATCCCCCTTGAAAAACCTGTTTCTCTGAGTACAGTAAACAGTACCGTTTTCGCATTTTTCAACAACGGCAACGACATCAAAATTTCTTATATAGCCGCTGTTTTCGTAATACTGGGAATTTTCGGGAGTTCCGAAGAAAAAGCCCTTTGAATACTGTCTGTGGCTTACCTTGTAGACTTCCTCCCTTATCCAGTCGGGGAGAACGAAATTATTCGGATTTTTATAATACTCATCAACAGCCATTCTGTAAGCGTTTGTCACGACAGTAACATAGTATGCAGATTTAGCCCTGCCTTCTATTTTAAGGCTGTAAACGCCTGCCTGAGCGAGTTTGTCAATATGTTCTATCATGCACATATCTTTTGCATTGAGGATATAAGTACCTTTTTCGTCCTCAAAAATCGGGTAGTATTCGCCTTTTCGCTTTTCCTCCATGAGATAATAGCCCCACCTGCACGGCTGGGCGCACGCTCCGTGGTTTGCGTCACGGTGAACAAGATACTGTGAAAGCAGGCATCTGCCCGAAAACGAAACGCACATAGCACCGTGAACGAAACATTCTATATCGAGTTCCTTTGGAGTTTTAGCTCTTATTTCGGCTATTTCGTCAAGGGGTAATTCTCTTGCGAGGACAACTCTTTTTGCGCCCATGTTATACAGTTCATTTGCCGTTGCATAATTTACTATTCCCGTCTGGGTGGAAATATGGATTTCCATATCGGGAGCAAATCTTTTAATCATCATTAAAAGCCCTATATCAGCGACTATCAAAGCATCGACTTTTGCCTCAACAGCCTCACGGACGAACTGTTCAAACTGAGGTATTTCGTCATTTCTCGGTAAAATATTGCAGGTGAGATATACTTTTATACCTTTTGCGTGTGCGGTATTCACGGCATTTACAAGCTGTTCAAAGTCAAAATTCATGGGTGATGCTCTCATGCCGAAAGTTTTTCTTCCGAGGTAGACGGCATCTGCACCGTAATTTATTGCCGCAGTGAAACGTTCCTCATCTCCTGCGGGAGCAAGAACTTCAAGTTTATTATTCATAAAAACCTCCTTATTTAAAATGGGGGGAAGCCGCCCTTTGGTGCTTGACCTTTCGTTCACTTCACTTACGTTCCGTTCACTTTCAGGTCAAGGGGCGGCTTTTGTCCCCCCAAGCCCCCTGTTTAAATTTACAGCCGTCAGCAAAAAGCCAACGGCTGATTTTAATTATTCTGCTGCGGCATTTTCGGCATTTGCAGCCTTTTCAGCGGCATACTGTTCGTTGATGAGTTCCTCGTTTGCGTAGTGTTCTTCAAGGGTTTCAGCGAAGTATGTCTGTTTTGTATTTATATTTGCGATGAAGTAGAAGTAATTGGATTTGTAGTCTTCAAGTACCGCATCAATTGCGTCCATACCTGGGTTGCAGATAGCTCCGGGGGGAAGTCCGGGACTCTTATAGGTATCGTATGAATTTACGATAGTCTGGTCAACAACTTCCATATTTGGTTCTACGACATCTCTTGCATAGTTTGAAGTTGGGTCAGATTGGAGAAGCGGGAAAACGTCCTTGTTTCTCAGACGGTTCCAGAATACGGAGGCAACAAGCGTCATAGTACCCGTAGTTGCAGCCTCTTTCTGAACGATTGAAGCCATAGTTATAATTTCGTCAAGAGAAAGTTCAAGCGAATTGATTTTCTCCCATCTTGCGGCGGTCATTCTCTGGTCAAAGTTCATATAGATTTTCTGACATACCTGTTCGGGGTCCATATCCGTAAAGAAGTAGTAAGTATCGGGGAACAGATAGCCTTCCATACGCATGAACTTTATGGAAGTATCGGAAGTGAGATGATTTTCAAACTCATAGCCGTAACCGCCCGAATTGAAGTAGAATATGAAATCTTCTGCGGAACATACACCGTTTTCTTCAAGTATCTTTGCGGCATCAATAATAGTAATGCCTTCGGGGAATGTTACTTCAACGGATTCCTTGATATCTTCTTCCTCAACGCTTGTAAGTTCGTTTATGATAGTTTCGTAAGCCATATTGGGTCTTACGAAGTGTTCGCCCGCTATATAGGGAATATCCGCACTTCTGAGCTGTGAGAAAATAGTAAAGAATTTCGGGGATTTTATAATTCCGTCATTTTCAAGCATAGCGGCTATTTCTTCTGTTGTGGCATTTTCGGGAATGACTATAAGATGTGTCTTGTCGCTTTTTCCTATGCCGAACATATCTTTTCCGAAACCTATTATGACAAGTGCGAGTACAACGGATATACCGAATATGAAAGTAGTCAGTATAAGAACGCCGGGCAGTCTGCTGCGCTGTTTTTTCTTTTTGCGTTTTTTCTTTTTGCCTGTTGCGGGTCTTGCGGTTCTCGGCATTGGCTGAGGCTGTTCGCCATAGGGCTGCATAGGCGGAAGCGGCGGCGGAAGTTCAATATCCGTTTCGTTTTCGTCCTCAATAGTTGGTGTATAGGGTTCATCGGGGGGCGGCAGGGGTATTTCACCTGTTTCATGAAAAGTATCGACATTCACATTTTCGTAGTCGTCACCGTCATCAAGTCCGAGGTTGTCGTCACGTTCATCACTCATTAATAATTATCGTCCTTTCTTCTGTAATAATGCAGTCCGCCTTGATGTCATGTGGCATGGTGGGCAGGCTGTCGGAAATAAGTTTTTCATAGGTCAGGGCAGTCTTGTATATCTGCGGATATTCCGAGAGAAATCTGTCGTAATAGCCTCCGCCGTAGCCGAGTCTTTCGCCCTTTTCGGTAAGTGAAAGTGCAGGGAGAATACAGACGGTTCTGTCTGTTATTACGGGCTGGGGAAGGGATATATCAGGTTCTTTAATGCCGTATTTTCCGTCTTTGAGCTGATTAAGGGAATTAATCAGGTGAAAGGTCATAATTCCGTTTTCAATGCATTTCGGAAACGAAACGGGAATATTTCTGTCAATTAATTTTTCTGCGATACTCCATGTATTTATTTCTGTTCCGAAAGACGCATAGATTAAAACATTATCGGCATTTAAGAATTTTTCAAGCGAAAAAAGCCTTGATTCTATGATTAAATCTTTATCTTTATTTTTTTCGGTTTTGCGGATATCGGAAAAATATTTCCGCAGTTGTTTTTTATCCTGCATATCAGTCGCAGAGTATAGCCCTGAACTGCCTTTTGCTTTCGGATTCGGAAACAACTTTTTCTATAAGTTTAAGGGCAAATTTAACGGCAACGCCCGCACCTCTTGCGGTTATGATGTTTCCGTCACACACAACTGAATCCTCACCGATGTTTGCGCCTGTGAGCTGTCCTTCAAAGCCTTCATAGCAGACAGCGGTTCTTCCGCTGAGGAGTCCCTTGTGACCGAGGATTGACGGAGCGGCACATATTGCGCCTATGAATTTGTTGTTGTCCGTGCAGTAGTCAATTGCCGCCTGAACATAGCCTGATTTTTCAAGGTTGAGAGTTCCCGGCATACCGCCCGGGAGGATTATCATTTCAAGCTCATCGTTAAGGGGAGCTTCCTGAGCGATTGTATCGCAGACAACGGGAATACCGTGAGAGCCTACAATAACATTGTCGCCTATGCCGACAGTCACAACTTTTTTTCCGCTTCTTCTGAGGAGGTCAACGGGAGTGAGAGCTTCAATTTCTTCAAAGCCCTCTGCGAGATAAACATATATCATAATTATTTTCCTTTCTTAAAGCAAATTATTCAAAAAACTGAGCGTATTTTTCTTTAACCTGAATTATTTTTCCGCAGGACATTTTTCCTTCGGGACATTTTCCCTCCGCAACGCATGAAGGACCTGCATGGCGGAAAATATTGGGTGCTGTTTGAATACAAAGTTTCAGCATTTCATCGGCGACCGCCCTTATTTCCCACTGCGCCCTGTTGCAGCACCTGTGGCGGAAAAAATTAAACAGTGAACGGACGTTCATGGTGACGATAATTTTTGTTTCGCAGGCATTGGGGAGCAGGAATCTTGCGTCCTCGTTGGCGAGTTTTCTTGCCTTTGAAACGGCAGTTTTTTCGTCCATGCCCTGAGCGATGAAGTCATTTTTGTGCTTTTCGGTGAGCATATCGGCGATAAGGCTGTAACTTCTTGAAATTTCGTCAATTATTTTATTATATTCCTGTTCCGCCTGCGGAATATCTTTTATTGCGGGGGGAGTCACAAAGCTGAAACCGTCCTCATTTACATAACGCTGGCTTTTCTGGGAATATGATGCGATTCTGTGTCTTACGAGCTGATGCGAACAGGCACGGGAGATACCCTCAATGCCGAATGTAAAGCTTGCGTGTTCCATAACGCTTTCATGCCCTATTGAAACGAGCATATCAATGTATGATGCGGTTTTTTCGTCATCAAGCCCCTGAGTTATGCCGTCAATGTCGCTGCTTGAATAGCACAGCTTTGCAGCGGAGGCGGCGAGTTTTTCGGGCTGCGGCGTATGGGATAAAAGAGTTACTTTCATTGTTGCTGTTCCTTTCAGATAATATACACAAATCTATTTTATCATTTTTATTCCAATAAGTCAAGAAAAAAGAAAGATTTATATATTTTCATATAATTTTAACAATAAATTTTTCATGTGATTTTAAAAAAATTTCAGTTTTGCTATGGACAAATCAAAAAAAATATAGTATAATATGAAAGTGTACGAAATTTTATAAATACCGGAGGAATTTTTTAAATGAAAACTATACGCAGAATTGCCGCTGCCGTTGTATCTTTCACGCTTGCGGCAACAATGATAGGCTGTACGCCTACTATCGGCGCAGGCACAGAAAATGCGCTGAGTATAAACGGCTATGATGTAAGGTCGGGAATTTTTCTTTATTACACAATGCAGGCTTACAGCGAGGCTGTTTCCGAACTCACGGGAAGTGACGGAACAGCACCCGATTTGAAAACAGTCAAAAGTTCGAGAATAGAGGACCTTGAAGCAGAGGACTGGATTCAGGACAAGGCTACAAAATACTGCGAGGATTACGCAACTATCCAGCAGGAATTTGACAGGCTTGAACTTACTCTTACAGATGATGCCCTTGACCAGATTGACCAAATGGCTGAATATTATTTCAATATGAACGAAAATTATGCGGAGAACGGTATAACTCAGGAAACAATCAGGGATATCGCCGCAAGCACTTTTAAGGAAGAGGTCATATTCAAGCATTATTATGACCTTGGCGGAGAAAAAAGCTGTACAGAGGACGAACTCAAAGACTATTTCGATGATAATTTCGCAAGAGTAAAATATTTTACCATAAAAATGACCGATGACGAGGGCAACGCCCTTGACGATGACAAGAAAAGAGAACTCCGCAAAAAGGCTGAACTTTATGTAAAGCAGATAAATTCAAAGTCAAGCGCAGAGGACAAGCTTGCCGAGTTCGATGTTGCAAACAATGATTACAACGAATATCTTGATTCTCTCACAACAACCGCCGAGGGTGAGGAATCCGCAGACACGGAGGATACAACAACAACTGCCGTAAGCACCGATGAAGAATCCGCAGAAACAACAACTGATATAAATTCGGAATCGGAAGAATCCGGGGAAACAACGGAAACTACCGAAATTTCCGAGGAAACCGATGAAGAATCAGAAGAAACAACGGAAGTTTCAGATGAAGAATCCGATGAAGAATCCGATGAAGAATCAGAAGATGAGGAAAACGAGGATTCATCAGAAACAACCACCACAGTTTCAACTGAAAGTGACGAGGAAGAAACTACCACTACCGCAGACCCCTATGCAAACGACAGACTTATCCAGAAGAAAACAACTGCTGCGGAATCAGAGGAAAAAAGTTCCGAAACAACTGTTGCAGAAACCGAAAGCGAAAAGCAGGACAAGGCATTTAATGACCATCTTTTTGAAATGGAATTTGGCAAGGCAGAAGTTTATGATTACAACGATGATGAAATCTATGTTGTAATCAGGGGCGATTTGAGAGAGCGTATGACGGAAGATGACCTTTGGTCATCAGATTATGTTGAACAGCTTCTGCAAATGCGTTTCTATGACGAGTTTACCGAATATATGGAAAAACTTGCAAAAGAATCGGAAGTAAACAAGAATAACAGAGCTTATAACAGATATGCTCCGTTCAAACTTACACTTGAAAGTCAGCAGGCATAAAAAATTTAATCATAAATATCCTTCGCCGAAAGACGGGGGATATTTTTATATATTAAATCAACACAGGAGTGCATAATGAAAAATTTACTTAAATATCTCAAAAATTACAGGAAAGAGCTTTTTCTCGGACCGCTTTTCAAATTGCTTGAAGCGATATTTGAACTCATTGTCCCGCTTGTAATGGCTGAAATAATTGACAAGGGAATCGGAAACAATGACAAAAAATATATTCTTCTCATGTCGGGGCTTATAGTATTGCTCGGTGTGTGCGGACTGGGATTTGCCCTTACCTGTCAGTATTTCGCCTCAAAATGCGCCTACGGTTTCGGCACGGAACTCAGGGAGGCACTTTATAAACATATAAATAAATTATCTTACGAAAGCATAGACAAAATGGGAACATCTTCCCTTGTGAACAGGCTTACAAATGATTCAAACACCGTACAGAACGGAGTAAATATGTTTATCAGGCTTGCGACAAGATGTCCGTTTCTTGTAATCGGTTCAACTGTAATGGCTGTCATGATAGATGCAAAGCTTGCGCTTATATTCTTTGTTGTTGCACCTCTCATAGCGGGAATAATTTTTTTCATAATGAACAAGACCGTCCCCATGTATAAAAACACTCAGAAAAAACTTGACCGTGCGGCACTGCTTACCCGTGAAAATCTTGAAGGCACAAGAGTTATAAGGGCATTTTCAAGACAGCAGGAGGAAATTGACGAATTTAACAACGCTGTAAACGATATAGCCGAAAGTTCGGTTGCAGTCGGAAAAATTTCCGCAATATTAAACCCTTTTTCGTTTATGATTATGAATCTCGGAATAGTTGCGGTATTGTATTTCGGCGGAGTGAGAATAGACACGGGAAATCTCACGCAGGGCGAACTTACGGCTTTTGTAAATTATATGACACAGATACTCCTTGCATTGATTGTCCTTGCAAATCTGATAGTAATATTCACAAAGGCTTTTGCATCTGCAAAAAGAATTAACGAAATATTTGAACTTCAACCAGAAAAAAATTCAGAATTTGCAGGTGATAACAATTCTGAAAATATAATTGAATTTAAAAATGTTTCGTTCAGATATTCGGGAGCAGGTGATAATTCGTTAAAAAATATATCATTTACACTTAAAAAGGGTCAGACACTCGGAATAATAGGCGGTACGGGAAGCGGAAAATCCACGCTTGCAAGCCTTATTCCGTGCTTTTATCCCGCAAATGAGGGCGAAATCCTGATAGACGGCATAAATGTAAATAATTATGACAAGGATTATTTAAGGAAAAAAATAAGTATCGTTCCGCAGAAAGCCGTATTGTTTTCGGGTTCTCTCCGTGAGAATATGAAATGGCGTGACGAAAATGCAAGTGACGAAGATATAATTTTCGCACTGAAAACAGCGCAGGCTTGGGAATTTGTCGAAAAAATGCCCGATGGTCTTGATACTTTCATATCTCAGGGCGGAAAAAATCTTTCGGGCGGTCAGAAACAGAGAATATCAATTGCAAGGGCTATGGTTGGAAATCCCGATATATTGATTCTTGACGATTCCACAAGCGCACTTGACTACGCAACGGATTTGAAACTCAGAAAAGCCCTTAAAACCGATATGTCGGGAACTACCGTCATAATGATTTCACAGAGGACAACTTCCCTTAAAGATGCAGATAAAATAATCGTCATGGAGGACGGCGAGGCTGTCGGCACAGGCACAAATGACGAACTCCTTGAAAATTGTGAGATTTACAGGGAAATTTACAATTCACAGATGAACGCAAAGGAGGAAAACAAATGATTAAAACTTTAAAAAGGGTGTTTTCCTATGCGAAGCCTTATTTTATATTTTTCGTCCTGACAATTATTTTTGCGGCGGCAGGGATAACGCTTTCGCTTGCTGTTCCCGTGTTCATAGGCGAAGCCGTAGACTGTTGTGTTAATAAAAATTCCGTTGATTTTGAAAGCCTTAAAAAAGTGCTTGTAAAGCTTGTTTCGGTAGTTGTTACAAGCGGTTTGTTTCAGTGGATAATGAGTTTATGCACGAATAAGCTTGCATTTTTCACAGTCCGTGATTTGAGGGCTGATGCTTTTGCAAAGCTTGAAAGAGTCCCCCTCAGATATATAGATTCACGCACAAAGGGAGAACTTTCAAGCCGTGTCATAAACGATATAGAAATAGTTTCGGACGGGCTTTTACAAGGGTTCACGCAGTTTTTCAGCGGAGTTATGACCATAATCGGAACGCTTGTTTTCATGATGTCAATTAATGTCAAAATAGCCGTTGTGGTTGTGATATTAACGCCTCTGTCATTCATAGCCGCATCGAAAATTACAAAAGCCTCTCACGATTCATATGTACAGCAGTCGAAATTAAGGGGCGATATGGTTGGTTTTGCCGAGGAAATGGCAGGAAATCAGAAAATTGTAAAAGCTTTTGTTTATGATAAAAGGGCGGAGGAAAAATTTTTTAAAATAAATAATCAGTACGGAAAAATCGGTGCAAAAGCTACTTTTTTAAGTTCAATTTCAAATCCGACAACAAGATTTGTAAACGGAATAATATATGCATCGGTAGGGCTTTTAGGTTCATTAAGCGTTATCGGGGCATCGTCATTCATAGGAACTATGTCTGTCGGAAAACTTTCAAGTTTCCTTGCCTATTCAAATCAGTACACAAAGCCTTTTAACGAAATATCGGGAGTTTTTGCGGAACTGCAAAACGCTGTCGCATCGGCACAGAGGGTTTTTGACCTGCTTGACGAAGAAGAAATTCAGGACGATTCCGACAAAGAAAAACTTGAAAACTGCAACGGAACTTTGAGTTTTGAAAATATTTCATTCTCATACAATCCCGAAAGAGAATTGATTAAAAATTTCAGCCTTGACGTTGAAAGCGGAAAGAAAATTGCCATTGTAGGACCTACGGGCTGCGGAAAATCAACCATAATAAACCTGCTTTTAAGATTTTACGATATCGACAGCGGAAAAATAGTTGTTTCGGGAAAAGACACAAAAAATATAACAATGGACAGTCTGAGAAACAATTTCGGAATGGTTTTGCAGGAAACATGGGTATTTACGGGAACTGTCGCAGAAAATATCGCCTACGGATTACCCGATGCAAGCCGTGAACAGATAATATCCGCCGCAAAAGCCGTCCATGCACACGGATTTATAAAGCGTCTGCCAAATGGCTATGATACGGTAATTTCCGAGGACAGCGGACTTTCTCAGGGACAGAAACAGCTTATCTGCATAGCGAGAATCATGCTTATGAATCCGCCCATGCTGATTCTTGATGAGGCAACATCTTCAATTGACCTGCGAACCGAACAGCGCATACAGAGGGCTTTCACAAAGCTTATGCAGGGAAAGACAAGTTTCATAATAGCACACAGACTTTCAACGATAAAAAATTCCGACACGATTCTTGTAATGAAAGACGGAAATATAATCGAACAGGGAAATCACAATGATTTAATGAAGAAAAACGGCTTTTATGCACAGCTTTACAACAGTCAGTTTGTTTCGTGATATTCCATATTTTTTAATAAAATTTCGTGATTGAGATTGACATTATGTGTTGAATATGATATAATTTTAATGCATTTTAAAGCATAAAAGGAGTTTTGCAATATGAAAATTTCAGACGGTTTCTGGCTTAACAAACCCGGCTATAATGTAAATTATGCCACACAGATGTATGACATTGAGGCGGACGAAAACTCGGTAACGGTATATCTCACAAATCAGTGGATAGCCAACAGGGGCATGACACTCGGCGGTCCAATGCTTACAGTTACATTTTCGTCAACGCTCGAAAACTGCATAAAAGTCACAATTGACCATTTCAAAGGCGCATTAAAGAAAGAACCCTCTTTTACCCTCTTTGAGGACAAATCTTTCAAGCCCGTCATAAAAAAACTTGAAAACGGCGGATATGAGCTTATTTCAGGTAAAACAAAAGTTAAAACAGGTGCTTTGAAAGACGGCTGGGAAGTATCCTACTGGTATGAAGATAAACTTTTGACAAAATCAGGCTGGCGGACAACTTCCCTGATAGAAGAAGAAGAATGGCTCAACAAAAACAAAAAAATCTCTCAGGAAGGCACAAGATTCTTTGCGGAATCCGACAACGGCGACAATACTTTTATCCGTGAAATGCTCAACATAGGCGTAGGGGAGTATATTTACGGATTCGGCGAAAAATTTTCAACTTTCGTCAAGAACGGTCAGACAGTTGAAGTCTGGAACAATGACGGCGGAACTTGTTCCGAACAGAGTTACAAATCTATTCCTTTTTATGTTTCTTCCCGAAATTACGGAGTATTTGTAAATCACCCCGAAAACGTGACATTTGAAGTCGCAAGCGAAACAGTTTCAAAAGTTGCTTTCACGGTTCAGGGTCAGCATATGGAATATTTTGTATTCGGCGGTGAAAATTTAGGGGAAGTTTTGCAGAATTACACAACTCTCACTGGAAAACCCGCACTTCCGCCTGCCTATACTTTCGGTTTATGGCTTTCAACATCATTTACAACAGACTATGACGAAAAGACGGTAAATTCATTCATAGACGAAATGAACCGCAGGGATATTCCGCTTGATGTATTTCATTTTGACTGTTTCTGGATGAAAGAATATCAGTGGTGCAGTTTTGAATGGGACAAAGATATGTTCCCTGACCCGAAAGGCATAATTTCACGCCTTAAAGAAAAAGGTCTTAAAATCTGCGTCTGGATAAATCCCTATATAGGACAGCGTGCGCCCGTCTTTTATGAGTGCATGGAAAAAGGTTATTTCATAAAAAACAAGGACGGTTCGGTATTTCAGTGTGATTTTTGGCAGCCCGGTCTTGCAATAATAGACTTCACAAATCCCGATGCAAGGGAATGGTATTCATCAAAAATAAAAGCCCTTGCGGATTTGGGAGTTGATGCGATAAAAACCGATTTCGGCGAGAGAATCCCCACAGACGTTAAATATTATGACAATTCAGACCCCTATAAAATGCACAATTATTATACATATCTTTATAACAAGACCGTATTTGAGGCTTTGCAGGAAGTAAAAGGCGTGAATAATGCCTGCCTTTTCGCACGTTCCGCAACAGTCGGCGGTCAGCAGTTCCCCGTACACTGGGGAGGCGACTGCTTTGCAAATTATGAGTCAATGTGGGAAACTTTAAGAGGAGGGCTTTCGCTTTGTCTTTCCGGATTCGGATTCTTTTCGCATGATATTTCGGGCTTTGAGGCGACTGCAACCCCTGATTTATACAAGAGGTGGACGGCTTTCGGGCTTATGTCAACACATTCACGCTATCACGGAAACAGTTCTTATCGTGTGCCGTGGAATTTTGATGAGGAAAGCTGTGACGTTTCAAGGCATTTTGTTAAGTTAAAAGGAAAACTTATGCCGTATCTTTTTGCAAATGCCGTAAAGACCCATGAAACAGGTATTCCCATGATGAGGGCTATGGTTATAGATTATTCTTATGACCGTTCGGCACTTACGGTTGATACGCAGTATATGCTCGGTGACAGTCTGCTTGTTGCACCTGTTTTCAATGAGGAGGGAATCTGTGACTTTTATCTCCCTGTCGGCGGAACATGGACGGATATTCAGACGGGCGAACAGCTTGAAGGCGGAAAATGGTACAGTAAAAAATATGACTATTTCGGGCTTCCTCTCTATGCAAAGCCAAATTCAATAATAGTTTATGGGGATTTCAAAAAATCAGCCGAATATGACTATGTGAACAATATGACAATTAAAATATACGGTCTTGATGACGGAAAAACTGCATCTGCAAAGGTTTATTCAAAGGACGGAATACTCTCCGCAGAGATTATTGCTGAAAGAATCGGGGACAAAATAAAAGTCGCCGTAAACGGCACGGACAAGCCATATACCGTTGAAAGCACTCAGGGACTTGAAATAATCTATAATTAAATTCGGAATTATAACAGGGGGATTTTCTCACAAGCCCCCTGTTTTTGCCTGTATCAAAAATTAAATTTTTTATTTTTTAAAAAAGACTTGATTTTTTCTGAAATATATGTTATAATGTTCTACGTTGATTGTCAACAGGTATTATGCAGCGGTATCGAAGTGGTCATAACGGACATGACTCGAAATCATGATGCCCCCTGAGGGACGTGGGTTCGAATCCCACCCGCTGCGCCAGTAAGCCCCGTCACATTTGTGTCGGGGATTTTTTATAAATGTGGAATTAGGAGGAAAATTTGCGCCTTGCGCTGAGAATGAACGGAGCAAAGCGGAGTGAATGAAAGTGCAAGCCTTAAAAGTGCAAATTTGACGGTTTTAAATCGGAGGAAAATTTGCGCCTTGCGCTG
>JAFYFU010000026.1 GCA_017543595.1 Ruminococcus sp. | reverse complement strand
GATTTATCTGACCTGTTTCGGCATTTGTGAACATGAAGAATTTATGGTCGAGCATATTCATCTGGAGAATAGCCTCGTCGGTATCCATGGGGCGCATTTTGAATTTTTTGCGTCTGATAACCTCATAAGCGGGGATTTCCTCAACGGGTTCTGCAAAGCTCTCCTTGAAAGCAGTATCTTTAAGGCGTTTTTCAACCTTTGTCTTGTTCTTTCTTATCTGTCTGATGATTTTGTCAATTGCGTCATCGAGGGCAACGAATTTATCGACCGCCTTTCTTTCGGCACGGAAATAGAGGCTGTTATATTTAACGGTAAGTTCGAGAATAATCTCATTTTTGAGTTCGGAGATAACGATTTTTGCTTCTGCGTCATTTCCGAAGAACTTGTCAAGTCTTGTATCAATTCTTTTTTCTGCGTATTCGGTGAAGTTCTGGGGTATCTGCATTTTTTTTGCTGTAACAGTAGTTTTCATAGACTGATGTCCTCCTTTATTTAAGATTTACAAGTCTTAAAGCCTGTAAATATTGTGATTATATTATAGCATATCATTAATAAAATTGCAAGCGATTTCATAATTTTTGTATACTGTGTATAGGATTTTAAGATTTTTTTGTATATTTTAACAAAAATCCCCTATCCTTTCGGAAAGGGGAAAACTTTAACTGCATAAAGCATTTAATAAAACCGTTGCAAGCTGTTCGGTTGTTACAGTTGTTGAATACATATTTTCTATAAGTATGCAGAAAGCTATCGGGTGACGGGCATCATCAAGGAATCCCACAAGCAGGGAATTTTCTTCCGCACCTTCTTTAACCTGTGCAGTACCGCTTTTTACGCCGACATTATAGCCTGCTATGGAAACGGAATAATTATTTGAGCCGTTTGTCAAAAGAATCTGTCTGACAGCCTGTGCCGTTTCCTCTGAACATATCTTATCGCCGTATTTTGTCTTTGCAATTTGAGTTATATTTCCGTGAACGCTGAAAACTCTGTCGATAAGGTGCGGCATGGTCATTTTGCCTGTGCCGTTTGCAACCGCACTCTGCCACATCATAAGCTGTACAGGGCTTACGAGCGTATCTCCCTGACCTATACAGCCCCATTGTGTACGGAACTCATTTTTGTCAACGAGAGTTGTTGAGGCTTTTTCGCAGATTATCCCGTCAATATTGAAATATTCTTCCTTGTCGTCATTGACTGCATAGCCCATTCTCCTGTAACCCTGAATTATATTTTCAAGCGGTAAATCGGGGTCTGAGACAAGCTGTGCAAAATAGGGATTACAACTGTTTTCGACAGCCTGCTGTAAATTAAGCGTTCCGTGACCGAGAACGTTGTGACAGTCGATATAATCGCCGTTTGCGTTCAAATATCTTCCCACGCAGTTATAACTTTTAGCAAGGAGTCTGTCTCTGCCGAGTGATTCCATAGCGGTTATAACCGTTGAAACTTTCTGCGTAGACCCCGGAACAGTGCCGTACATGGCTTTTGAAATAAGCGTTCCCGATTCAAAATTCGCAATATCCGCATAGCCCTTTGTTACATCTACCGAGGGGACACTCGCACACACAAGGATTTCGCCTGTTTTGTAGTTGTATGCGACTGTACAGCCCCTTGCGCCTGCGTAGGCATCATAAACCGCACGGTTTGCATAATGGTCGAGAGTTGTATATATAGCCGCCTGACCGCCTGTTTCGAGAAGTCCCTCCGAAAAAGAATAATTGTTTAATTTTTTGATATTCCTTGCAACAAGGGTGTTTTCCATTTGTCCCTTGTCATCGCCGATTAAATTTCCCACATCAAGAAAATAATTGTCGGGATACTGACCTGTTCCCTGACCGTCAAAAAGCACCTCTCCGTTTCTGTCATAGACCATTCCGAGTTCGTGGTGGTCTGAGTTCATCATATAGAACGGTGCTTCACGGTTTATCTTTATGACAAGGGCAGCCATACCCGCTATGAATATCAAAAGAAAAATTGTGATTATATGCTGACATCTTCTTATACTTTTCATGCGGCAGACCTCCTGCGTGCAGAGGAATTTGCAGGTTTCTTTGATTTTTTCTTTTTGGGCTTCCTGAATACGGGCGACTGCGCCGCAACAAGCATACCTGCCATGAATCCGCTTGTAACCATTGAACTTCCTCCCATTGATATAAACGGAATTGTTACTCCCGTGAAAGGTATCATATTGCACGAACCGAAAATATTAAGTGCCATTTGTACCGTAAATGCCGCACATATTCCCGTACACATAGTACCGTGATAATACGAACGGGGCGGATTTATAAGCGGAGATGCGGCTATAAGAAGTATTACAAGCGTCATCATTATCGCATAGAGAAGTCCCCATTCTTCACTTATGGAAGAAAATACTATGTCGCTTTCGTGGGCGAAAACATTGTGCAGATAGCCTTTTCCCGGACCTTTTCCGAACCAGCCTCCGTCAGCTATGGCTATTAAAGCCTGTGACTGCTGATAGCCGTTTCCGTCCTTGTCGCTCCATATATCGACAAAAAGCCTGTCCTTTACATATTCAGGGGCGATTTTTATTCCGACGATTGCAGCGACCAAAACGACAGAACCCGCAATAATTAAAGTCTTGTTTGAAAATTTGGCTTTCGGATAGCATATTCTCAGGAAAAATCCTGCCGCATAGATAGCCGCAAAGGTCGGAATACTTCCCAAATCCCTGCACCACCACTGAAATAGACAGACTGCCGCAGTTATGCCGAAAAGTATAATGTTTTCCCATACTATGTCAAATTTCCAGACTTTATGCTTTTTCTGCTGTTCGGTTATAGATGTCGCACAGGCAAGCACCAACAAAGGCTTCATAAATTCAGAGGGCTGAATCGAGAAAGAACCTATGTTTATCCACATACTTCTGCTTCCCGTGAATATTAAAATAATTATCATTAATACGCCTATGCCAATCCAGACATATTTTTTCTGCTGCTGAATCCAATTGTGATTGCAGGTAAGCATATGCCCGAAACGACAGGCTGTAAGGGCGGCTATACAGGTTATATAATGCTTTGCCGAGAAACTCACTCCCCCGAAACATGACTGGAATATAACACTCATGTTCAGAATAAGCAGGAGCATAAAGTCAATCGTGTAAGTATACTGCTTGAAGAAAAGCATTATTATATAGTACGATATGTCAAGACCGAGTACGGCGGCGGCAAGGATTATCAGGTCTTTTATGTCGTCATATTTTCCGTTGTAGAAAATATTTATCAGCATTGTTCCGTGAGCCGCAAGCACGAAAAGACAAGAAAAAAGATATGCAAAGGGGTTTTTTATCATTTATTTTTTCTCCTTTCCTTTTTGGGATTAACTGTTTTTCTTAGTGTGAGTTTACGGTTTCCGAGAGTTATAACATCATTTTCGCAGAGCTTTTTTGATTTTACAAGATTCCCGTTGACATAGACCCCCGATTTAGAGCCTATATCCGTGATAGTCCATACTCCGTCCGCAACCGTAAGCATTGCATGATACCTTGAAACGGATATATCGGGCAGACGGATATCTGCACTTGCGTGCCTGCCTATGAGGATTTCGTCACAGCCGAGATGATATGTAAAGCCCTGTTCGACAAGTTCCATATCTGCGGAAATTTTTTTCCATTGTTTGTTTCCCGTGCTTCTCTCCCTGTAAGAGGCAATTATAAGCACAAGGGCGCATATATCGAGAGCCGCAGCAGATACGGCACAAAACAATAAATTCATATCTTCCATACTATTCTCCTATTTTAAGTCGTCAAATTTGCGCTTTTGGGGCTTGCGCCTTCGTTCACTCCGCTGTGCTGCGTTCACTCTCGGCGCAAGGCGCAAATTTTCCTCCTGTTTTAAGTCATCAAATTTGCGCTTTTAAGGCTTGCTTTTTATTTTGAATGGGGGGAGCCGCCCTTTGGTGCTTGACACATTTACTCACTTCGCTATGCTCCGTTCGTTCATTGTGTCAAGGGGCGGCTTTATCCCCCCAAGCCCCCCTGTTAAATTCAAAATGCGGAATCGTTATATAATTCCGTCAATGCATAAGTTTGGCAATTGTGAATTATATTATATCACATTGATTTTAATATTGCAACAAAAAATTTTATCCGTCAAAAAGTTGACAAACAGAAATAAATGTATTATAATGGAGATTATGATAAAAAACATGGTGGCTTTGAGGAAATTTTCGCCCTTGTGCCGAAAGGCGAAAATTGACGATTTTAAATGAGGTGTAATGATGAGTAAGAAAAAGCGTGGTATAAGTAAATTTACAGCAGGTTCAATAATGACGCTTGCACTCCTGCTTGCATCAGGCGGTGTGGTTTACAGCTGGGCTGAAAACAGCAGCGTAGTCCCCGTAAGTGCTGCCGTCAATGAGGAAATTCCCGAAATTCAGGAGGAAACTACCGCCGAACCCACCGAGGAAGCAACTACCGAACCCGAAATTATCCTCACGGATTTCAAATATCCCGAAAAAACCGACAAGTCAAAAAAATTCGACATTGAAAGCGAATATCCGCCGAAAAATGTAGTTCTCATGGACGCTGACACGGGAGAAGTCATCGCTTACAAGGCAGATGACGAAAAAATGTACCCCGCCTCCCTTACAAAAGTTATGACACTTATCGTCACTGTCGAAAATACAAAGGATTTCAAGGATACTGTTGAAATAACAAGCGAAATGATTGAACCGCTTTTCGCAGATGATGCCTCGCTTGCGGGATTCCCTGTCGGTGACAAGCCTACTATTGAGGAAATTCTCTACGGAATAGTTCTCCCCTCAGGCGCAGACGCTACCGTTGCCGCCGCAAAATATGTGGCAGGTTCTGAAAAAGCTTTTGTTAAACTCATGAACGAAAAAGCCGAACAAATGGGTCTTAAAAATACACACTTCATGAATACTTCGGGTCTGCATGACGAAAACCATTACAGCACAGCAAGCGATATGGCTGCGATTCTCTCATATGCCTACAACAACGAAATATGCAGAAAAGTCCTCTCGACAGATGAATATATTATCCCCACAAACAAGACAAGAGAAGAAGAAATTTATTTGCAGGCTACTATTTTCAAGAGAATGTACGGCGACGAAATGCCGAATGTCCTTGTCCGTGGAGGAAAAACAGGCTATACCGATGAGGCTATGCACTGTGTTGAGGCTTTCGCAGACGCAAAGGGAAAAACTTACATAGGCGTTGTGTGCGGAAGCTGTTCAAGGTGGAGTTCAACCGCTGACCTTTTAAGCCTTTTCAGTGTCTACTGCGCTGACGGCGAACCCTATAACGAAGCCGTAAACGTCCATGTGGACAAGGAAGAAGAAACCGAAGAACCAACCGAGGAAGAAACAACAGAAGAATCAACGGAAGAAAATACAGAGGAGACTTCCGAAGAAGAAACATCTGAAAATTCGGAAGAAGAAACAACCGAAAATACAGGAGAAGATAATTAATTAAAAATAAAAAGATGAAGCTCAGGCTTGGCAGATATACTGTTTTACTTGCAATAGTCGCTGTCTTGATATTCTACTGCGATGCCCTCCGCAGAGAGTTCAAACGTTCCCAAAATGCCGAGGGTATAAAAGTTATCGGTAATTTCGGGAACAATCCCGACAGCGGAAAATTTTCACACCCTTACAAAAATTCCGAATCCGATGAAAATTTTATAAGTTCGCTCGGCTTTTCGGAAATAATTCTGCCGTTTTCAGGAATTTCTCAGGGCAATCTCGTTCTGATTGACAAAAATCACAGAACTGTTTCCGCAAAAAGAGAAAATACAATAAATTTAATAGAGTATACAAATTCATTTTTTTCAATAAACAATTATTCAATGCGTCTTACTCAGGAGGCTGCCGCCTGTCTCGGAGAAATGATGTTCGGATATGCAAATTATACGGGGAATACAAATCTTGTCGTGTTTGATACCGCTGACGGCATAACAAAGAATCCTTCGTCATGTCCCTGTCCAAGATATTTTTCTGAAAATAATCTCGCAACCTGCGTGGATATAGCCGTTCGGAACGGCGATGAAATTTCCTCTTTCAATATAGCGGGGGCTGAAAGATGGCTGTTTGACAATTGCAGCGACTACGGCTTCATTCTCCGCTATCCTGACGGAAAAGAAAGAAAAACAGGCGAAAAAAGCTGTCCGTGGCATTTCAGGTATGTCGGAAAAGTCCATGCAAAACTTATGTATGACATGAATCTCTGCCTTGAAGAATATCTCGCCTATGTCAAAGATTATTCCGAGGAAAATCCGCTTTTCTGTCAGGCAGGCGGTTCGGAATATATAATTTACTCAAAAGAATGTGACGGCAAAGAAACAGTCGTGAAAGTGCCGACTAACGGAATTTATGAGGTTTCGGGCGACAACTCCGCAGGATTCATTGTAACAGTAAAACTTAATTAATACAGGAGGTTATTCTTTGAACAATAAATTTTTAAAGGGTATGTCGCACGGTATCCCGATTGCCCTCGGCTATTTTTCGGTGTCGTTCGGTTTCGGGATAAAGGCTGTCATGTCAGGGCTTTCCGTTGCCGAATCATCTGTTATATCTTTAACAAACCTGACTTCGGCAGGTCAGGCGGCAGGTGTCGATATTATCGCCGCAGGAGGCTCTCTCCTTGAAATGATTATAGTACAGCTTACAATAAATATCCGCTATTCGCTTATGTCGCTTTCTCTTTCGCAGAAACTTGACAAAAAATTCACAATGCCCCACAGACTTCTTGCGTCCTACGGAATTACAGACGAAATTTTTGCGGTCTGTTCCGCACAGACAGGACTTTTAACTCCTGCCTATATGTACGGAATGATTTTTATTGCGGCTGTCGGGTGGGTGCTTGGAACTTTTCTCGGCGCATCGGCAGGAGAATTTCTCCCTCAGTCGATTTCTTCCGCTATGGGAATAGTATTATACGGTATGTTTCTGGCTATAATAATACCGCCTGCAAAAAAAGAAAAAAGCGTTCTGTTTGTAATATCCCTTGCGGCACTGTTAAGTATAATTTTTTATTATTTTATTGATTCCGTTTCGGCAGGCTTTGCAATGATAATTTCTGCCATAATTTCCGCCGCCGCAGGAGCATTTTTCTTCCCCGTAAAAGAAATAAAAAATTAAGGAAGATTTGCGCCTTGTCATGAAAGTGAACGAAACAGGGGGGCTTGGGGGGATAAAGCCGCCCCTTGCACTGAAAGTGAACGCAGCATAGCGGAGTGAACGAAAGTGCAAGCCCCAAAGGGCGGCTTCCCCCCATTCAAAATAATTTAAATAAGGAGCTGAACAATGAGCATAGGAATTTATATTGCCGTAATGGCAGGTGTTACCTACATAATAAGAATGATTCCGCTGACTTTTTTTACAAAGAAAATAAAGTCCGAATTTGTCCGCAGTTTTCTGCATTATATCCCCTATGCCGTACTGTCTGCAATGACGCTCCCCGCAATTTTTTACAGCACGGGGAATACAATAACTTCTGCTGTCGGAACTCTTGTGGCGGTTCTTCTTGCATATTTCGGCTGTCCGCTTATAGTTGTCGCACTTGCTGCGTCCCTTGCCGCAGTCATAACAGGAAACTTTATCTAATTCGGAATTAGGAATTATCAGGGGGGCTTGGGGGGATAAAGCCGCCCCTTGACCTGAAAGTGAACGGAACGTAGTGGAGTGAACGAAAGGTCAAGCCTTAAAAGGCGAAAATTGACGATTTTAAATAAGGAGAATATTTATGATATTTAAACTTCAACCAATCGGAAAAGATTATATCTGGGGCGGTGAACGCCTTAAAAAAGAATACGGCAAAAATATAAATATCTCTCCTCTTGCCGAAACTTGGGAATGTTCCGTTCACCCTGACGGCGAAAGTATAATATCAGGCGGAGAATTTTCGGGGCGCACCCTTGCAAGCGTTCTCAGTGAGTTTCCCGAATACTGCGGTACAAACAATAAAGACGGTTTCCCCCTGCTTGTAAAGCTTATTGATGCAGAAGACAATCTCTCCGTTCAGGTTCACCCCGATGACGACTATGCACAAAAATATGAAAATCAAAAGGGAAAAACCGAAATGTGGTATGTTCTCGATGCGGACGAAAATGCAAGCCTTATTTACGGATTCAAAAAAAATTATCCGAAAGACGAAATCAGAAATGCCCTCAAAGACGGCAGTATAATTAATAAATTAAATAAAATACCCGTAAAAAAAGGGGACGTTTTTTTTATCCCTTCGGGGACTGTCCATGCAATAGGCAAAGGCATTCTTGTCGCCGAAATACAGCAAAATTCAAATCTCACCTATCGGATATATGACTACGAAAGAAAAGACAGGGACGGAAATTTCCGTCCGCTTCATATCGAAAAAGCCCTTGATGTCATGAATATATCCCCTGTGCCTGAATATACTCCCGAAAAAAATCTCTCGGAAAATGCGAACTGTTCAATTGAAACTCTCTGCAACTGCGATTATTTCAGGGCGGAAAAATTAAATTTAAAAAATAAATTTCTTATCCCTGCCGATATTAAAAGTTTTAAAATATTATTATGCACTGAGGGAAACGGCATTATCTCAGAAAAAAATAATATAATTAACTTTAAAAAGGGCGACTGCGTATTTATTTCAGCCTGTTCCGATATTGCGGAACTTTCGGGAAAAGCAGAACTTTTAATTATTATGCATTAATTTCTCGCTCCATTCTGCACAAAGCTCTGCGGCGGTTTCGGAGGAATAAGCCTGTGCCGTAAGGGATATTCTGTTCTTTCCGCTTCTTCCGACAATAATCCTGCCGTTTTCGCTTTCGATTGTCCTGCCTGCGTTCTTTTCGGGGAAATCCGAAACTATGTCCCGCCTTGCCGATGCAAAGGACGGGAGTTTTTTTATTATACTGCCGAGGAGATACCTGTTTTCGGCTATATGAGTACACATATAAAGAGAATCTTTCAGAAATCTCTGCTTTACAGCCTGCGGCGGCATATCATTATAATCAAATCTTTTTACATTTATATTTTCCGCATAGTCGGCGGAATAATGCATATCCCACGGAAGATAAACCGTATTGTCTGAATTTTTATTATTTAAAACGCAGAAGCAAAGCATTAATTTTTCATATGGAATAAAGCCGTATTCCGTTGAATAGGCATTTACTCTGTTTCCGTCATCTGATATCTGAAAGACAAAATCATCATCGTCACCTGTGAAAAATTCAAGCCATAACGACCGCACCGACCTGTCCCCGCAGCTTATCCCCGCAGGAATTGCCGTTGATACATTCAGTGTATCGGCAATATTATTTATATATATATCACGAAAAGAAGTAAAAGAAGATATTCTGCCATATTTTACAGATTTTTTCGCAGGTCTGCCGTTCATTATTTCTGTAAGCCGAATATCCGAAAAAATAAAGCCGTTCCTGTCGCAGAACGTTATTTTATTGTTCCTTGCATAGATTCCGCAGTCTGAGGATATAAGCGGACAGCCGAAACGAAATGACGGGAAATCGGTATTTTCGCAGATATAGACATCTTTTCCGCACTCGGATATTGAACTGCTCAGGGAATAAATCAAAGGCAGATTCTCAAAACCGCTGCACCCGATACTGAAACGGCTGAATATTCCCGACAGGATTTTTCCGAGAAATATTGCCTGCTCCGCAGAAATTTCACGACCGTTTTTCTCCTCGCAGCCGCCGTCCCTGAAACTGAAATAATTATTTTCGCCTATATAATTCATTTTAACCTCCTATTTAAAGTCGTCAGATTTTGCCTTTCGTGGCTTGCCTATTCACTCACTTCGTAAACTACGTTCGTTCATACGGCAAGGGCAAAATCTTCCTCCTATTCTTTCAAGAGGCGGCTTTATCCCCCCAAGCCCCCCTGAATTATAATATCCGTTGCTGATATTATTGACTGTACAGGAATATTTATACAGATTTATTTTTTAATTTTATCGGATAAAATTATCAGGGCGCATATATTGGGTATCATCATAAGACCGTTGAATATATCCGACAATTCCCATATTTCTTTCATGCCGATTAATACGCCCGCT
>JAFYFU010000025.1 GCA_017543595.1 Ruminococcus sp. | reverse complement strand
TGCAGAACATTTGCCTTTTTATTTACAGTTTTTTCGGTTTTTCTTTCTATGGGTTTTGATTTTTGCTGTGCAGGTTTTGCCGTTTGCTTTACGGGTTTAGCCGCCTGCTGTACGGGCTTTGCTGTCTGCTGTACGGGTTTTGCAGCCTGTTGTACAGGTTTTGCCGCCTGTTGTACGGGCTTTGCCGCCTGCTGTACAGGTTTTGCCGTCTGCTGTACGGGTTTAGCCGTCTGCTGTACAGGCTTTGCTGTCTGTTGTACTGGTTTTGCCGCCTGTTGTACGGGTTTTGCCGTCTGCTGTACGGGTTTAGCTGTCTGTTGTACGGGTTTTGCCGTCTGCTGTATGGGTTTAGCCGCCTGACTTACAGATTCAACAGTATAGCGTACAACTTTTGCCTCCTGTTCTTCGGGAATAATAATCGGCTGTACAGGCTTTGATTCCGCAGGAGTATTGTTATTATTTTTAATCCTTACAAGTTTCTTGACAGGAGGTCTGTTATTGGGAGTATTTGTATTGTTTTCCATGTTCATACACCTCTCAGAATCGGAAATACAGGAACGGGTTTGTGGTTGCGTCAACAAGCATTACACTGCTTACAAGCAGGAGAACTGCGGAAACAAGCGTTGTAACGACAGCAGTTATGTTTCTTGTCTTTTCGCTTGCGTAGAGTTTGCTTTTCCTGAAAGTTTCTATTATTGGGAAACAGAATATAACCGCCGCCGCAATAAGGAATACATTGTTGCTGAAAGAAATTTTATCGGCAAGTGTTATAAAGCCGTTTTCGCCCATGCCGAATATTGTTTTGAAGAACTGTCCGAGCTGTCCGAAATCCTCAAAATAGAATATTCCGAATCCTATGAATATTACAATCTTATTGTAGATATGGCGTACAACAATCGGAATTTTCTTCATGTTCTTCTTGCCTATTTTCATTTCTATGAAAACGAACACGCCGTAGTAAAGACCCCAGATTATGAAATTCCAGCTTGCGCCGTGCCATATACCCGTACAGAGCCATACAAGGAAAAGTCCGCCGTATTTTCTTCTTTTGCCGAATATCGGGAGATAGAGAACATAGTCCCTGAAAAACGTACTCAGCGATATATGCCATCTCTGCCAGAACTCCGTGATATCCTTGCATATGAACGGGTGTCTGAAATTTTCGTCAAAGTGGAAACCGAATATTCTGCCGAGACCGATAGCTATATCGGAATATCCCGAAAAATCGAAATATATCTGCAAACCATAGGCAAATGCTCCGTACCATGCTCCCACAAAACTTGCCGTTTCGATATTTCCGAGCATATTTTCGGCAATAGTGCTTAACTGGTTTGCGATGAGAATTTTTTTGGAAAGACCAAGAACCATTCTGTTAAGACCGTAGGAAATATCCTCTATGCTTACTTTTCTGTTTTCAATTTCGGATTCTATCGTGCTGTAACGGACGATAGGACCTGCGACAAGCTGAGGGAACAGACAGACATAAAGCAGGAAATTTTTAAAGCTTTTCTGCGCCTTTACCGTTTCCCACTGGACATCTACCACATAGGAAAGCGTCTGGAAAGTGTAGAAACTTATGCCTATCGGAAGCCGTATATCGGGGACGGGCAGAGAAGTTCCGAGGAGCGAATTTATATTTTCGACAAGGAATCCGCTGTACTTGAAAATTCCAAGCATGAGCAGGTCAAAAATTATCGCCCCCGCAAAGGCAATTTTTTCCTTTTTGTCGCCCCTGAACCTTTCAATTGAAAGACCTGCAAAGTAATTCACGCCCGCACTTAGAAGCATAAGGAAAACGTATGTAGGCTCTCCCCATGCGTAGAATATCAGGGAGAATATGATTAGTACAGTGTTTTTATTTTTTGTCTTTCTGACAAGCCCATAAGTCAAAAGGCAAAGCGGAAGAAAAAAATAAATAAAAAAGAGTTTTGAAAAAACCATGGCTATCTTCTTTCTTTCTTTATTTTGTGGTCATCTATGTTAAAAAGTCTGCCGTAAAACAGGCTACGTTTCTTATTATATCATGTTTTTTTTCTGATGTAAAGACCTTTTTTTAAATTAAAAGTAAAATAAAACTCAAAAATCTGCTGAAAATTGGTAGTTTAGACAATCAGCGGACATAAAGCGATTTAATTTATATATTTAACACGAATAAAATGCAACGAATTTTTACATAAACGTTATGAAATGTAATGAAAAATAGGTGGACTTCATGAAAAATATGTGCTATAATCTTAATAGAAATTCGGAATGTGTAATTCGGAATTATAAAAAGGGGGTTTGGGGGAACAGCCGCCCCTTGACACAATGAACGAAAAAATCTTTGATTTTTGAGTGAATGTGTCAAGCCCCAAAGGGCGGCTCCCCCATTTAAAATAGGGAGGTTATCATGAGAAAATACTATATTGACAATATCCGCTGGATAACTATTGTGTGCGTTGTAATATACCATGTTGTGTATATTTTCAACGGTGTACAGCCTTACGGCGTTATCGGGGCTTTCAGGGAAAATCAGTGGCAGGACGCAATACAATATTTATTGTATCCGTGGTTCATGGTGCTTTTGTTCATCGTTTCGGGCATGAGTTCAAGATATTATCTTGAAAAACACACGGACAAAGAATTTCTGAAATCAAGGACGGACAAGCTTTTAATTCCGTCAACGGCAGGACTTTTCGTATTCCAGTGGACTCAGGGGTATTATAATATGCAGATTTCAAATGCCTTTGAAACTATTCCCGATACCGTGCCGAAGCCGATAAAATTTATAATAATGTGTATCAGCGGAACGGGCGTTCTCTGGTTCATACAGGTTTTGTGGGTAGACTCTTTGATTTTGTTCTTTGTCAGGAAATTTGAAAAAGACAAATTATATAACAAATGCGGAAATATTCCCGTGTGGGCTGTAATACTCATGGTGATACCGCTGTGGCTTTTCGCACAGATACTTAACACTCCCATGATAACGGTTTACAGGTTCGGAATTTACGGCTTTGCATTTTTTGTGGGATATTTTGTTTTCTCCCATGATGAAGTTATAAACAGGCTTGAAAAATTATGGTATGTATTTGCAGTCTGCGCCGTTATCCTCGGAATTTCATGCACTTACATATATTTCGGGGAAAATTACACGGATTTCAAAATTTTAAACAATCCGCTTATGATAGCATATGCATGGGCTGGAAGTCTTGCTATGCTGACCTGCTGTAAAAAATTTCTTGATTTCAGGAATAAGTTCACGGATTTCATGTCATCGCAAAGCTGGGGAATTTATGTATTCCATTATTTATTCCTCTCAATTCCTGCATATTACATGATAAATTCGGGAATACAGCCTTTTTTGCAGTATATTATATGTACGGTTTCCGCATTTGTCGGTGCTGTGATTACTTACAACATAATATCACGCATACCCGTTTTAAGATATTTAATACTCGGAAAGAGAGGAAAAAAGAATGTTCAGCGATAATTTAATACTTTTAAGAAAAGCCAAAAACATGACTCAGGAGGAACTTGCCGAGAAATTAAACGTCACCCGTCAGACACTCTCAAAATGGGAAACGGGCGATTCACTCCCCGATATTGAAAAATGCCGTATGATTGCGGAAATTTTTGATGTATCCATTGACGAACTTGTAACACATGAAAACATCAACGGAAAACTCCTCGTCCCGCCTATGGGGAAACACCTGTTCGGAACAGTTAAAGTCGGCGACAAGGGACAGATAGTCATTCCCGCAAAGGCACGAAAAATATTTAACATAAATGTCGGGGATTCTCTTATCGTTCTCGGTGATGACACTCAGGGCATAGCCATTTTAAAAGAACAGGATTTCATGTATATGCTCGGAGAGATTGAAAAAATTATAAAATAATGCAAAAAGCGGATATTTTTCATATCCGCTTTTGTCTATAATGACGATTTTCAAAAATTTTCTCTATACTATTGACAAACGCAGGAAAATATGATATATTAAACATATGAACAATCATTCATATGAAAGAGATGATATTATGGATAAAACTTTTGAATTTACTGTAAATAATCTTGACTGCGCCCACTGCGGTTCAAAAATTGAAACTTTAATCGCAGATATGCAGACGATTGAAACCGCCGTACTGAATTTTCCGCTGAAAAAATTAACAGTGACGGGCGATGTTGACGAAGATACAATTATGCTTATGAACGAACTCGCAAAGGCTATTGAGCCTGATGTCGAACTTGTTCAGATTGAGAAAAAAGCCGAAGCCCATGAACACACCCACGAACATGAACACGGTGAATCCCTCAAAACAGAACTTGTTCTCCTCGTTGTCGGAATATTTGTATTTCTGGCAGGGATACTCACACAGAAATTTAACCTCCCGAAAATAATACCCGTTGCAAGTTATGTCATGGCATATCTGATACTCGGAAAAGAAGTGCTTGTTTCCTGTTTCAAGAATATAAAGTCAAAAAATTTCTTTGACGAAAATACTCTCATGACGGTTGCAACGCTGGGAGCTTTTGCACTTGGGGAATTTTCCGAAGCCGTAGGCGTTATGCTTTTCTTTAAAATTGGCGAATTATTTGAAGATTATGCCGTTGCGAAAAGCCGTAAAGCCATAACGGACGTTTCCGAACTTAAAGTAACTGAGGCAGATGTTTTAATTAACGGAGAATTTAAGCGTGTTTCCGCTGATACTGTTAAAAAAGGCGATATCCTCCGCATTAAAGTCGGTGAGAGAATCGCCGCAGACGGAATCATTGAATCGGGAGAGTCAAAAATTGATACCTCCGCAGTAAACGGCGAACCCGTCCCCGTCACAGTCCGCAAAGGCGATAAATTAATGTCGGGCTGTATAAATCTCTCGGAAACTTTCACAATGAAAGCTACTGCCGCCGCTGATGAATCAATGTTGTCAAAAATTGCAAAAGCTGTGGAAACTGCCTCCGCTGAAAAGCCTCAGATTGACAAATTCATAACGAGATTCTCAAAAATATACACTCCCGTTGTGCTTTTGACTGCACTCCTGACGGCTGTTGTCGGAACGCTTGTAACGCATGATTTTCAGAAATGGATATATTCGGCACTTACATTCCTTGTAATAAGCTGTCCCTGTGCATTGGTGTTAAGTGTACCGCTTGCATATTTTTCGGGAATAGGTGCAGCATCAAAGCTCGGAATTTTATTCAAGGGCGGAAACGCAATAGAAGCCCTCGCAAAAGTAAAAGCATTTGTCTTTGACAAAACGGGAACTCTCACAAACGGAACATTTTCCGTAACCGAAATAAAATCATTCGGAAATATGACCGAAGAACAGATTTTAAAAATCTGCGGAAGCTGTGAACAGTCCTCAACTCACCCCGTAGCCGAAAGCATTGTTTCATACTGTAAAGATATTAAATTAAATACTCCCGAAAAAGTCAGGGAAATCGCAGGTCACGGAATTTCCGCTGTCCTCGGTGGTAAAAATATCCTCTGTGGAAACGAAAGACTTATGAACGAAAACAATATATCGGTCGAAAAATGCGAAACCGCAGGAACTCCTGTATATATCGCAGTTGACGGAAAAATTCAGGGCTTGATAATCGTTTCCGACACCGTTAAAAATTCCTCGGAAAATACCGTTAAACAGCTTAAAAATATGGGGCTTTACACCTCAATGCTCACGGGCGACAAGGAATCAAATGCCGAAATCATCGGAAAACAGCTTGATATTGACTATGTAAGGGGCGGACTTCTCCCCGATGAAAAATTAAAAGAAATAAACAATATCCGCAAATCAAAAGGTGCGGTAATGTTCACGGGGGACGGAATCAATGACGCTCCCGTACTCGCAGGTGCGGACGTAGGCGGTGCAATGCATACAGGTGCGGACCTCGCACTCGATGCGGCTGATGCGATTTTCATGAACAGCGAACCCGAATCTGTCGTAAAGGCTAAGAAAATCGCAGACAAGACCCTCAGAATTTCCTATGAAAATATAATATTTGCCCTTGCGGTAAAGGCTTTGGTTCTCATCATGGGAATGATTGGTCACCCGAATATGTGGCTTGCGGTTTTTGCGGATTCAGGAACGGCAATGCTCCTGATACTCAACTCTATAAGAGTTCTTGACACAAGAAAATACAGATAAAAAAAGCGGATATCATATCCGCTTTTTTACTGCCGTGAGATACAGAAAAAAGCCTCAGATGGACAATACCGAGGCTTTTCTGTCATATTAAATTGTTAATAAGCGACTTTCATCACTTAGCTAAATTTCCTGTTGGACTCACCCTTTCAGTTCAGTATTTAAACATAACCCTGAAATCTTTCATAGAATCACTTTCTTTCGCAGTATATTGCAACTCACATACTAAAACTGTAATGAGTTCATTTCAACGGCGACAGCAAATTAATGATTTCTCATCGGACTCACCTTTTATCTTCAAAAATTCCGCATAATAAATTCAAAACAAGCGGCACACGAAAAATCCGTGAAAAAATCAAATTTCGGAGAAAACGCAGCCAATAACATTCAAAGTATAAAACGAACTTCTCATTGGAACCAAACCTTTGCATAAGATTTTGATTTATCTAAAGACTCACGTCGAAATTTCAGATAATCCTGTACCTGTTTCAACTCACGGAACACAACATATCGGGCAGAACACTGATACGGTTCAGCAATTCAAGCCAAAGTGAAACCGTTGAGTTTAGAAATGAAGCCGTTTCCTGTCAGCAATACGTCAGCTTTTGCAATTGAATTATTCTTCTGTACTTTCAATCAACGGAACAAGTCGCAAGACCTATATTCCCACTCTTTTAAATCCAATTACTCAGCAAGCCCGCCGGCTTCACGCTGCTGCTCTGTATTTTCTTCCATTGGACCCACTCACCTTTCCGCTTTGATTCATTTACATTGTCACGAACCGCATACTTGCGGTAAGCGACAGACCAAGTAAATTCAGCTTTGGAACAACTCTACCGCTGTTCCCTTTCGTTGTATATATAATACCACATTATTTGTAAAAAGTCAATAGTATTTTTGAAGTTTTTTATTATTTTAAAGCAATTTTGTCGGACTGCACAACAAATTACCCGATGTATAATCAATATGCACAAATAAATAATTGTTTTAAATTTCCGCTTGCATTTTCCGACAAAATATAGTATAATATACTTATTAAAAAGGCTTATGCCGGATTGGAGAAAATTATGTCAGAAATGAATGAATACACACCTGACCTTTTTGAGCTTATTGACGATGAGGGAAACAAGAAAAATTTTGAACTCATTGACGCTGCCGAACTTCACGGTGAACAGTATTTCGCACTTATTCCCGCTGTTGAAGATGATGACTTTCTGAACAGTGACAACGACCTTGTAATACTTAAATCAGTTTACGAAAACGGTGAGGAAATCCTCGCATCTATTGACGATGATGACGAATTTGATGAAGTGTCGGCATTTTTCCTCGGACGCTTGCAGGAAATCCTTGAAAATTACGATGATTTTGACGAAGAATACGATGACTGATTTTCATTAACGGAATTTTTACATATTTTTTGAAAAAATTGTAAAAAAGACTTGATTTTTTTGAATCAGCGTGATATAATATATACAACAAGTAAATATTCTGCCTTGTTCGAGTAATTATAGTTTTTATAATCCAACACATCTAATTAGGGAATACAGCTCCGGGCGTGAATTGCAGACCTCCCGCATTGCGGACGAAGGGAGCGTGAAAGGTTCGGGCGTTTACCCACCTGCTTCGTGCGGGTTTTATGCACTATATGACGGCAAGGCGGATTATTTTTGCCTTTATTTCCGTTTGTCCCCGTGGACAGCGGATTTTTTTATGTAACAACAAAAACGCAAATATCATATAATGCATTGATTTATATTATTTTCGGGAGATGTGCCTATGGAAAATATATTAATAATCTTTGCGTTTGTGCTTTTTGTAACTGCGGTAATTGAAATATTCGGGCTTTTCTTTCATATGCCGTACAGTCCGACAGCCCCTTATGTGACAGTCCTGCCCGTTTTCGGAAATGATTTGATATTCCCCGAAAGGCTTGAAAAACTCGCCATAAAATCAGGCGGAAGAAGCCGTATAATAATAGTATACTACTCCCCTGACGATATGCAGAAAAGGCTCTGTGAACAGTTCTGCATGAACAATCCCGACACTGTAATTGTTTCTTCCGAAAATCTTGAAAAAATATTGTCGGAAACATTTGCAATTGATGAGCAAATGTAGTATAATAATAAGGTATTACAAAAAGGGGGCTTTTTTATGAACGATACTCTGCATATTGAGGGTACTGTTGAGGAAATAATTTTTAAAAATGACGAAACGGGCTACACGGTGCTTGACCTCAATGCAGGCGGTGAACTTATCACGGTTGTCGGGGAAATAGGCGATACAGATGTAGGTGAAGGTCTTATCCTCGAAGGAAACTACGAAACGCACATAAGGTTCGGCACGCAGTTCAAAGCCGAATACTGCGAAAAAAAACTCCCGTCAACCGCCGTGAACATAGAAAAATATCTCTCATCGGGCGCAATAAAAGGAATAGGCAAAAGCCTCGCAAGAAAAATTGTCAGGACTTTCGGCGATGATACCCTTGATATACTTGAACACAACACACAGCGTTTGAGAGAAATAAAAGGCATTTCAAAAAGCAAATGCGATGAAATCGCAGAAGAAGCAAAAAAATCATTCTCACTCAGACTTCTGACCTCTTACCTCTTGCAGTACGATATAAAGCCGAAATTTGCAGTAATGACATATAAGAAATTCGGAACGGACGCAGAAAAACTTGTAAGATTAAATCCTTATATTCTCTGCGGTGACACAATAGAACTTGATTTCAAAAAAGCCGACAGCATAGCAAAATCACTCGGAATAGAGCCAAATTCCGAAAAGAGAATAATTGCGGGTATGCAGTATGTACTCAAAGCAAATGCCTCCGCAGGTCATACCTGTGTGCCACTCGAAAAGCTGATAGAATTTTCAGCTAAATTTCTCAGCATACCATTAAAAGATTCTGTTAAATCATATACTCATGCCCTGAAAGAAAACGAACTCTGCGAATATACAAAAGGTGAAAAACTTTATTCATTTCTGCCCGATTATTACTACGCTGAAAAATTCATAGCCGACAGAATACATATATTAAAAGATTTTTCAAATCCCGAAAATGCAGATTTCGATTTGATGATAGATATTGAAGAAGAAGAAAACAATATAAAATACGGCGATTTGCAGAGAGAAGCCATAAAATCCGCCGTTTCCCAGAGCCTTACGGTCATAACGGGCGGTCCGGGTACGGGAAAAACTACTGCCCTCAACGCAATAATTTCAATCCTCGAAAAAAAAGGCGATAAAATTCTCCTGACAGCCCCGACAGGACGGGCTGCAAAACGTATGTCAGACCTTACGGAACGTGAAGCTAAAACAATCCACAGACTTCTCGAAGTGGTTTTCAGCAAGGAGGGAAAACTCACTTTCGCCCACAACGAAAACAATCCCCTTGACTGCGATGTGCTTATAATTGACGAAATGTCAATGGTTGACGTTCTTCTCTTTGAAAGCCTGCTCCGTGCGTTAAGGCTTGGCTGTAAGCTTATAATGGTCGGTGACGGTGACCAGCTCCCCTCCGTTGGTGCGGGAAATCTTTTAAATGATATTATAAACAGCGGAATCGTCCCGACTGTAAGACTTAAAGAAATTTTCCGTCAGGCAAAACAAAGCTGTATAATTACCAATGCCCATAAGATAGTTTCAGGGGAATACCCCGATTTAACAAAAAAAGACAACGATTTTTTCTTTTTCCAAAGACATGACTATCAGCAGGCTGTACAGCTTATAGTTGACCTTGTAAAGACAAGACTGCCCAATGCCTACGGATATTCACCCACGGACGATATACAGATTCTCACCCCGTCAAGAAAAGGCATCACGGGAACAATTGAATTAAACAAAAAAATGCAGGAAGAACTGAATCCCCCCGACATAAGCAAGCCCGAACACAAAGGCTTTATCTACACTTACAGACAGGGCGATAAAGTCATGCAGACAAAAAATAATTACGATATCCCGTGGAAAAAAGACGATGAACAGGGAACAGGTATTTTCAACGGCGATATAGGCAAAATAATAAAAATGGACAAGCTGTCATGTATCGCAGAAATTGACTTTGACGGGCGTATTGCCATTTATCCTTATGATACGCTGTCGCAGGTAGACCTCGCCTATGCCGTTACAGTCCACAAAAGTCAGGGCTGTGAGTTTGAAGCAGTTATAATGCCCGTAACAGAGGGCTTTGAAAAATTATCTTACAGAAATCTCCTCTATACGGCTGTTACCCGTGCAAAAAAATTAATGATTCTTGTCGGCTCGGAAAAGAAAATATACAGCATGGTTGACAATAACAAGCGAACTAAACGATATACCTGCCTCAAACATATGCTTTTAAATAATTAAAAAACAGGAGAAAAATAATATATGGCAAATACCGATATTGGAATAGATTTGGGTACTTCAAATACTGTAATGACTATGGGAAACAAGGGCGTTGTTCTCAGCGAACCGTCTGTTATTGCCTATAACACACGCACGGAACGTATTCTCGCCGTGGGAAAAGAAGCCTATGAAATGATTGGCAGAAATCCCGACTATATAGCCGTTGCAAGACCTATAAGCGAAGGCGTTATATCAGATGATGACCTCACACACAGCATGATTAAGGAATTTATCTTAAAGGTTACGGGTCATCAGCTCATAAAGCCAAGAATAATTATATGCGTTCCGTCTTTTATCACGGATATTGAAAGCCGTGCCGTTGTCGATGCCGCAAAATCAGCAGGCTCACGACAGGTTTATCTCATACAGGAACCCATAGCAGCCATGATTGGCGCAGGAGTTAATATTACTAAGGCTAAGGGGCATATGATTGTTGATATAGGCGGAGGAACTACCGATGTGGCAATAGTCTCAATGAACGGCATTGTAACTTCCCATACCGTCAGAAATGCGGGAAATTCCATAGACAGGGCTATAATCAAGTATATGCAGAACAAGTACAAACTGCTTATAGGTGAACGAACCGCAGAAACTATTAAGAAAGAATTGTGTAATTTATATGACCCAAGCGATGAAACTACTTACACTGTAAAGGGCAGAAGTCTTTTAAAGGGTCTGCCTGCACAGGTAATCCTCAGTGAAGCGGAACTCTTTGACGCAATAGAAGATGATGTTTTCGCAATAATGGAGGCTGTTAAAAAGGTTCTCGAAGATTCTCCGCCCGAACTTGTCGGAGATATCCACGGAAACGGGCTTTTACTCACGGGCGGTGGTGCTTTGCTCGGCGGTCTTACTCTCCTGATAAAACGTACTCTCGGCATTGAGTGTCGTATTGCAAAGGATTGTATAAACTGCGTTGCAAAGGGTACAGGAATGGCTTTCGGGCAGATGACTACCCTGCTTGACGGCTTTGAGGCGGTTACGGTCTACAAATACAGATGATAATTAAATTCGGAATTAAAAATTCGTAATTCGGAATTATAAAGGGCGGCTTCCCCATTCTAAATAAAAATTAAAATTATACTTGACTATAAGCCAAAAAAAGTATATAATATATAGGTATCACAAAATCAATTTTAAACAAGAGGAAAATTTTGCCCTTGACACAAATGAGTGAAAAAATCTCCGATTTTTGAGCGAATGTGTCAAGCCTCAAAAGGCAAAATTTGACGATTTTAAATAAGAGGAAAATTTGCGCCTTGCACTGAGAGTGAACGGAGCATAGCGGAGTGAACGAAAGTGCAAGCACCAAAAGCGCAAATTTGACGATTTTAAATAAGGAGTTTTTAAAATGAGCGAAAATTGTAATCCCGAATCATGTTCAAGCTGTCCGAGTGCGGGCAATTGCAGCAGCAAACCTCAGAGTTTCCTCGAACAGCCCAATAAGTTAAGCAAAATCGGTAAAGTTATCGGCGTTGTCAGCGGTAAGGGCGGTGTAGGTAAAACTATGGTTTCTTCACTTCTCGCCGTTTCAATGCAGAGAATGGGAAAAAATGTAGGTATTCTCGATGCCGATATTACAGGTCCTTCAATTCCGAAAGCTTTCGGCATACACGGCAGGGCTGAGGCAAGCGAACTCGGTATTTTCCCGATGAAAAGCAAAATGGGCATTGATGTCATGTCCCTCAATCTCCTCGTTGAGAACGAAACAGACCCCGTTGTTTGGAGAGGTCCTGTTATCGCAGGAGTTGTGAAACAGTTCTGGACAGATGTTATCTGGAAAGACGTTGACTGTCTTTTTGTTGATATGCCCCCCGGAACAGGTGACGTTCCGCTCACTGTTTTCCAGTCTTTCCCCGTTGACGGAATAGTTATAGTTACCTCTCCGCAGGAACTCGTTTCCATGATTGTCGAAAAAGCCGTTAAAATGGCACAGCTTATGAATATCCCGATTCTCGGAATTATAGAAAACATGAGCTATTACGAATGTCCCGACTGCGGAAAGAAAATAAATGTTTTCGGCGACAGTCACCTTGACGAAACAGCCGCACATTATAATATCCCCGTCCTTGCAAGGATTCCGATATGCACAGACCTCGCAAAACAGTGCGACAACGGCACTATTGAACTCTTTGAGGGCGACTGGCTTGACGGTGCGGCAGAAAAAATCGCAGAATTATAATTAATTGTTTTTAAAAGCCTGTGCATACTGCATGGGCTTTTATTATTTTTTTACTTATTCATATAAATTTTAATAATAAATTTTTTTAAGCATTATGCATTATTTTCACTATATTATTATGTGCATAATTTCTATTGATTTTTATAAAAAAATATGTTACAATTAAATAGAGTAGTGTTGTTTATATAAAAAAATATATGTGTAGAAAAGGGTGACAATGATATGAAAGAAAAAGATTTAAAAAGACTTGATGAAATATTTGAAGCCTTTTCAGTTATCGCAGAGGGCGCATATGTATACCTCTGCAACGTGAAAGAGGATTATTCCCGCTGGTCAAAAAGCGCAGTCGATTATTTCGGTCTGCCAAACGAATATATGAAAAATGCGGGTGCTATATGGGAAGAACATATTCACCCCGATGACAGAGAAAATTATAAAAAAAGCATAGATGATATTTTTTCGGGAAATGCTTCCGGTCATGATATGCAGTACAGGGCTTTGTCTGCGGACGGAAGCTATACTGTCTGTTCGTGCAGGGGCGTTGTAATGCGTGACGAAAACAACAATCCGAAATATTTCGGCGGTGTTATAAGAAATTACGGCGTTCACAGCTATATAAATTCTGTAACAGGTCTGAGAAGTATGTACGGTTTCTTTGATGACCTGAAAACAACCCTTTCCAAGCATGAGGAAAATATAATGCTCCTTATCGGAATAAGCGGTTTTTCCGATACAAATGACGTTTACGGCTATACTTTCGGAAATAAAATTCTCTACAAACTCGGACAGGAAATAAAAAAATATTTCTCGGAATACGGTCAGGTCTATAAGCTTGACGGCACAAAATTCGCTGTAATAACCAACGGAACTACATATGAAAACCTTGTGGATTTATTCCGGAAAATGAAACACAATATACTTAAATCATTTTACATTGACGGACAGAGAGTAAATATCCCCCTGAATATGGGCGCACTCAAATGCGATAATTTCGGGATAGGTTCTGATACGCTCTATTCCTGCCTTAAATACGCCTACTATGAATCAAAGCACCGTCACCTCGGCGAACCCTATCTCTTTGAAAATTCTCTAAGCAACGACAACAAAAATAACCTGCACAGACTGAATACCATAAGAAACAGCATTTTAGAGGAATGTAAAGGATTTTTCCTCTGCTATCAGCCCATTGTAAATTCACAGAATGAGGAACTTAAAGCAATTGAGGCTCTCCTCCGCTGGAAAAATGACGAATACGGAGTTGTTCCGCCTGTGCATTTTATATCTGTTCTCGAACAGGATACGCTCTTTCCCGAACTCGGCAAATGGATTCTCAGACAGGCTATGACGGACGGAAAAATTTTCCTCGAAAAATACCCCGATATGCTTGTAAATGTCAATCTCTCCTATGCACAGCTTGAATCAAGCGATTTTGTTTCGGACGTTTTGCAGATAATAAAGGAAACGGATTTCCCACCGCAGAATCTCTGCCTTGAAATAACCGAAAGATGCAGACTTCTTGATATGTCCCTGCTGAAAGATATAATAGAGGTATTCCGTGCAAACGGCATAAAAGTCGCCCTTGACGATTTCGGAACGGGATTTTCTTCAATAGGTGTACTGCGTTCACTTCCGATAGATTCCGTTAAGATAGACAGAGAATTTGTTAAAAATATAGAAAAAAGCAATTCCGACCAGAATACAGTTAAATTTATATCAGACCTCGCATATGCTTTTTCTGCGGAGGTCTGCGCTGAGGGCGTTGAAACCGCTGAAATGCGTGATTTCCTGAGAAAATACAGAATAAGCGGATTTCAGGGGTACTATTATTCAAGACCCGTTACAGCAGATGTATTGCTTGACAGTATTGAAAAAGACAAGGAACAGGAGAGTAAAAGCTCATAATGTATGAAGTTTTAAAAAATTATTTCGGTCACGAAAAGTTTAAAGAGGGTCAGAAAGAAATTATAAGCAGTATTCTTTCGGGGCGTGATACCCTCGGAATAATGCCCACGGGCGCAGGTAAATCATTATGCTATCAGATACCGTCAGTTATGCTTGACGGTATCACTCTTGTTATATCCCCCCTTATTTCGCTGATGAAAGACCAGGTTAATTCTCTCAGGGAATCTGGGGTAAACTGTGCCTTTATAAACAGTTCCCTTAATCCTTTTGAATACAGGGAGATATTTTCATCGGCTTGTGCAGGTGCATATAAAATAATATATGTTGCCCCCGAAAGGCTGCACACGCAGGAATTTATCTCTTTTTCAGAAAATATCAAAATCTCAATGATAACCGTTGATGAGGCGCACTGCGTATCTCACTGGGGGCATGATTTCAGACCGAGTTACCTTAAAATAAAAGATTTTATAAATAAACTCCCGTACAGACCCGTAATAAGTGCATTTACCGCAACAGCAACCCCCGAAGTAAAAAAAGATATATCATCTCTCCTTGGACTGAAAGACCCTTTTGTTCTTACAACTTCTTTTGACAGGGAGAATTTATATTTTGGCGTGGTAAAGCCCTCGGACAAATATGAAAAACTTAAAGAATTACTGGCTGACTATCACGGAAAAAGCGGTATAATCTACTGCACATCAAGAAAAAAAGTTGAGGAAGTCTGCGAAAAATTAATTAAAGACGGCTATTCCGCATCAAGGTATCATGCAGGGCTTTCTCAGGAGGAAAGAAATATAAATCAGGAGGATTTCATATATGACCGCAAAAAAATAATGGTCGCCACAAACGCTTTCGGAATGGGTATAGACAAATCAGATGTCGGATTTGTGATTCATTACAATATGCCGAAAAATATAGAATCTTACTATCAGGAGGCAGGGCGTGCGGGACGTGACGGCGAACCTGCCGACTGTATTCTGATGTATAACAGCTATGACGTTCACACAATTAAATTCATGATAGACAATAACCGTGATTCAAATACGGAACTCACGGAATCCATGAGGAATTTAATATACGAAAAAGATATGGAACGCCTGAAAGATATGACTTTCTACTGCTCGACAAGCGAATGTTTAAGGAAATATATTCTCCGCTATTTCGGGGAAAATCACGGGAATTTCTGCGGTAACTGCTCATGCTGTCTGACAAACCACGAAACAGTTGACATAACTTTTGACGCACAGAAAATAATTTCCTGCGTCTACCGCATACATCAGGCAGGCAAAGACTGCGGAAAATCCCTTATTGTTGATGTACTCAGGGGGAGCAGGAACGCAAAAGTCATAAATTCGGGTCTTGACAAAATTTCCACTTACAGTATCATGAAAGATTCGGATATTTCAAGAATACGCTCCGAACTTGATTTCCTCACGGAACACGGTTATTTAACGCTCACGGAAGATAAAAATGTCAGATTTTCGGCAAATTCCGCCTCTGTACTCAAAGGCGAAAAGAAAATCACAATGAAACTCCCCAAAGAGGAAAAAATTATTGCAAAATATCATAAGGAAAAAGAATATTTTGAAAAAGACAAGCTTTTTGCACTCCTCAGAGAACTCAGAAACGAAATCGCAAAGAGAAAAAATATCCCTGCATATATGGTATTTTCTGATTCTTCACTGAAAGATATGTGCAGGAAACTGCCGAAAACAAAAGAAGAATTTACGGAAGTTTCGGGTGTGGGAAACAAAAAAGCCGAAAAATATGCAGGCGATTTCTGTAAGGTTATAGCCGATTATGTTAAAAATAATCCCGATGCCCCCAAAGCCCCCGAAGAAAAATTATCCTACATGGAAAAACAGCTTGCCTTATATAAACAATATGCCATGAATAAAAAATCAAAATAACTTGCATTTGCTTTCACAATGATGTATAATATATCTTGTATTTAAAAGGAAAGAGGTATATTATGGAAGAAAGTAAAAATCTGCTCGGTACGGAATCTGTCTCAAAACTTATGTTTAAGTTTGCCGTACCAAGCATTATAGGTATGCTTGTAAGTGCATTGTACAACATTGTTGACCAGTTGTTTATCGGTCACGCAGTCGGCACGAACGGAAACGCCGCAACAAATATTGCGTTCCCGTTTTCAACGGCTTGTATGGCGATTGCCCTGCTCCTCGGAATAGGCGGTGCGTCATGCTTTAATCTCACAATGGGGCGTGGCGATACGAAAAGGGCAGGATTTTTCGCAGGAAATTCAATATCAATGCTTATAATAAGCGGTACGGTTTTAAGTGCCGTAACGCTTGTATTTCTCACTCCCCTGCTTAAACTTTTCGGTTCTCCCGATGACGTACTCCCCTACGCACAGGACTATGTAAGGGTAACGGCTCTGGGATTTCCTTTTCTGATACTCACGACAGGCGGAGGTCATATCATAAGGGCTGACGGAAGTCCGCAGATGACAATGGCTTGCAACCTGACAGGTGCAGTTATAAATACAATTCTTGATGCATTGTTTGTTATGGTTTTCCGCTGGGGAATGACAGGTGCTGCCGCTGCTACCGTTATAGGACAAATAATTTCCGCAGTTATGGTAATCGTCTATGTAAGGAATTTCAGGACGGTAAAACTTGAAAAAATCCATTACAAGCCCGATTTCAAGGTTATAAGGAGAGTATCCTCAATCGGCATGGCATCATGTTTCAATCAGCTTGCAATTGCCATTGTTCAGATAGTTCTCAACAACTCCCTCGCACATTACGGCGGACTTTCCGAATACGGAGATTCCGAACCTATCGCCTGTGCGGGAATAGTCATGAAAGTAAACATGATTGTTTTCGCAATAGTAATAGGTCTTGCACAGGGTACTCAGCCCATTGAAAGTTTCAACTACGGCGCAAAACAGTATGACAGGGTGAGAAAAGCCTACCGCCTCGCAGTAATAACAGGTGCGGGAATATCAGTTGTCGCCTTTGTATTTTTCCAGATATTTCCGAAACAGATATTGTCTTTGTTCGGTGAAGGAAGCGAAACATATTTTACTTTCGGAGTTAAATTTTTCAGAATATTTTTGTTCTTCACATGGATAAACTGCTTACAGCCCATAACATCAACTTTTTTCACATCAATAGGAAAGCCTTTAAAGGGCGTATTTCTCTCACTGACAAGGCAGATATTGTTTTTCATACCGTTTCTGCTGATACTTCCGCTTTATTTCGGAATAGACGGAATTTTATACACAGGTCCGACAGCGGATTTGCTCTCCGCATTAGTTGCAATTTTTATGGCAAAACACGAATTTAAACTCATGAAAAAACTCGAAAAGGAAGAGATGATAAATTCATGATTCAGGATATATACCCTCATGTATTTTCAAATAATTATAAAAATGCCGTCCCCGATGAGAAAAGCATTATATTCCATTTCAAGGGAAGCAGTGCGGTCTATCATGTTCTCGCAAGGGAAAATATAACTGACCCTTTCCCGAAATTCGGCGAACTCTCCGCAGAAAAATATATATACCTCTTTTCGGTCGATGATGTGAAATATTTCCTTGCGGACGGGGATATAAAAGCCGAAAACTTTGAATATGTCTCCGTGAGAAAATTGCGCTATGCTGAAAATGCCGTACCGCTCAATAATTTCGTCATGTTTACCGCACTTCACCTGCATATATGGTACACTTCAAGCAGATACTGCGGAAAATGCGGAAACAAAACCTTTGCGGACGAAAAATTCAGAGCTTTGAGATGTACCTGCGGAAATATTATCTTTCCGAGAATAAATCCCGCTGTAATAGTCGGAGTTACCAACGGAGACAAACTTCTAATAACACGCTACGCAACAGACAGAAAAATCAATTATGATGCACTTGTCGCAGGATTTACGGAAATAGGCGAAACCTTTGAACAGACCGTTGAACGTGAAGTCATGGAGGAAACAGGTCTTAAAGTAAAAAATATAAGATATTACAAGTCCCAGCCGTGGGGATTTTCAGGCAGTATCCTTGCAGGCTATTTCTGTGACGTTGACGGCGACACGACAGTTAAAGTGGACGAATCCGAACTTAAATACGCAAAATGGGTAAAGCGTGAGGATATAACGGGTCAGCCCGACAACGCAAGCCTTACCAATGAAATGATGATGTATTTCAAGTCAGGAATGATATGACAAAAAACGCTCCCGATTAAAGGAGCGTTTTTATTATGGATTATTTATTTAATCAAGCCATTCCTGCTGTGATTATTGCCATTTTGTAGACTTCATCAGCCGTACAGCCTCTTGAAAGGTCATTTATGGGAGCATTAAGTCCCTGAAGAATAGGTCCGTACGCCTCAAATCCGCCGAGTCTCTGAGCGATTTTGTAGCCGATATTTCCTGCCTCGATAAGCGGGAAAATAAATGTGTTTGCCTTGCCTGCAACCTTTGAATCGGGACACTTTGTCTTTGCAACTTCTTCTGATACGGCTGCATCGAACTGAAATTCTCCGTCAATTACGAGATTGGGGTCAATGTTTCTTGCCTCGATAACAGCATCATGGCTGAGCTGAACAGTACCGCCCTTGCCTGAGCCGTATGTTGAAAAACTGAGAACTGCAACCTTGGGGTCAATTCCGAAGAAATCTGCTGTTCTTGCAGTTTCAACAGCTACTTCTGCGAGCTGTCTTGCTGCGGAGAGAGTAACGTTTCCCTCTTTGTCAACTCTGTCAGTGTAGCCGAGGTTGATAGCGCAGTCGCCCATAGCGATTTTTTCTTCCTGACCGTCTTTTTCTCTGAAAAGAATAAATGAAGAACTTACAAGGTTAGAGCCTTTTTTGGTCTTGATTATTTGGAGAGCGGGTCTTACTGTGTCGGCAGTTGAATATGTTGCACCGCCGAGGAGAGCGTCAGCCTTGCCAGCCTTAACGAGCATAGTGCCGAAATAGTTGGATTTTTTGAGGAGCGCACGGCATTCGTCCTCTGTCATCTTGCCCTTTCTGAGTTCAACCATCTGAGCAACGAGTGACTCAAATTCGGGATAAGTTTCGGGGTCGATAATTTCTGCGCCGTCTATGCAGAATCCGCCGTTTGAGGCAGCAGCCTTTACTTCCTCGTCCTTTCCGCAGAGAATAACACCCATAAGACCCTCTTTGAGCAGTCTGTCAGCGGCAGAGAGTATTCTTGCATCGTTTCCCTCTGTGAAAACGATAGTTTTTTTGTTTTCGTTGAGATTGGCAATAAGCTTGTCAAACATTCCCATTTTGAAAACCTCCTGATTTAAAAAATTAATTAACAAGCAATAAGCTTGCCCATGATATAATTATATCACATTATTTTCCTTTTTTCAAGGGATTTTTTAAATAATAAATTATTAATCAGTAATTATAAATTTATTACGATTTGATTTTATAAATGAAAATCAGATGAAAATTATTGAAATACGGGAATATTTGTGCTATAATAAGAATAAGGGGATATTTCCCCGAAAAGATATATAAAATCAAAAAAGGGGGCTGCATATGGAAAACGAAAACGAATTTGAATACGAAAACGAAATCCGCTCGGAAATCGAAAAAGACAACAGGAAAGAAACAAAAGTCCGCAAGGTGGCTGTCGATACGCCCGTTATCCTCATAGCTATGGTGCTTTTTGTGCTTATGTTCATGATGTGCGTGTATTTCGCATATCTTTTCGGAAAGTACAACGAAAGACAGAAAAATATGAGCCGTACAGAGGAACAAAGCGGTATTTCACAAATGCAGGCAGATGCGGACGGCATAGTCGAAACCGCTACCGAAGAACCCACAGAAGAACCAACAGAAGAACCTACTACCGAACCGCCTACGGAAGAACCCACTACCGAACCGATTGTTATTTACGAAAGCGATATCTTCAACGCAATTTCTGCGGCAGAGGGTCTTACTTCAAAAACCTATACATACCACGCATCGGAAGTCTATGAAGTTTACAGGGACGCATGGGGCGTGAAAGTTCCGCTCACAACGAATATGTTTATTTTCAGCTTTGACGGCACAATTGATGTGGATATAGATTTCACAAAGATTGAAACAGCCGTTGACAATGACGAAAAAACCGTCCTTATAACAATTCCCGAAGCTGAAATTGTCGCTCACAATGTAGATGAGGACAGCTATGAATTTAAAGACGCAAAAGACGATATTTTCAGTTCCCTTGAATATTCCGACTATTCGGGTATGCTTACCGAACAGAAAAACGAACAGGAACGCAAACTCCTTAACAATTATGATTTCTTCTATTCAGTAAAAACAAATGCCGAAAATATTTTCACACAGTTTTTGAGACAAAATGAAAATCTCTCGGAATATGAAATAATTTTCCAGTAATTTAAAATCCGTCCTGCTTGTTCGGGACGGATTCTTTATATAAGCACAAGTTTTTCAAATACATTTCTCAGCATTGATTTATCGCCCTGTGAGGCTTTTATTGTAGCTATCGTGAGCAAATCGCTGTCTGTATTGTTGAAGTCGATATCTCCGCCCGTATTCCTCACAAGAAGCGTTACAAAAAGCCTTAGCGTCCTGCCGTTGCCCTCACGGAACGGGTGAAGCATATTCAGTTCATGGTACAGGTCTGTAAGTTCGTCAAGAAAATTTCCCGAATCCATTTTTCTGAGATAGTTCTGTTTTTTCAGGCGTTCAAATTTCAGTCTGCCTATCCTTTCTATCTCGCAGGCATTACAGAAAACAGTGCCTTTTTTGGAAATATTTATCGTCCTGACCGTACCTGCCCATTCATAGACATCTGCAAAAATCCGCCTGTGGGTGTTCTTGTAAAATTCAAAATCAACGTTTTCAAATTTTGTTTCCTGTTCCGCCTGAACAGCCCTCAGCAAAGTTATCTGTTTTTCAACCCTGTCAAGTTCTTCCTGATTTTTTATGCCGAATTTGTTTACAAGAACCGTTGTATTCGGGTAACAGTTGTCCTGACTGCCGTCTAAACTGTAAACTGCCATTATCTGCTTTTAACCTCTTTGAGAATATTTTCCTTGAACTGCTGGAATGTCAGTTCTCCTCTGAGACATTTTCTGACGTTTTCAAGTTCTTTTTCCGAAAAAACAAACCCCTCCATTTTTACGGAAGCAACCTGATTTTTCAAAGCCTTTTCAATGGTTGTATTCTGCATTATCCCCAACTCCTTTACTGCTTATATTTTACTCTATTGAAATTCGTTTGTCAATATTTTTTTACAAAAAATAAAATGACAGCTTTTCGGGGCTGTCATTGTCCGCAGTATGGAATCTGCAAATTTTTAATTTTTTGTACGCATATAATGGAAAAGATACTGCTGTGCGATTCCTGCATTTTCCTTTATAAATTTGGGCAGACCGTTCGGATAGTATTCGGCAAGGACTCTCTTTATCCAGACATCAACGGGAAAAGCCTCTGTGCGGTGCATACCGTACAAAAGCACACATTCGGCAACTTTGTCCCCTACCCCGATAATTTTTTTGAGTTCGGCTCTTGCCTGCTCCAAAGGCATTGAAGATATTTTAATTAAATCAGTTTCTTTTTTGCTTACTTTTTGTGAGGCATCGCAGATATATCTTGCACGAAATCCGCTCCGCAGATATGCAAGGCTTTCGGGAGATTCTTCTGAAAGCATTTCCGCAGTAGGAAATATATTTCCGTAATGTTCGCACAGACGCTCAATAATGCCTTTTATTCGGGGAATATTGTTATTCTGCGATATAATGAAAGAAACAAGACATTCCCATGAATCCTGCCTTAAAAGGCGTATACCCTTTGCATATTCGCAGGCTTTCGACAGCGTTTCGTCCTCGGAGAATATTTTTTTTAGTTCGGAATAGTCTGTTCCGAAATCGAAATAGTTAAACCATTTGTCAAGAAATTCCTTTTCGGAGACATCATGAAAAATAAAATCCCCGTTTTCCGCCTGTGAAATTTTAAGCTGACTGTTGAGAAATTTCCCTGTATATGTACATTTATAATCCGACTCTGTTTTTTTCCACCTGAAAGCCTGACCGCAGTCAAGGGTTTCATCGAGGTCAAAATCTTTTTCGTTCACGATAACATCATTATTTTTAACATAGTAATCCATAATTTTCTCCTATTTAAAATCGTCAAATTTGCGCTTTGTGGCTTGTCATTTCGTTCACTCCGCTTTGCTACGTTCACTCTCATGACAAGGCGCAAATTTTCCTCTTATTTAAAATCGTCAAATTTGCGCTTTGTGGCTTGTCATTTCGTTCACTCCGCTTTGCTACGTTCACTCTCATGACAAGGCGCAAATTTTCCTCATGATAAAATTGTTAATTTTTTGTGTAACACTTGATTTTTCTCTTAAATTATACTAAAATATAATAAGAAATACAAGTATAAGGAATGATTATTTTGAAAAAATTTTGTAAACTTTTAACGGCAGCCCTTTCTTTATCAATATTTTTAAGTGGCTGTGTAAGCTCACCGCAGAACAGTTCTTCCGAGGTTTCCGCAGATTCCGAAGTATCAGATGTTGAAAACACCGAAAACTCAGAAACTACCGAAGCAGAAGAAGAAAGCGAACCCGTTTCGGAAAATGAGGAAACTCCCGAAGATTCTGCCGAAAAATCAGAAGATACCGAAGATTCAGCGGAAAAATCCGAGGATACCGAAAAAACCGATAATTCTGCACCCCAGACCATAAAAGCCGAAAGCGGAAAATATGTCTATGACTATGCGGATATTCTCAGCGATGACGAAGAAAACCAGCTTACCGAATATATTAAAAATATAAGTTCGGAAAAAATGATAAATTCCGCAGTCGTCACAATAAGTTCAAGCGGAGATTCAACTTCCGCAGACTATGCAAAGGATATTTTCAGTCAGCTTTACGACAATGCGGGAAACGGTCTTGTCTTTGTCCTCAACAACGATACAAAATACGACTATCTGCTTAAAACAGGCGTTTGCGATAAGATGATAGATACAAATGCCCTCAATGCCGCACTTTTCTCCGCTACGGAATTATTTGTGAAGGGAGAGTATAAAAACGGCATAATGGAAATGATGAATCTTTCCGAAAGCTGTCCCTCTCATATATTCGATGAAATAGGCGTTTACAGCGTTGAAGAACTGCAATTCATAGAAAACAGGCTTGCAAACGGCAACAAAGATATTTCCGTAATACTCACGGCAAATACATCAGACACAGGTGACTATGACCTCTGCAAAATATGGCATGACAGAAGATATCCCGATGGCAGCGGATATATGATTCTTCTGAATACGGCTTTACAGCAGTCTGCGGTATATACAAATGCCGAAATAACGGGAAATCTCGCCGCAGCTTTTGCGACAGCCTCCGAATATCTCTATCAGAAAGAATATTATCTCGCTATGGACACAATTATTAATTATATTGATTATTAATTTCACTTAAATTTCATTCGATTATCATAATATATTTTAACTTTTGAATTTTCGCCAAAACTTCCCCGTATTCATCATAGGAGGGACTTCTTTCGGCAATATTCCCGTCTTTTCTTTTGTATAATATTATATAACTGCATAGAACGGTTAATTTTATTGTGATAGTCGGAGCGTGAGTTTTGTGTCCTGTATTGACATTTTTTACATTTATGATATAATGGTAACATATTATTCGGAAAGGGTGAATTTAATGAGCGAAATGGAATTTATAATCGACAACATAGGGAATCTCCCCGCTGTCGTTAATCAGAGCGAAGAACAAAGAAATGAGTTTGCTGTGAATTTCATGAAATTCTTACAGCTTACACATCTCTATGATTCGGCAATTAAAGTTGTGCGTACCTGTCTCGACATTCTCGCAGAGGAATTTAATATCAAATTCAGCAGAAACCCCATACACAACATAGAAAGCCGTCTGAAATCGGCAGAATCAATTATAGGCAAGCTTCAGAAAAAAAATCTCCCCCTTACCCCCGAAGCCGCAAGCAAAAATCTCCTTGATATCGCAGGAATAAGAGTTACCTGCTATTATATTTCGGATATTTATTATATCGTGAATATACTCTCCCGCCGTGATGATTTTACTATCATAAAGCAGAAAGATTATATATCAAAGCCAAAGCCGAGCGGTTACAGAAGTTATCATCTTATAATAAATGTCCCCGTATATCTTTCAAGCAAGAAATACTATGCCCCCGTTGAAATACAGATACGAACAATGGCTATGGATTTCTGGGCAAGTCTCGAACATCAGCTTAAATATAAGACTAATGCAAAGCTGTCCCCCGAAATTTCTCAGGAACTTAAAGAATGTGCGGACAGAATCGCAAAGACAGATACTCAGATGCAGAAAATTTTCATGCAAATCAATGACCTTGAATAATTCTGCATTATCTCCCTTAAAATGCATAAAACCGACAAAAATTTCTCTTTAAAACTGTTTTCGCATATGTTATAATTGTATAAACTCAATTAAATAAGGAGATGTTTTTATGTTCGGACTTATCCGCAGAAACAAGGGAGAAGTAAAAGACAGGACTGTATATATGGAAATATACGGTGCAAACAAAGTTACATACAGGGTCACAGCAGGAAAATTAGTTTACTACGGGAGTGAAACAACTGCTTACGGCATAGAGGCTGTTGATTTTCTTACAGGGAAATCCGAGAGTATTCCCGATTTTTCATGCAATATAGAGGACGCTGTTGATTTTGCGGAAATTCTCATTTCAGACCGTGTGCGCCCCGAAGATATTTACAGCAAAGCCCTTGCATATCTTTCGGTTTCGATATAAAATAAAAACAAGCCCTGTATGGGCTTGCTTTTTTATAATCTTAATAATTTACAGAATTTGTCCGATATTCTGCCGTTGCTGTCAAGTTTTTTCCATAAGATATCATATATAATTGCCATTACCCATGATACTGCAAATGTAACAACCGAAATAATGGGAACAGTGTATATCGGCTTTGAAATTTCGTTTGTGGTTTTTATTACCGTATTGCATAAGACCGACATAACGCCTGCATGAATAAGGTATATCATGAAAGTATGTCCCGAAAGACCTTTGAGAAAATCAGGTTTTACCGACAAACACGAAAATCCCGCAAACATAAGCAAAGACGCAGGCGCAATAAAAACATTGAAGTGGTCACCCATTGCAAGTATTTCAGGTATTTCATCAATTCCCGAAACCGTTTTTATGTAAAGTATATATGTATGAATCAAGAGCAGAACAATCGAAAGAACAATCATAAAAATACCTTTGAGATTATTTTTGTTTTCTTTATATTTTTTTCTTATCGGATAGCCTGCCATTACATATCCGATATACAGGGCAACTTTTGAAACACTCCAATTCAGCATATTTGAAGAAGTCAGTCCGCTGATTAATGATATTATAAAATATATCCACATCTTTGAAAAATATTCTTCTCCTATGTCAAGCCTTATTTTTACAATAACAGGTATCAGAATATATATTCCGATAAGAGTATAGAGATACCACATATGGTAATAAGGTTCACCTGCAAGAAATTCCTTTAAAGGTCTTATAAATACCGAAGCACCCTCTTTTGAAAAATTCCTGTATGCAGATACCTCAGAGTAAAGAAAATAAATAAGAGAAAATATAATTGTCGGTATTCCTATTTTGACAAAGCTTTTCCTGTAAAAATAGCGGTAATTTTGGTTCTTTTCGTTTCCTATCGTAAATGCCCCCGAAAGCATAAAGAAACACGGGACTGCAAATCTTGTCATTTGGTTATAGAACAATGAAGCAAATATCTGCCCTCGGTGCGGTGTTGAAATATCCTCATAGTCGGTAACATATCTTGCGCTTGCATGGAGTACCACAACAGCAACGGCACAAATTACTCTCAGCAGATTATAATTGCCTTCTGTTTGTCTGCGGGACTGCGCCTTATTCTGCAAATTCCATTCCCCCTTACGGATTGCATAAAAAAGAGAAAAGAGTTTGAAATATTGCAACTTCAAACTCTCGTACCAATATCAATTGGTGAGACACGAGGGATTTGAACCCTCGACCCTACGCTTAAAAGGCGTATGCTCTACCGACTGAGCTAGTGTCTCATTTGTTGTGTTCAACTGTTTTGTGTCTCACAACAGATATAATTATATCACATGATTTCGGAAATGTCAAGAGGAAATTTGCAATTCTATGTTTTTTACAAAAAAATACTAAATTAAGGGATAAAAATATAATTTCATACAAATTTCAAAAAAAACCTTGACTTTTTAATGCAAAGATGATATACTTG
>JAFYFU010000024.1 GCA_017543595.1 Ruminococcus sp. | reverse complement strand
GTCACACACAAGGGATTTATAGAATCCGCAACAAATAATCCCTCCGAGGCTTTTTCAGACGCAGATGTCATAATTGTCACCGTTCCTTCGGACTGTATGAAAAATACCGCAGAAATTATATATGAGAATTGCAGTAAAAATGCGTGGATAGGCGTTGTTCCGGGAAACGGCGGAAGCGAATGTGCTTTCGGAAAATGCATTGAACAGGGAAATTTATTTTTCGCAGTTGAAAGAGTTCCTGCTGTTGCAAGGCTTGTCAAAAAGGGAAAAACTGTCCGCTCAACAGGTTACAGAAATGAACTTCATGTGGCATCTCTCCCCGCATCACAGGCAGATAAATGTGCGGAACTTATCGAAAGTATTTTTGACATTCCGTGCATATCAATTCCGAATATGCTTAACCTGACAATGACACCGTCAAATCCGATACTGCATACATCAAGGCTTATAACGATTTTCAGGGATTACAAAGATGGAAAATTCTATGAAAAACTCCCGCTTTTCTATGAGGAATGGAATGACGAATCTTCGGAACTTTTGTTTAAATGTGATGACGAAGTTCAGAAAATATGCACTTCCCTCCCCTGCTTTGACTTGTCATATGTCAAATCTCTCAAAGAACATTACGAAAGTCCGACAATTAAGGAATTTACAGCGAAAATATGCAGTATAAAGGCTTTTAAAGGTCTGGAAACTCCGTCCGTAAAAACCGAAAACGGATATATTCCCGATTTACATTCAAGATATTTCACGGCGGATTTTTCATACGGACTTTCACTTATGATTCAGATTGCTGATTTTACAAAAACTGATATACCCAATATGAAAAGCCTTATGAAATGGTATGATAGTATAAAAATTGAAAACGGCGGTTTCAGATATGAGGATTACGGCATAAACTGCCTGAAAGATTTCATTGATTATTATTCGCTTTGATGTTGTTTCGGGAGGTGAAATTTATGATTGATATTCTCATAGTTGAGGACGACAGGGAACTTGCGGAACTCCTCACGGATTTTCTGCGTGATGAGGGCTATACGGTGTCAGCGGTTGACAGCGGTGAACGTGCGGTTCAGCTTTTTGAAAAATACGGCGCAAAGCTTGTCGTGCTTGATATAGGTCTGCCCGATTTAAACGGTTTTGCAGTGTGTTCTAAACTCCGTGAAAAAGCCGATACGCCGATTCTGATAGTCAGCGCAAGGACTGACAAGGAAGATAAACTTAACGGCTTTGACCTCGGTGCAGATGATTACATCGAAAAGCCATATGATATAGATATACTTATCGCAAAAATAAAGGGAATTTTCAAAAGGCGATATCAGAAAAATATTATTTCCGCAAACGGTGTAACGCTTAACCTTGCAGACAAAACTGCGGAAATTGACGGAAAACCGACAGAACTCCCCTCAAAGGAATTTGACCTGCTTGCACTTCTTATCGAAAATCAGGGAAAAGTGCTTAAAAAAGACTATCTTTTCAATATGATATGGGGCAGCGACAGCGATTCCGAACAGCAGACACTTCATGTGCATATAAACCGTTTAAGGCAGAAATTGGGTGATGACCCGAAAAATGCAAAGCGTCTGCTGACGGTCTGGGGCGTGGGGTATAAATTTGTATGAAAACATTCAAAAAACTTTGCATTTTGTCAATTGTTATTTTTATCGCACTTGCCGCAGGTCTGAATATATTTCTGATTCGTGACGAAAATCACACAAACGGAATTTACCGTGTCGAGGCAAAAAGACTCACGGACGAACTTAACGAAACAGGCAGTTATGACCTGTCGAAATATCCGCATATCAAGGGCGTTTACACGGGCGATGACCTTTATAAAAGCAACGAACAGTATCTCATAATAGAATCAAACGGTAAACTTTATCGTGTTGAATATGAAATAAAAAACGAACACAGCAGTATTTTTATTTTAAACTGCGTACTCGGAATATTTTTTATCCTTACGGCATTACTGTTTTTATATATCCGCAGGCATATAATATTGCCGTTCGGAAGAATCAACAGCGTTCCGCAGGAACTCGCAAAGGGAAACCTTACCATTGAGATACCCGAAGAAAAAAGCAGATTTTTCGGAAAATTTACATGGGGAGTAAATCTCCTGCGTGAGAGTATCGAAAACAACCGCAAAAAAGAAGTCACCATGCAGAGAGATAAAAAACTCCTGCTCCTGTCGCTTTCCCATGACATAAAAACGCCCTTGTCCGCCATTAAGCTGAACGCAAAGGCTCTTGCCAAAGGGCTTTACAAGGACGAAGAAAAAAGGCTTGCTGCGGCTGAAAGCATTAACAAGCGTGCTGACGAAATAGAAAATTTTGTAAGTGAAATTACAAAAGCCGCAAGCGAAGATTTCATGAATTTTGAAGTCGAAATCGGAGAGGAATTTCTCAGCCATACTATTGAAAAAATATATGCAAGATACGCTCCTCAGCTTGCCGTGACGGGAACGGAATTTAAAATAAATAAATATAATGACTGCATACTCTCCTGTGACCCCGACCGCCTTGCCGAATGTTTGCAGAATCTCATTGAAAATGCAATAAAATACAGTGACGGCAGAAGAATTGAACTTAAATTCGATAAAATGGACGGCTGTGAACTTATAACGGTTTCAAATACGGGCTGTACCCTTGAAACAAAGGAATTACCACAGATTTTCGAGAGTTTTCACCGTGGCGGAAATGCAGACAACATTCAGGGAAACGGACTGGGGCTGTTTATCTGCAAGCGTCTTATGTCGCTTATGAACGGCGAAATCTATGCGGATATCGTTGACGAATGTTTTGAAATTACGCTTGTCGTAAGGCTTGCCTGATATGATTTTTCAGTTGATTTTTTATAAAATCAACTTTTTTTATTTATTATGTTGACATTTTTATTAAATTATGGTATAATGGCATAAAAAAAAGACCCGTTGGCGGAGTTGAACCGCCATCTTCGCCTTAGCAGGGCGACAGCTCTCACGTTGAGCTAAACGGGACTGTCGGGCGGCAAAACCGCATCGATGCATGAGGAGCAAGTATTTTAAACTTAAACTACCGACAATATTATTTTAACATATATTATTCTGTTTGTCAAGTGTTATTGAATAAAAAAAGACCCGCCGACAGAGTTGAACTGCCGTCATTCACTATTTGGAGGAGTGAACGCTCTCACGTTGAGCTAAACGGGTCTGTCGGACGGTGAAACCGCATCTCCTGCTTGCAGAGCAGACGCTTTGATTTAAGCTGCCGACAGTATTATTCTAACATATATAATTTTATTCGTCAAGTATTTCATAAAATAAAAACCCGTTGGCGGAGTTGAACCGCCGTCTCTTCACTTTGGGGATGATTGCTCTCACGTTGAGCTAAACGGGCTGTCGGACGGTAAAACCGTATCTCCTGCTTGAGGAGCAGGTGCTTCAAATTAAGCTACCGACGATGTCGGGCGGTGAAACCGCATCTCCTGCTTGCAGAGCAGGCACTTTAATTTAAGCTACCGACAATATTATTTTAACATATATTATTCTGTTTGTCAAGTATTTTTTAAAGGGGTTTTGTCTGTGAAAATGTGTCTTATGTGCAGAAGAAGAATTATTGATTATTACGGGATATGCCCCGAATGTTCGGCTGAAAATCAGCGTATGAGGGAAATTTTGCGTCCGCTTTACGGAAAAAAGGCTCTTGTCACGGGCGGAAGAATAAAAATAGGCTATGCCGTTTGTTTAAGGCTTTTGCGTCAGGGGGCGGAAGTTATCGCTGTTACAAGATATCCGAAATCAGCCCTTGAAAATTATATGCAGGAAGAAGATTATGAGGATTTCAAGGACAGGCTGACGATAATAGGCTTTGACCTGATGAGAGTTGACCGCATGAGTGAACTTGTTTCAAAAATTGAGGAAGTCAGCGGTGGAAAATTAGATATTTTAATAAATAATGCCGCTCAGACCGTCAGAAAATCAAATGAATATTATCAGCAGCTTACAATGCACGAAAATCAACTGCAAATCGAATATAACAATCTTTTTCCGATTGTTGAGTACAACAGCGATTTTTCGCTTATGCCGAGCATTAATAAAACCGACTACGGCGAAACGGCAAATAATAATTCATGGGTTCGCAAGCCCGAAGAAATTTCTCCGCAGGAACTTCTTGAAGTACAGCTTATTAATGTTACCGCTCCGTTTATTTTAACAAACGGTCTCAGAAAATGCCTTGCCTATGATAAAAATATTAATAAATTCGTGATAAATGTCAGTTCTGTTGAGGGAAAATTCAATACAAAACAGAAACTCGCCCGCCATGTACATACGAATATGGCAAAGGCTTCGTTAAATATGATGACTCATTCCATAGCATCTGATTTTTCCCGTGACAGGATTTTTGTCTATTCCTGTGACCCCGGCTGGGTATCAAATCAGTTTCCGCCCGATTATGAAATAAGTAAAAATTTTGAACCGTATCTGACATTTGAGGACGGTGCGGCAAGAATTTTATACCCCGTGACACTTCATCTTGATGATGAGAAAATAAAAGACAGCGGAATGTTCTATAAAGACTATAAATTAATTGATTATTGAGGTGTGCCATGAAAGAAAATGCTCAGATTTATTATCCGCCAAAGCCGCATGAACATAAGAAAGATGTTCAGCATATCAGCCTTACTTACGAACAGGCTGTGAAAAACGGCTGGCATTTCAAGTACAAATCCAGAGGCAGAATAAGAATTACACGCTATTCGGGAAAAGAAACAAATATAACGATTCCTTATACGATTGGTGAACATATCGTGAACGAACTCGGAAAATCAGCTTTTTCGTGCGTGAGTACAGATAAAATATATGTTCCCGACAGTATCAAGAAAATCCGTGAAAAATGCTTTGAAAAAAGCAGGGTGAAAGAAATTGTTTTTGCGGAGGGAGTAACTAAAATCCCCGAAGAATGTTTCTATGAATGTATATGCCTTGAAAATATACACCTTCCGCAGACTTTGCATAAAATAGAACAAAAAGCCTTTTTTAAGTGCGAAAAGCTTAAATTTGTGAATATTCCGAGATATTGCCATGTTGAGGACGAGGCTTTCAGATTCAGCGGTATTGAGGGTTTTGCCGCATATAATTCGATAATTTCGGGCTGTGCTTTCAGCGATACCCCCATGCACAGAAATTATATCCTTATAATGAATCCAAGTAGGGATTACAGGTACGGCAGAAATGTTCTCCTTGTCGGAAGCATGAAAAAAATAAGATTCCCTGCGGACACGGAAATTCATTTCGACAGCCATTCCATAAATCACGGGTGCAGTCTTTATCTCGGAAACTGCAAAAACGTCTATATTCAGCCTGATACCGTAAAATGCAACAGGGACGGCAACGGAATTGTCTGGTCTCACCCCTGTGTATTTCTGGAACTTCCGTACAGTTGTGACTCCTACATTCCCGATTTTGTCAGCGCAAAATACCCTGACGGCAGGGATTACAACGGATTTTTCACAGTAATAATCGGAAACGACCGGACTATCGTCCGCTCAAAAAAGAACAATTTTCCGCCTTTTTCCCTGAAATATCCTCGTTTTCACAATGTCAGACACCTGATTCTCGAAGCGACAAAGGATTATGGGGCAGAATTTAAACCCAATGCAATTTCAATCCGCAGTCTGGAAACAGTTGAGTTAAAAAATGTTCACGGAAATGGAAATCCGTTTTCTCCTGTTTGTTCGGAAGTGCATAAGGTAGTCTTTGACGGAAATACAGTCTATATCCCCACAGACCCGGTTGTACATGATGAACTTCTCAAAGCTTTTTCGGGAGAATACGAAAAAAATAAGTACAAATTTTTTAACAGTGATGTCTTTGAGGCAGTGTTTAATCGACCTTGTACAAAATATACAAAAATCTTTGGTAATAATGCCGTTGCAAAAAGAATAAGTCAGCGATTAAAAATATTTATGGCTGTTGATGCTCTCAGAAGCTCCGAAAACCTCTTTGAAAACAGAGAGATATATGCAGATTATATCAAAAGCCACAAAAGATATGCAGAAACACTATGCGGTAAAATCTCCGAAAATTACCGAGAATACGCTGATTTCCTGCGTTCGTTCCTCGATACTCTTTAATATATACCTCTGCAAGCCGATACTTTTTCAAGTGTCGGCTTTTTAATTTTGTGTGTCGATATTCGGATTTTACTGTTCGTCAAAATGCACAAAATAAATGTTGAAAGTTGATATACTATTCCGATTGACATTTATGAATATCCATGCTATAATATGTTACAGAAAGATGAACGGAGGGAATTAAAATTCCCGAACAAAAGATACAAACACTCTGAAACGGAATCAGAGTTTATTTAAGCCTATAAAAATGACTACGATTCATTTTTTTACTGAAGAAAGGACTGTTTTTATGAAAAACTTTAAGAAACTTACAGCTATAATCACAAGTATCGTTGCACTCTCCACACTCACAGCATTCAACGCAAGTGCCGACTGCGAAAGCACAACATATACCCGTGGCGATGTAAACCTTGACGGCGTTGTAAATACTGCTGATTTCAATGCACTCAATGCAGGTATTTACTGGATTTCTCCCCTCTCCGATACACAGCTCATGGTTGCTGACGTAAATGCAGATGGTCATGTAAATATTGCAGATGCCGTTTATTTTGCTTTTGGCAGCTTTGCAAGAGATGAAATTACAGTCAACACTGATGAAAACGGAAATGTTGCGTTCCTTCTCAACGGTCAGGATTCTCTCCGCATAAATTCGGACAGTTGGAATGCAGAGGTTTCAAATGAAAACGGTTCTGATATACAGCTTTCACGCTACGGAATGTCTCTGGAAAACGACAACGGCTACCTTGACGTAAATCCGTGGAACTCCGCAATTTCATATGATGCAGGCGATGCTTCGTTCTATATGTCATCAAATGACTGGTACACAGGTGCAAAAACTTCCTATGACGGCGGAAAAGGTCTCGGAACAGCAGTTTCCGTATGGGGCGACATTCAGATTTCTCACGATGAAATGGCTGAGGAAACAGCTCCTTTCATGCGTAAAACATACAACTACTTCAACTATATCAATAAGGACAATGCTATGTTCACAGAAACAGGCTACGGCATTGACGACACTGTTTACCTCGCAAATGCAGAAGTAACAAAGCGCACTGACGGTGTAGAATTTGTAAACTATGTTTCAAACAAGACTGTAAATTCTTTCATGGCTGACGACTATGTAACAATTGACGGCGTTACTCTCTCATATGCTGACGGTGAATTTACAATTGACGGTATCCCTGAGGACGAAATTGAACTCCTCCACACTATGACAGTAGACCAGTATGACGAAATCGCAATCATGACAAATACTCCCGGTAACCGTTTCATATATGGTCTTATGTACGACAAGGATTCTTCAAGTATGGCTGCACTCGTTAAGGTTCGCCTTGATGAAGATATGGAAGCAACTGTTATCCAGTACAGCAAGCCCGCTGATATGGCAACAACTATCAACTTCTACCCCAAAGAGGACGTTTACGAGAGAGCAATGGCAAATCCCGATGAGATAGTTACTCTCTTTGATACACAGTATGACCCGACACGCCTTGTATTCCAGACAGTTCACTTCCCCCGCATGACAAAAAATACTCTCGCAGGTTCTCTCAATGCAAGATATCAAATTACAAGCGGTATCACATACAAGCAGACAGCAGGCAACGCTTCAATCAAGACAACTTACAACACGTCAGCTCAGACAATGAGTTTCAACAGCAGTTCAGACGGATTCAGCATTGAATCTTCCGAAAACGGCACAGTTCTCGGCATGACATTCAGCGCAGACAGTTCTTCATATAAATTCGGCGGTGAAACACTTTCTGTCGCAGGCGGAGAACGCTTTGACCCGGAAACAGAAGTAAGCTATAACTTCGGCGAAATTACGGCTGACTTCACAGCAGAAGATGTTCTTGCACAGCACGTTCCGTTCAGATATTAATATCAATGCAGATATTTTAATTAAAGCTCCCGTTTCGTACAGATTTAAAATCCGGACGATAGTTTAAAGAAAAACACCTCACACTCCGAAAATTCGGCGGTGTGAGGTGTTTTTCAGTTCGGGTATTATGCTTGAAATTTTATGCAAGCTGAGAAGCAATTTTTTTAAGGTTTTCAAGGTCATCATCTGACGGAGTTTCATTTACAATGAATCCCTCATCACCGATAAGAACTGCACCTGCTGCCTTTGTGCGGTCATACCAGTTACGCATCCATTCGCCGTCACCCCAGCCGTAAGAACCAAAAAGAAGAACTTTTTTTCCGCTGAGTGAACCTTCGGCAGATGTGAAGAAAGGCTCAAATTCTTCCTCTTCAAGCACTTCTGCGCCCATTGCGGGACAACCGAAAGCAAATGCATCATAGTCTGTAATATTTCCGCCAAACTCGGATACTGTGAAAAGTTCTGCGTTTGCGCCCTCTGCAACAGCTTTTGCCATAGCCTCTGTATTGCCTGTGCCGCTCCAATAAATTATTGCTGTTTTCATATATTTCCTCCTGATTATAATTTATTTACAGCCTGAAACAGATTCAGACTGTTATTTAATCTATCGAACAGGATTTCCCTGCAACGATTGTAAGCCTCAAATGTCTGCTGCGCCTTTTCAGCGTTTTCATATACTTTCCAGTAACCGCACAGCAGACAATTTTTTCCGCAATTACTGATAAAGCCTTTTATATCGGCTATCGGATATCCAAGAAATGCGCCTATTTCATGCGGAAAATCTCCGCAGCATATACGGCTTGCAAGTTTTTCAAGCATTTCTTTCAAAGTCATATCCGAAGAATATCCGTATTCCGAAAGAAATTCACTCACACACGGCATTTTCAGCCATGCGTCCAGCATTTTTCTGTTGTATATATAGACAAGTATCCGCTTTCGGCACTTGCAAAGCTGTTCCGCATAAAGTCCGTTTGCGGACAGTTTATTTTTAAATTCGCTGAGATATTCCGCAATAGCCGTTTCACTTCTGTCAAATGAAATAAGGTTTGCACATTTAATTCCGAGAAGTGTCGGTGCGCTGTGAAAAGCAATATCCCTGTCTATTTCATATCTTTCTTTTTCGGACATTTCCTGCTCCTTAATTAGTATATGCTAACTAAAAATTTTAAGTCAAGAGCCTTAAATTCAGGCTCTCGGCTTTCGATTTAATTTAAATATACTGTATATTAAAATTAGTCTCTGCCAACAAATATAATATTACCATATGAATTTTAATTTGTCAATATTTTTTGAAGCAGTTCCCTTAAATTCATGATGATACATAAAATATAATTGATTTTATAAAAAAATCTGTGAATTATTTGATGATAAAATTTTATACAACAAAAACTGCGGTACTGAAATAAATTCTGAAAGTACCGCAGTTTTCCTGATTTGTCCCCTGTTACTATGAATTACCCACCTTATAAACACCTTGTGCAGACAGGTGTTTATTGGTTTATCAGCTCACTTTTCATTACGCATAAGTCGAATACATCAAGTATTCCGTCCTCGCACATATCCCCTGCTTTCCAATTTGCAAGATTTGTGTTCGGAACGGCGAGCAGCCAATTTTGAAGCAGAACAACGTCCGCAGCATCAAATTTGCCGTCTGCATTGACATCGCCTCTCAAAAATATGCCTCCTGCGGCAGTACAAAGACAATGTAGTTTGCGGATTCGTTTTCACCGCCATTAGTTCCGAGAATTATTGTTTCGCCTGATTTGGCATTAAGCCTGAACAATTCAAGTTCAACACCATTTGAAGTATTTAAGACTGTGCTTGTCCTTGTCCATGATTTAAGCCATTCAAGATTTGAATTTACTCTTTTGTCAACTGCCGCATATACAGTTATATCCGAATTTGCAGTAAATACTGCAAGATTGTCAGTATACATCTTGGAATCACAGGCAGTTCTTACAGTTTCCGCATTTACAAGATTTGACGGAAGATTCATAATTGTAATTTCACGGTCACCGTAAACCTTTGAACCGACATTGAAATCATTACAGATTGACCAGTCGTCATCATTTTCCTTATCATTTACGACAAGATTTTTCCTCATCGGAGCAGGTTTTAAGCCATGATTTAGCACATTCATAGCCGTCCTGAACCATGAGCCATTCATGTTTGTCGCTGCTCCAATTTATTGAAAAGGGATATGTTGAACACACAATAAGGTCGGAGTTTTTCGGGAATCGTTGCGATAATTTTCGCAGGGTCGGCAACGTTCCATGTATCAATGTGAACAATGAGCATTGGGTGTTCGGGGTCACACGGACGGCGCATAGATGAGGCTGCCTCTGCCGTTATGCCTATCGGTTCGATTTTCACAGAACGTATGCCGTTAATCGGGGAAATAACCGCACTTGCAAGGAATATGCCTGTCATAAGTGCAGTACATAATTTTTTCAGTTTCATAGGATTTCCTCCTCTTGCATTTTTCTTGTTGTTTTCAGTATACATGAAAGTTCTCTTTAAGTCAATGGAGAAAATGTGCATTGGTGTCACAGCTTTCATTGGTATATATTCCTGCAATTGCATAGGTGTTCTGTTCTGATTTTGCAATAATAAGCTTTGGCATAATATCCCGCAAAGCCGCTGATATTTCCTGATGAACGGATGTTTCACGGGATTTGTTGTTTAATGTCAGGTGGTCGGCATTGATTGCAGTTTGCAGTAAAATGCAAAATACCTGTTTAGGTTCTTCATTTTTATGTATCAGCAAATGCAACTCGTGCGAAAATCCTTTTCGATTCAAAAGTCCTGTCAGCGTGTCCTGATATTCGGAAAGATTCTGACATTCCATAAGGTATTTTATATCGTTTTTCATGGTCAAGATGAAAACCTGCTACGTCTGAGCCTACTGCAATCTGCGGAATATCATTTCTTGTATTCATAAGCTGTGTAATCTGCCTGCGGTGTGTGGGATTTATAAAGGATTCTGTTACAAGAATCAATCCGCATAAATCAGGCGATTCAATCAGGCGGTAAATATCATTTTCGGCGGCGAGTTTTTCGTCATCGTATTCAGGATTATAAATATTGGAAATAACAACGACATCTGCATTTTTCTCCCAAGCCGCAGGAATAATCTCTTGCAATAATTCTCTTTGTTCCGTGTCTGCCGTTCGGGTTACTATAACACCAATAATCAGTTTGTTTTGATTCATAACAAGTCACCTCACTTTATATTACGGAGTTGCTTTTTAAGTACAGATATGTTATAATTGGAAAAAATAAACACTTTAACATAAAATATTATTGAAATTATTGGAGAAATATAATGATTGTATCTTTTGATTTAGATGATACTTTGTTTGTATCTGAAAAAAATTTCCAAACCGAATCACCGTTAAAATTCCCTCTGAATATGATTTACAAAGAAAGACTGCGTTTAGGAACAGTTGAACTTATGAAATATATTCAGGGGCATGATATAAAGCTGTGGATTTACACAACCTCCTACCGTTCAGAACGATACATTCGGGAACTGTTCAAATGTTACGGAATCAAATTGGACAATGTTATCAACGGAGCAAAACACGCCGAAGATGTACAGGCAGGTCGTGCCGAAGGTATGCCCTCAAAATATCCAAGCAAGTACAGAATTGATTTGCACATAGATGATGATATATCCGTTTATCAGAACGGACAAATATACGGATTTAACGTTTTCATTGTCGGAGAACAGGATAATGAATGGACTCAAAAAATAATTAACGAAATTGAGAGAATAAAGAAAAAAATAAAATGAATAATAAAATTTCAAAGCATAGGTATCTGAAATCCTTGAATTTTGTTATATTTTAACATATTTTTCAGCAATTGTCAATGTATTTATAAAAAGTATTTGCGTTTGCTGTTCCTCCCTTGTGTATATCAAAACTGCACAAAAATTATGCTGTGTATTTGTGTATGTATACAAAGTTTGAAAAATTTTTCAAAACAGACTAAAAACTTGCCCTTTTTTCGACATTTATATATAGGGGACAAATTAGGGCAGTTTTTAAGGTGGTTTTGAATTGAAATCTGCACTTTCGATTCAAAATTGCTGTAAGGAAAGGAGGTGCTTACCGTCCCTTTAAAATATGAATATCCACTAAATACAAGATAATTTAAGGAGGAATATTTATGCTGAAAAAAATAATCGCTTTAATGCTTACGGCTGTAACGGCTGTATGCACATACTCGGTAAACGCAAACGCAGAAGGAACTGTTCCGCAGGATAAAACAGAAGATGTACAGTTTACGACAGACCTTGCAAACGGTACATCAAAAGTAAGCGTTTTCATACGCCAGACCCCCGACAAAATGACTTACAGAATAGGCGAAGAACTTGACCTCACGGGCGGTCAGTATGATGTCTATGAAGTGGTTACATTCCCTGACGGCAACAATATGTATGCGGATATGTTCTATAACGAAATGGCGGTTGACGGTAAAAACGTTGACGGTAAAAATATTGATGGCTTTTCGCCCTTTGAAATAAGTATCGACACATCAAAATTTGACAGCACAAAAGCAGGCAATTACCCGATTTACATAACTGCAACAAACCTGAATACAAATGATTCCGATACACAATATTTCAATGTCACGGTTATGGGAGATGAAGAACTTTCGGCAACAGAACCCACAACAACAGAAATTTACATACCCGAAGGAGTATCCGATATTCTGGGAGATGCAAACGGGGATTTCAGAGTAAGTATCTCAGACAGTGTGACGATTTTGCAGTACCTCGCAAATGCAAATAAATATCCCCTCGATGAATGGCAGAAAATCAATGCAGACTGCTATAACACGGGTGACGGCATAACAGGTATGGACGCCCAGGCAATTCAGGAACTGGACGCAAACGGCTATTCCGCATTTGTTGAGAGTGACGGCGTACTCCCCGACCCTGAATATAAAGTTGTGATTACAGATTCAACGGTAAGTATCAAAAGCTGTCCCGACAAACTTACATATAACATCGGTGAAGAACTCGACCTAACAGGCGGTATTTATGATGTAAATACGATTGTCAAGCCTGATGACTTTATGGAATATAGTTGCAGGCAATCCGGCGATATGTCAGACATTAAAATATATGATGGGAATTATGAAATAGGTTTGCCAAGTTATGTTGATATCAGCATGGACATATCTGCATTTGATAACACAAAAGCAGGGGTTTATCCGATTTTTGTAAGGGTTGACAGCGGCAATGAGCATACGGCTGCTTCGTTTGAGGTTACGGTAAGATAAGTTGTAAAAATACTTATTATTTTTTCTGTTTTTTGTAAATTTTCTGTGAATTTTATATCAGTCATATTGACATTTTATATAGGAAATGATATGCTTATCAGTGTAATCAGGTAAATAATGCATAATATAACCCCCTGAAAGGAACATATATGACAGAAAAATTATTCACAGCCAAATCAGGTAAAAGTCCGTATGAGTGGCTTCCTTTGTATATGCATATGGAAGATACTGTCCGTATAATGGACAAATTGCTTGAAGATTTTGTTTCAAAATCTTTTCCCGAATCATGCGGACTTCCTGAAAAAGATTTTTCAAAAACTGCAAAATTTCTCGCATATGTGCATGATATAGGAAAATCAACTGTCGGATTTCAGTATAAAATATCAAAAAATGTTTCCGAACGTACAGGAACACTTGAACATTATGGAATTGAAATTCCTGCATATATGGATAAAAGTTCCGTCAGAAACACCCCTCACGCACTGGCAGGCGAAATTATTCTCAGATATTTCAACTGTCCCGCAGGTGTAGCCGCCGTTGTCGGAGCGCACCACGGTGTACCTGCCGAATCGGTTGATTTGCGAAAACAGGATATTTCAAAACGCAAAGAAAATATCGTTGGCTATGAAAATTATTTTGGTGACAATAACAGGTCTGTTCTTGAAAAAATATGGAAAAAATTTATAGATAATGCTTTTTGCAGAGCCGAAATCAACTCGATGGACGAACTGCCTGAATTATCGTCAAAAGCACAGTTGTTACTAAGCGGACTGCTTGCCGCTGCTGACTGGATAGCAAGCAATACGGAGTATTTTCCGCTTATCAGTGTTGATGATACGGGAGATGAAAATTATTATCCTCAGCGTGTTGAACAGGCATGGGAAAAAATCGGATTTCCCGAAATATGGATTCCGGAGAAAAAATCTTACAGTGATGCCGATTTCAATGATGTTTTTGGATTTTTCCCGAAAGAAGCTCAGAAAGCCATGCTTGACATTGTTGCGGGAACGGAAAAAACAGGATTATTTATTCTTGAAGCCCCTATGGGATACGGTAAAACAGAGGCAGCTCTTGCCGCTGCCGAACTGCTTGCATCAAAAGCCCTGAAAAAGGGCATATTTTTTGGTCTTCCCACTCAGGCAACCGCAAACGGAATATTCCCACGCATTATGAACTGGGCTGAAAAACAATCAGAGGAATTTTATCATTCAATACAGCTTAAACACGGAAACTCAGCGTTGAATAAAACTTTTACAAAAATTCAGAAAGGCATACCCGAAGAAGAATCAGACAGCGGACTTATTATTCATTCATGGTTTTGCGACAATAAAAAAGCCTGCCTTGCAGATTTTGTCGTGGCTACCGTTGACCAGATGTTGATGTCAGCACTGAAAAGGCGGTATGTCATGCTCCTGCATTTGGGACTTTCCGAAAAAGTCGTGATAATTGACGAGGTTCATGCTTATGATGCGTATATGAACCAATATCTTGAAAGAGCATTACAATGGCTCGGAGCTTATCAAACGCCTGTCATTCTGCTTTCGGCAACACTTCCCGTACAGCGCAGAATATCTCTTTTATCTGCATATCTTCAAAAAAATATTCCCGATTTTGAAGAAAACAAATCATATCCGCTTCTGACATGGACTGATGGAGAAGAAATACATCAGAAAGCTCTCCCCTATGTCGGTACACATAAATCTGTCACGATAAAAAAATGCTGTGATGACAATATATTTTCATTGGTAAATGAGGCTGTAAAATCAGGTGGCTGTGTCGGAATAATATTGAATACCGTCAGCCGTGTGCAGAAAATTTATGATGTTGTATCAGGTGAAATAACCGATAATGTAATTCTTTGCCATGCACAGTTTACAATGCCCGACAGAATTTTGAAAGAATCTGAAATACTTCAAAAAACAGGCAAAAACAGCAGCGAAAAAATAAGAAAAGGTCTTGTTGTTACAGGTACTCAGGTTCTTGAACAATCCCTTGACATTGATTTTGATTTGCTTATAACCGATATATGCCCGATGGATTTGCTTTTGCAGCGCATAGGCAGACTTCAAAGGCATGAACGCAGTTATCGTCCCCATACACTGAAAGAACCTGTCTGCTATGTTGTTACAGATGAATATGACAACGAAAAAACAGGTTCAAAATATATTTACAGTGAATGGCTTCTGAAAGAAACTCTTGCTTTTCTGCCCGAAAATATCAGACTCCCAGATGATATTTCACCGCTTGTTCAGAAAGTATACAGTGCCGCCGATGACAGCAAAGAGTATTCCGATTTCAGAAATGATATTGAATCAGCGAAGGGACGGGCAGAGGGATTTCTTCTCAAAAAACCGAAATGCAGGGATATACACGGTTTCTTTTCAAGAATTGTCGATACAGCCGATGAAAATATTGCCGAAGCATCAGTCCGTGACGGTATTTCATCAGTTGAAGTGATTCTTATGCAGAGATATCCCGACGGGGCAATTTATTTCACTGACGGAACAAAATTATCCCCTGAAATATCGGAAAATGAATGTGAACGGATTGCAGAACAGAAATTAAGACTGCCAAGTTATTTCTGTCATAAATATAATACAGAGAAAACCATAAACGAAATTGAAAACAAATGCAAGCCGTATGTTTCCGAATTGCAGAAAAAACCTTTGCTGAAAGGAAAACTTTTTCTGTTCCTTGATGAAAACAAAAAAACCAAGCTTAACGGATACCGCCTTGAATACAGCTTTGAAAAAGGACTGATTTGTAAAAAAGAGAGTGATAAAAATGAATAATACAGAATTTAATCTTGTTGACGAGCCGTGGATAAGAGTAATGGGCAGTGATTGCAGAATCAGCGAAATTTCGCTGAAAAATGCTCTTGTTAATGCACATGAATACAAATCTCTGAAAGGCGAACTCCCCACTCAGGACACAGCCGTTATGCGTCTTTTGCTTGCAGTGCTGCATACAGTCATTTCACGGTATGACGAATCCGGAAATAAAAATCCGCTTGATGATGACGAGGAAAATGCGCTCGAACGCTGGAAATCATGGTGGGACAGCGGAAAATTTCCCGAAAATGCTGTGTCCGAATACCTTGATGAATGGCATGAAAGATTCTGGCTTTTTCACCCCGAAAGACCGTTTTTTCAAGTTGCGGGAATGAAAAAAGGAACAGACTATGACTCTCCGAAACTTAACGGAGAAGTTTCGGAGAGCAGTAACAAAATCAGGCTGTTTTCGTCATATTCGGGAAAAGAAAAATCATCTCTGTCATATGCACAGGCGGCAAGGTGGCTGCTGTATCTCAATGCATATGATGATACTTCATCAAAGCCGACAAAAGAAGGAAAAGCCAAAGCAGGCGGAAATCTCCCGTCTGCGGGTGCAGGCTGGCTCGGAAAGCTCGGTCTTATTTGGCTCAGCGGAAAAAACCTGTTTGAAACTCTCATGCTCAATCTTGTTATAATAAATGAAAACAAGGTTCAATACAGGCAGAAACCCGTCTGGGAAAAAGAAAAAGTATCAGACTCTGAACGTACGGAAATACCCATGCCGAATAATCTTGCCGAACTTTACACCTTGCAGTCAAGAAGAATACTGCTCAACAGAAAAGATAATGAAGTCGTAGGTTATAAACTGCTCGGAGGGGATTTCTTTGAAAAGGAAAACGCTTTTTTTGAGCCTATGACCGTGTGGCGTGTTCCCAAAGACAATAAAAAGGCAAATGAACCGATTACTCCAAAAAGACATGACTCATCAAAGCAGATGTGGAGAGAATTTTCAGTTATTTACAACAATGAAAAGGACAATAACAGACGTTCAGGCACAGTGAACTGGTATTGCAATTACCTCTACGGCGAATGTCTCATATCAGAAGAATATATGATGACAACCGCAATCACATCTGTTGAATACGGTGACAAAGATTTTTTTGTAAAGAATATTTTTTCGGATTCTCTTACAATGCATTCCTCTTTGCTGTCGGAACTCGGAAAAGGTTGGAGAGAAATCATAGAAAACGAAATTAAAAAATGTGAAGAACTTGCTTACAGGACAGGAAAATTTGCACAGGAAATTTATGTATCCTCCGGCGGCAGCAACAGCCCAAAAGACAAGCATTATGATAAAATCAAAGATGAAGCCAAAGAACAAATTTATTACAGGCTGGATATGCCGTTCAGGGAATGGCTGAGGAATATCAATCCGAACTGCAACGGAAAAGAAAAACAGGAAATCATCTTGAAATGGCAGAATACCGCAAAAAGAACAGCTTTGGCATATGCAGATGAAATTGTCGGAAATCAGCCTGAAACGGCTGTTGTCGGTCATAAGGCAGGCGACACAATATATTCAGCACCAAAAGCAAGAAATATATACAGAAGCAAAATCAGAAAAATATACGAGGGGGATTGATAGAATGTCTGATACTGAAAAATTTATCAGGAAGTATGTTAAAATGCGAATTAAATCGCTCGAAAACAGGGATTCTTCCACTGTAAAAGCAAGGCTTGCAAGGCTCAGGCACGAGCAGGCAAAATTCCGGGAGAACTCCCCGAACTTTGGGGAGAATTTCTTGCCGGTATGCCGGAAGAATTTCTGAGCAGAAACGGAGTGCCGAACTATGCAGAATGGGCAGTATATTTGTCCCTGACTTTGTTTGCGCTTCACCAGCAGGGAAAAAGTGAAAACGTTCACAGTGAAAATATCAGTCTTGGAAGTGCGGCTGC